>DATARY010000202.1:0-2662 GCA_036263935.1 Mycobacterium sp.
TGGTGAGCAACGCCGGCAAGTCCATCCGGCGGCCGTTGCACGAGCAGTACGGCCGGCCCCACGACTTCGATCGCACCATCGGCATCAACTACCTTGGCCCGATCCACTTGCTGCTCGGGTTACTTCCCGCGATGCGGGAGCGCGGCAGCGGGCACATCGTGAACATTTCCAGCATCGGCGTCCGTGTCCCGCCCGGCCCGCGGTGGGGCGCCTACCAGGCCTCCAAGGGCGCCTTCGACATGTGGCTGCGCAGCGTAGCACCGGAATTGCATGCCGACGGCATCGACGTCACGTCGGTCTACATGGCGTTGATCCATACCCGGATGACCGCGCCGACGCCGAGCCTGCGCAATGTTCCGGGCCTCCATCCCGACCAGGCCGCCGACATCGTTGCCAGAGCGATCATCAAGCGGCCGCGGACCATCGCCCCGTGGTGGGCATGGCCTGCCGAACTCACCACAGTGTTCCTCCGCGCACCCGTAGAGCGCGCCGCGCAAGTGTGGTACCGGCGCACCAGAGATTCGGACAGTGCGAAGGATGCGGAGTGATGACCGAACGCGTGCTGAGGACGGCAGGTCGGGCGGTGTTGCGTTCCCGCTTGCTGACACCGCCGGGGCCACGTGGCCTGCTCGGGGTCGTCCGCGAGGCCGCTCGAGGTCGGATGAACCCCTTTACTCTGCTGGCAGTCTCGGCGGCGCGATGGCCGAATCGGACGGCGATGGTCGACGAGTCCGGTCCGATCAGCTATCGCGACTTGCAGTCGAAGACCGAATCACTTGCCATTGAGCTCCGCCGCCGGGGCGTCGAAGCGGGGCAGGCGGTTGGGATTTTGTGTCGCAATGGGCGCGGCTTCGCGGAGGCTGTCTTCGCGGCGGCGCTGGTCGGTGCCGACGTGGTGTTCCTCAACACAGACTTTCGCGCCGAAGCCCTCGCGGCCGCCGTCAGCACGCACGAGATCAGAACAGTCATCTGCGACGACGAGTTCGCGGATGACGCCCGCGCCGCGGGCGAGGACGTCACCGTCATCGATCCCGCGAGCATCGAAGCACGCCAAGGTGTTTCGCGACCCAAGGTGGCGGCGCCAGGCCGAATCATTCTCTTGACATCGGGCACGACCGGCACACCCAAAGGCGTGCCCCGCAAGCCGAGGATCGCTTCGGCACTAGGCATCGGGGTATCAATTCTCGATCGCACCGGGCTTCGCGTCGGATCGCGAATCGCCGTCGCCGTACCCATGTTTCATGGCCTGGGCTTTGGCATGCTGATCCTGACCCTCGGCCTCGGCGGCACTGCCTTGACCCTGCGCCGATTCGACACCGAAGCGACGCTGGCCCAGGCGTCTCAATGCCGTGCCGACGCGTTCACCGCCGTGCCGGTCATGCTCGCCCGCATCCTTGATCTGCCCGAAGATGTGCGGGCACGAAACCCGTTGCCGTCGCTGCGCGTGGTGATATCGAGTGGCGCCAGGCTCGATCCCACGCTCGCCCGGCGGTTCATGGATGCTTACGGCGACAGCATCTACAACGGCTACGGCTCCTCGGAGGTCGGCATAGGCGCCCTCGCAACGCCGGCCGACCTGCGCGAAGCACCCGAGACCGTCGGAAGGCCGGTTGCCGGCTGCCGGGTTGCCATCCTCGATGAGGACGGCAGAGAGGTCGGGCCGGACGTTACTGGCCGCATCTTTGTCGGCGGCGATCTCACCTTCGATTCCTACACGAGTGGCGGTACCAAAGACGTCGTTGGCGACATGATGGATACCGGGGATATGGGCTACTTCGACGTCAAGGGGCGACTTTTCATCGTTGGCCGTGAAGACGACATGATCGTCTCCGGCGGAGAGAATGTTTACCCCCGTGCAGTCGAGAATGCCCTCGCCGAGCATCCAGACGTCGCCGATAATGCGGTGATCGGCGTCCCGGACTCGGACTACGGGGAACGCCTCGCCGCTTTCGTGGTCCCCCGCCCCGAGGCCGCCATCGAGGAATCGGCAGTGCGTGAATACCTGAGGGACAAAGTCTCTCGTTTCGAACAACCGCGCGACGTAAAGATAGTCGAACGAATTCCCCGCAATCCCGCCGGCAAGGTCCTGCGGAACGACCTCGAGGCGTCGAGCGCCGATGTCCGCCAGGACCGCAAATAACCGCAAATAACAGCAACAGGTAATCTCTCGTCCGTTGCTCAGGTGCCGCAGATTCTCCGGAGGAAACCCGACATGCGCATCCTCAAGGTGGCCGTGCTCGTCACGGCCCTTGTTCCCCTCGGCTGTCCCGGCGTCGCCGCTGCTGCGCCCAAAAACTACTGCGCCGACCTGAAGGGCGTCGATACCGGCCAGATGTGCCAGATTCAGATGTCCGACCCCAGCTACCACGTCAATATCAGCTTTCCGAACGACTACCCCGACCCGAAGCCGCTGGCCGACTACGTCACCCAGGCCCGCGACGGATTCCTCAACGTGGCCAAATCGCGCGCCCCCCGCGACGTGCCCTACGAGCTGGACATCACCTCGACCAAGTACGGGTCGGCGATACCGCCGCGCGGTACGCAGGCCGTGGTGCTCAAGACCTACCAGAACGTCGGCGGCGCGCACCCCCAACCCTTGTATAAGGCATTCAACTGGGACCAGACCTAGCGCAAGCCGATCGCCTATGCCGCAGCGTCGGAC
>DATARY010000228.1:0-5819 GCA_036263935.1 Mycobacterium sp.
CCCGGGCAACACCGAAGAACTACCTAGTGCGCTACGTAGGTTGCGGCGTTCGGTGACTGCTTTGCCGGGCCCCAACGAGGTCGCCTACACGACGCCGGCCATCGCGCATGTGAGCCTGCGCCGCCGATCGGTCGCTCAGCGCTCGGCCGCGTGAACGACGGCCGCACGAGGGTCGGGCATGTGGAGACCGTGTTGCGCCCGACGACGTTGACTGCCAACATGTTTGGCGGTTGATGCGCGCCGACGACGCGATGCGCCGACGGACCGACCGTGCGGCGAAGCGGTCACCCTACGCCGCGAACTACTACTGACGAGCACCTCCGGCGGCGTGGGCAACGGCGGTGTCTGCTCCGGTTGATACCGCTGTCTTGCTGGACGCCGAACTGGTGGCGTTGGCGATCAGGCGCCGGATGATGGGCGCGGCGACGTGCATCGCCAGCGTCAGCGTGGCCTCGTCCTCTGGGGAAAGGGTTGCCAGCAGTTCGTTCAGCCGATCGCGACGACGCCGGTGCTGGCGGGCCAGCAGCGCCCGCCCGGCGCCGCTGACATCTACCAGAGCCGCCCGTCCGTCTTCGGGGTCGTTGACCCGGGTCGTCAAGCCCTGCCGTTCCAGACGCTGGATGAGCTGGGTCATCGACGGCTGACTGATGCTTTCCGCCGCGGCCAGTGCCGTCAGCCGGGCCGGACCCTCCCGACTGAGCCTGGTGAGCACTTGATAGGCCGTCGCGGTCAGTCCCGCGCGGTCGACGAGGTGACGCATCACAAGAATCCCGGCCTGATCCAAACCATCGGCAATGCGCTCTCGGTCATTGCCTCGCTCCGACTCATCCATGCCCGGATAATATCATTATACTATGTAAATAATGCGATGAGCTGGGAATTGCAGTCACGCCAAGCCGGCCCTTATGCCGGGTACCTTCATGGCCCGCTTACCGCCGAGACCCTGCGAAGATGTTGTAATCTCGGCGTGTCGACGTCACGGATGTGCGTTGTGACACAGCTGCTCGCGCTGGCCGACAACCGCGTCTATTATATAGTTGCATAATATAATTGTTGGAAGTCAGATGGCTTGCGAGGCCTGCATCATGTGGCCGGTGACCGCCACCCACCGCTGGACGGAGGACGTGATGGCTGAGAGCGGCGCAGGTCACGGCTGGACCTATCACGTATCCACACCTCTAAGGGTGAGCCTCGTTCGGAGGTGTACTGATCTTGACCTCAACAATTGCTGAATCCGCAGGCAGTACAAGTGATCTAGCCGTCATCGATGCGATTGAACCCGACGGACGGTCTGGCATACGCAACACGGAGGCCACCGCTGCTGCATGCGAGAACTGCGCAACGAACGGAGAACTGAGCACACGCTTCAAACGCGACGCCATCCCGCTGCTCGAGCCGCTCTTCCGCCGGGCGTTGCGCATGACGCACCATCGCGCTGACGCCGAGGATCTGCTGCAGGACACCATGCTGCGTGCATATAGCAACTTTCGGTCGTTCCGCGAAGGCAGCAACATCAATGCGTGGCTACACGTGATCCTCACGAACACCTACATAAACGGCTATCGAAAGAGAAAACGGCAACCGGAGCAATACCCGACCGAGCAGATCGGCGACCAGCAGCTTGCGGCCCTCGCTGAGCACTCCTCGACCGGGCTGCGAACAGCCGAGGACGAGGCGCTCACGAGGCTGCCAGACGCGCGCATCAGGGCGGCGATGCAGGCGCTTCCCGAGCAATATCGCATGACCGTGTACTACGCCGACATCGCCGGCTTCCACTACCACGAAATCGCCCAAATCATGAACACCCCAAAAGGAACGGTGATGTCGCGGCTCCACCGCGGACGGCGACAACTGCGCGACCTTCTCGCCGAAACAACCGACGATTCGAGTCCTCACGCCGAACCCGAGCACAAGGCCACCCGACTTGCCGGACGATGAGACAAGAAGGTGATGCCGTTGAGCGTGGAGCCGACGGCGCAGACCGCGCGCGGAATCTCGCACGTCCCGACGATCGGCGGCTCATCCTCGACGCTCTATCCCGTTTGTCTGCCGGGCAGCGTGCGGTGATTCTCCGGTCGTTTTACATGGGGTGGACGACGACGCAAATCGCCGCCGATCTGAACATCACGGACAACATCGTGAAATCGAGATTGCGCGATGCGGTGCAGACATTGGCACGTAGTGCCGGTCGGAGCGCACGAGCTTAGCGCCGGAATATCCGAAGTGCTCCAGGCCGTGAATCAGGCCCGCCGCCTGTCGGCGCCGAAAACATTTGAGCGGCTGATCATCTCAGTACTGCGGACAGCGGAATGGCGACGTCGAGCGGCTCATGCTCGGTGTGCAGATGTCCCAGCATCCCGGCTTGGAGATACTCCAAACCGTCCTGCCCACCTCGGCACGCCTGGTCGTGGTCCATCCCTCCCCCAACGGCCACCGGCTAAGCGCAAAATTAAACGGTTTCGTTTGAAACGGCGTAGCGGAGGATCCAATTCGTCAATATCAATGATGCCGCCCAACTATCCGATTGATGCACCGTTGTCATACGCCAACACATGCGTGTAGGTAGACATGCGCTTAAGCTAGCGACTACCGCCGACGCGATCCGCCGCCGTTGCGGAGCCGATGACTACGCAGAACACAACGCGGGCGGCGACGGAGCCCGGCGGCCACATTAAGGTCTTACGTGACCGCTGGAGGAGAAGGCGCGTGAGCTCACAGCCGAGGTCGGCTGATTCGTGGTCGGCGACGACATCAACGCCTCAGGATGCCGTTGCTGAGCAGGGGCTAGTTGAGGATGACACCGAGCCGCTGCCCGTGTTGGCGCAGTGGTCAACCACCCAAGGCACTTCGGATCTCAGGGGACGGCCTGCACACCAGACGGGGGTGGAGCCATCACCGCCGTCCAAGTTTTCTCCCGGCGGAGAGTGGTGGAACCAGGTATCTCAGGCGCGAACCGTTCGCCGCAAGACCGCGCCGACTGCTCTGGCCGCCGGCGCTGTGACCCTTGTGGTGGTAGGCGGACTCACCTCCTGGTTACTGGTTCGCCCCGCCGCCCCCGCTCCGCCGGAGGCAAGCTCAACACCGCGGACCACCCAAGGCGCGGCCCCGCCGGAGCACGACGAGGCCCGCCTGTTGCGCATGCTGCCATCTGGCTACTCGCCTGGTTCCTGCCAACCGGCGGCAGTGTCGACGCACGCGTTCGCGAAAGTCGTGTGCGGGCCAAACAGCGACCGCGGTGGGCCGCCGGCGGCCACCTATGCCCTAGCTCGCGAAAAAGCTTCGCTGGCAGGGATTTTCGACGAGATGCTACACGGCTCCACCATCGTGACCTGTCCCGGAAACATCCAGTCACCCGGGCCCTGGCGCCGAAACGCCAAGCCGCAGCAGGTCAGTGGCACGCTGGTGTGCAGTTATCGCGACGGCCTTGCGGCGGTGACCTGGACCACCGAAGCCGACCTGCTCGTCAATGATGTCCGCGCTGATCGACGCGGACCGACCCTCAACGAACTTTACGAATGGTGGTCTGCGCATTCATGACGCTGACCTTCAGTCAGCCTGGCCTCGCGGAAGGCGACGAGCTGTTCTCGACGAATCCGGCTGAGATGATCAGCGGACGTCGTCCGGCCCTTTTCTCTCGCAGTGCCCCACGAGGGCACCCGCGGCTGGACTCACGCCTGGCGCTGCGACGTCGACCGCACCGAGGGCCGTTTACGCGGTGAGAGCCTCGGCTGCCGTCAGGATCCGTCCCACCGTGCTGTGATGCACCTTGTGCCTGCGACCGATCGTGCTCGGCGGGACGCCGGCCTCCCGCTGCGCCAGGATGGTCGCGACCAGCCGCGGGTGCTTCGAGGTCACGCCGCCTCGCACAAGCGATTCGGCGACCGGCTGCCAGCGCTGGATGGCGGCGGTGTTGACGCAATCGTCTGACGCCCGTGGCAATGCGGCGATCCGAGAGGCGGCAGCGCCAGGTGGACCACTGCGATTGGTTGCCGTGTCCGCGGTTGCCCGCGGGTCGCATGGCAGGTCGGCGGCGGGCCGCCCATGCGCCGGCCGCGTCGACGTTCGCGCCACCGGAGCCGGGGTGTGACGCCGGCTCAGGGACAACAGGCACAGGGTGGCCTGAGCGATGGCGACGTCGATGGAGCACGGCCACAACCACGCGATCGACGATGCCAGACCGAGCGTGATCGCCAACGACCGCAGCGCGTCGAATGACAGGACGAAGGCGCACGACGCGAGCACCACCGTCATCGTCAGCGCGCACCAGTAGGTCAACCCTCCGGCGCGGGTACGCACCAGAACCGCTACCGAATGAGTGGCGGCCAGCAGCACGACCGGCGGCACCAATGCGGCACCGGCCGCAAGGCCGACCGTGCCGGCTGCCGCATGCAAGGCGGCATGGGTGACGTTTCCGATGATCGACATCAATGTCGCGACGATCAGCCACATCCAGAAAAATCGTGCCGCACTGTGCTGTCCGCGCGCCATTTCGACATCGGACTCGCCGCGGGATTTCGTCTGCATAGTCCTCCATTGGGCATCCGGCGGCGCGGTTTCCCCCCGCGGGCCCACACGCGGCAGCCTCAACAGGATCTGGTCGATAGCCTAAGGGCGCCACGAGCACTCTTCATGCACAAAATTTCCGTGCGGCGCCGGCCCACGTGCGCCGAAATGTGCTGCTCACAACCCCCCTGAGAACTGCACGTCGTGCTCGTTGTTTCAGCACCGGCACCATTCAGGTTGGGTGATCACGAATGCCCGATTGAAGAACGGCTGGTAGGTGACCGTTGGGGTGGCGCCCACTGTGCGTTCGGGGCTCCAGTCGCTCGCTTCTGCCTCGACGAGACGCAGTCCGCCGGTCCCGTCGACAATCACGGGGATGACCCGGTAGGAGACGGTGTCGGCGCCGTGGTCGGTCCACGAGAATCGTTGAAATGGCGACTCCGAGGATGGTTTTGACACCGTGTCGGCTTGGCCGGTCTCTGCGTTGACCAGATGGATGATCGGTTCTGTGACAACGCCCATCCGGTTGGGCAGATAAGACACATCGACCGCCGACCCGGTGCGGCTGCGCCGCTGGACGGCGAATCCGCGGCAGCCTGCGATCGGTTGCGACGGCCGCCAGACCAGCAACGCGCCGTCGTCGTGGACGTACACCTTCGGTCTGGTCGGCATGTCCGTCTCCTCCCCGGCTGTGGTGTGCCCATCATCTAGGCTCCGCCGCACCGGCCACATGAGTAGTCCGCTACCTGCTTTCGTGCGTGGCGACGCGAGCCCGGCCTGCGATCTGTCCGACGGGGATTGACGACGCGCCAAGCTGATTGGCCGTGAGGCCGGTGAGGACGACATCCGCAACGACTTCAGCCTGGAAGTGTGGTTCAACAGCAGTGGCGGCGGGGCCGGCACCGGCAACCCCGACACCTCGATCCACTCCGCGCCCGGCTTCAACGACGGCGCTTGGCATCATGTGGTGTTCACCCGCACCCAGGCCTGCGGCGCACTGACGCTCTACGTCGACGGCGTTGCCGTCGACGACGGACACGGCGGAACCCAACCGCTATTCGCCCCACCCGGCCTGCGCCTGGGCGCCCTGCAAACCGGGGGCACCTTCTACGCCGGCTCGCTTGGCGACGCCGCGGTCTACGACACCGACCTACCCGCGGCGACCGTCGCTGCCCACTTCAGCGCCCGACAGGCCACGCCATAGGTTTAAGACCCCCGACCGCTAGCTTGTTGAGTCGGCGACGCGCTCCTCGACTGGGACCATATCGGCTCCACAGGTACACACGTACGGGGTGCCCGCCTCCGGACAAGTGCAC
>DATARY010000156.1:0-1527 GCA_036263935.1 Mycobacterium sp.
GAGCGCGCAGAACCGTTTCGCTCGTCGGGTCAACATGGAGGTCGCGTCCCACACCGGGTTCATGGATCCGATCTTGGACGAATTGCGCACGGCGCTCAAGGATTTGACTCCCGAGATCCCCACCATCCCGTTCTATTCGACGGTCATGGAGGGCGCTGCGTCGCCGATGCTGGACGCTGACTACTGGGTGGCCAACGTGCGTCAACCCGCACTACTCAGCCAGGCCGTCGCGGCTGCCGCCGAAGAGCACGCGACCTTCATCGAGATCAGTGCCCATCCGATCCTGACCCACGCCGTCGGCGACACGCTGGATCCCACCACCCATCACCACAGCGTGGGGACGCTGTGGCGCGACGGCGACGACGCGGTCCGCTTCCACACCAACCTCAACACCGTCCACACCAGTCATCCGCCGCAGATCCCGCACCCCGTCGAGCCGCACCCGGTGCTGCCGACCACGCCGTGGCACCACGGCCGCCACTGGGTCAACCCCCGACCGATCACGCCGGTCAGACATGTTGCCGCCGTTGGTGATCCGGGCGTACAGACCGATGGCCCGATCCCGTCGGAGTGGTACTGCCAGCTGGCGTGGCCGGCCCGCGAATTGTCCGGGGCGACTCGGGAGCCGTCCGCGGATGGCGACGCCGACATCTCGTGGCTGGTCATCACCGACTCCGAGCTGGGAACCGAGATCGGTCGCGTCCTCGGCGACGAATTCGCCGCCGCGCCTGCGCCGACGTCAGTGCTGGCCGAAGGCGCCGACCCGACGGCGATCACCGACGCCCTCGCCGGAGTGACCCACGTGCTCTACGCACCCGCGGTGACCGGCGGCCAGTTCGGCGCCGAGGCGGGATACGAGTATTTCAACGCCGCACGACGGCTGACCGCTGCCATCGCCGAGATGGGCGTGGCGCCACGGCTGTATCTGCTCACCCGCAACGCCCAGCCGGTCACCGAAGGCGACCGCGCCAACCCCGCTCACGCGGTGTTGTGGGGTCTGGGCAGCACGCTTGCACTCGAGAACCCCGAATTCTGGGGCCGCGTCATCGATCTCGACGAATCGGTGCCGGACGGCTTGGCCGCCACCTACGTCGTGAACGAGGCCAAGGCCGCCGACGACGAAGACCAGGTCGTCTACCGGGCCGGCCTGCGCCGCGTGCCGCGGCTGCACCAGGGATACGCGCCCTCGACCGCACCTGCCGAATTGTCCAAGGACAGCAGCTATCTGATTATCGGCGCGACCGGCAACATCGGGCCGCACCTGATCCAGCAGCTCGCCGACTCGGGCGCGGGCACCGTCGTCGCGGTATCGCGCAACCCCGGTTCGCGCCTCGACGATCTGGCCGCCCGCCTGGCGCCGGCCGGCACCACTTTGGTGACGGCAGCCGCCGATGCGGCGGACGAGGCCGCGATGAGCGCGCTGTTCGACCGGTTCGGTGCCGACCTTCCACCGCTGGCCGGCATCTATGTCGCAGCGTTCGGCGGTGGCCCGATCACGTTGCTGGACATGACAAGTGACGACGTCAC
>DATARY010000005.1:0-20578 GCA_036263935.1 Mycobacterium sp.
CGCAAGATCGCGCGCTTCAACAAGGTTGTCACCAACAGGACCTTCGGATTGCTCGGCCCGTGGATGCCGGGCTTCGGCGTCGTCATCCACAAGGGCCGGAAATCCGGGCGTACCTATCGAACACCGGTCAACCTATTCCGCAGCGGCCAGGGTTATCTCTTCGCGTTGACCTTCGGAAACCACGCGGACTGGGTGAGGAATGTCCTCGCGGCCGGCAGCTTCGAAGTCATCACGCAACGGCGCACCTATCGGCTCGCCGACCCAAAGCTCTTCGTCGACGAGCAACGGTCGCAAGTGCCGTTCATCGTCCGGCTGATACTCAAGCCGGCCAACGTCACGGAATTCATCTGGACCAGGATCGACACCTCGGCCAACACCTAGCTACAGCAACGCCGCCGCGCGACGTGGCCGCTACGTCCGGTGCTGGACCGCCTTCGACCACCGCCGAAAACAGAGCTGCCCCGGCCGCGATGGCCGCGACCCGAAGCCGACGCGTAGTCGCTCAGGCCGCACGCCGCCGACGGGTGCGGCGATGCGTATCCGTCGACCAGAGATAACCACAATCAGAGCACTGCAGGTGGACCACCGTCCCCCTGTTGCTCAGCAGATATTGCCAGTGCGTGTCGCAGTTCCGTGTGCCTGCACAGTCGCCGCACTTGGCGTCGGGATTGCAGCACGGGCACGGCAGCCAGGCGCGGCGGGCACGGTCGGCGGTGGGATCAATCGGTAACACGCTCGACCGTCCGATCCGAGAGGACGCCGGCGCGCACCAGCTCGTCGTAGATCCGCTGCTGCTCCGCATCTAGGTCGGAATACAGCATGTCGTAGGCCTTTTGTTCCTCGGCGAGCACGGTTATGGGATCCCAGCCGTCGCCGATGGCTTCCAGCACTGCGCTGCGCCGTCGCGCCTCGTCCAGGGTCAGGTCGTAGGCAAAGTCCAGGTTGGCCATCGTGCTCCCAGCCATTAGGTAAACAAATGAAGAATGAGGTTGACCTAATTACCAGTGATCAGGCAATGACCTGCGTCACAGTTGCCGGCTGACGTTCGTCACACCAGCCGTCAAACCCGCGCCGGCTTCACTGACCCAGGGTCAATGGTTGCGCCGCCCGATACCGCTCGAGCACATCCGGCGTGGGTCTAGCGTTGTACGACGCGGTCACCCCGAACGACCATGTGGGTGGCGAATCCTGTTGTGACAGTGCCCATGCCGCCTGTCTGGCCGCACCGAGCGCGACATATTCGGCCGGCGTCGGCACATACACCCGAGCGCCCCAGATCGCGGGCGCGATGCGCCGCACCGCTTCCGAACGCGCGCCCCCGCCGACCAGGATGATCCGGTGCACGTCGATGCCCTGCTCGGAGATCTTCTCGATGCAGTACGCCATCGAACAGAGCAGCCCCTCCACGGCCGCCCGAGCGACGTTGGCGGAGGTGAGGTTTCGTGTCGTCACACCGTGCAGCGCGCCAGCCGCATCGGGAAGGTTCGGCGAACGCTCCCCCTCCAAGTACGGCACCAGCGTCAGCCCGTCCGCACCAGACTGGGCCGACAGCGCCAGCCGGTCCATCGTGTCGAAATCGACGCCGAGCATGGCCGCGACCGCCGCCAGCACCGGTGCCCCGTTGAGCGTGCACACCAGTGGCAGCTGGCGTCCGGTCGCGTCGGCGAAACCGGCCACGATCCCTTCCGGGTCGTGCGGCGCGGCGTCGCCCACCGCGCTGACCACACCGGAGGTGCCGAGCGAGACGACGCAGTCACCGGGTCCCGCGCCAAGGCCCAACGCGGCCGCCGCGTTGTCCCCGGCACCCGCGCCGAGCACAGCGCCGGCCGGCATCTGCCCGGCGGAGTCGTGCGGCCCCAGCACCGTCGGCACGGACGGCCGCCGACCCCGCATCGCGAGCTCAAGGAGGTCGGGCTGATAGCTGTCGGTCTCCGAGGAGAAGTACCCGGTTCCGCTGGCATCGCTGCGGTCGGTGCGCAGGTCGGCAATGTCCGTTGAGCCGTTCAGCCGCCACGTCAGCCAGTCGTGCGGCAGGCACACCGCGGCCGTCGCGTCGGCCAGTCCGGGTTCGTGATCGGCCAGCCAGCGCAGCTTCGCAACGGTGATGGCCGCCACCGGCACGACGCCGATCCGCTTCGCCCATTCGCCGGCGCCGCCGAGTTCCTCGACCAGGCCCTCCGCTGCGGTGCTGGATCGAGTGTCATTCCAGAGCAACGCATCTCGAATCACGCCACCCGCGCTGTCCAGACACACCATGCCGTGTTGCTGGGCGCCGACCGACACCGCCGCCACATCGTCGAGACCCCCGGCCGCGTCGACACCTTCCTGCAGCGCCGCCCACCACAGCTGCGGGTCGATCTCGGTTCCGTCGGGATGCGGCGACGACGCGGACCGCACGATCTGGCCGGTGTCGGCTTCGCAGATCACCACCTTGCAGGACTGGGTTGAGGAGTCGATACCCGCAACGAGTGCCACCGTATGGAAGCTACTCCCCGACGGGCGCCGGGGGTTTGTGAAGCGGTCGGTGGGGGAACACATCGCCCATGTTGATTCGACGAATCGCGCGGCCGATGTTGTCAGCGGCGTTCATCAGCCGGGGCATCGACGCGCTCCGCAGCCCCAAGCCCGCAGCCGATGCGGCGCGGACAACGCTCGAGGGTCTGAGCAAGCTACCCGACCCCGTCGGCGCCAAGGTTCCGGCCAGCGCCGAGACCGTGGCCCGTGTCAACGCCGCGGTGCAGATCGGAGGCGGGTTGCTGTTGGCCACGGGCAAGCTGCCCCGGGTGGCGTCGGCGGCGCTGGCGCTGACCGTCGTGCCGGGCAGCCTTGGCGGACAAGCCTTCTGGAGTGAGACCGATCCGCACCGCAAGGCCGAACAACGACGCGCGTTCCTGACCGATGTGAGCCTGATGGGCGGGCTGATCATCGCCGCCCTCGACACCGAGGGCAAACCCTCACTCGGCTGGCGTGGGCGTCGCGCCGCCCACAGGGTGTCCGAGGCCGTCACCGCCGCCCTGCCCGCGGGCGCGGCGGCCAGCGGTGCGCTTGCCGACAGCGCGCTGGCCGAGAAGGTGGGACACGGTCTTCAGGTAGGCGCCGAACGCGGCCGCGAACTGGCCCACGTCGCGCGCGAACGCAGCGCGGAACTCGCCGAGGTGGCGCGCGAACGTGGCGCCGAACTCGCCGAAGTGGCACGTGAACGCGCCCCCGTACTCGCCGAGGCGGCACGTGAACGCGGCGCGGAACTCGCCGAAGTCGCCCGTGAGCGCGCCCCCGAACTGGCCGAGACCGCCCGCGAACGCGCCGGCGAGCTCGCCGACACCGCCCGTACCCAGGTCCGTCAGCGCCGCCGCCGCCGCGGCTGACGCGCGTCAAACCGCTCGCAATTGCCGCTGTGAGCGGTACATTTGCGCGATGACAAGCGGTGACTTTCAACCCCAACCCGGACCATACGGCGAGCCCGGCGGACATCCGCCGCCACCGGGTGGACAACAGCCAGGCGGCCTTGGCCTGCGGTTCGCTGCCCGGTTGATCGACGGCATCATCGTCAACATCGTCGCGCTCGTAATCGCGTTCGCGCTCGGCTCGTTGACCAACTACTGGGTCACCGGCCTGTTCTCCGGCCTGCTGATGTTTCTCTACTTCTTGGCCTTCGAGTCCACCCAGGGGTGGACGCCGGGCAAGAAGCTGCTGGGCCTGAGCGTGCGCGGCCCCGGAGGGGCGCCCAAGCCGGATGTTCAGCAGTCCGCCATCCGAAATGTATGGACGTTGCTCAACATCGTGCCGTTCATCGGCGGCCTGCTCACGCTGATCGCCGTGATCGTCATCGCGGTGACGATCAACAGCAGCCCGACCAAGCAGGGCAAGCACGACGAACTCGCTGGCGGCACCCAGGTCGTCAAGGGCTGAGCGGGCCCGGGGTCGTCATATGACGATGCCGAGCAGCAGCACCAGCACCAGGCCGGTGACCGACAACACGGTCTCCATGGTGGACCACGATTTGATGGTCTGGCCCACCGTCATGCCGAAAAACTCCTTCACGAGCCAGAAGCCGGCGTCGTTGACGTGGGAGAAGAACAGCGATCCCGCGCCGACCGCGAGCACGATCAACGAAACCTCGCCGGTGCTCATGCCTTCCACCAGGCCCAGCATCAGCGATGATGCGGTAATGGTCGCCACCGTCGCAGAACCCGTTGCGACACGGATCAATACGGCCAGCACCCACGCCAGCAGGACAGCCGAGATATTCGCACCCTTGGCCCAGTTGGCGAGCAGTGTGCCGATCCCGCTGTCGACCAGCACCTGCTTGAAACCGCCACCCGCGGCGACGATGAGGATGATGCCCGCGACCGGGGGCAGTGACGTCTCAACGCATTTGACGATCTCATCGCGCGTCATGGCCGCACCGCGACCCAGGGTGAAGATGCCGACAACGACCGCGATCAACAGCGCCATCAGCGGGCGCCCAAGGATGTCGAAAACCTGACGCAGGAGGTTGGACCTGTCGTCGATGAAGATGTCGGCCAACGCCTTGCCCAGCATCAGACCGACGGGCAGCAGAACGCTGAACATGGTGACGGCGAAGCTCGGGCGCCGGCGTTGGACTCGGGTTGGGCCCACGCGCGAGCTGGGGACGGTCTGCGTTCCCGTCGTTCCACCCCCTTGCGCCTCGGCCGCGGTCACAGTGCCACCACCGTTGCCGGAGAAGTTTTCGGCGTCGAATCGGTCGGGCACGTCGAGCACGACCCAGCGGCCCGCGAGGCGGCCGAACAGCGGCCCGGCGACGATGACCGTCGGAATGGCGACCGCAACGCCAAGCGCCAGGGTGACACCCAGATCGGCGTGCAGCAGATCGATCGCGGTCAGCGGCCCCGGGTGCGGCGGCACCAGCCCGTGCATCGCGGAAAGCCCTGCCAGCGCGGGGATCCCGACGGTGATCAGCGAGAGCTGCGACCGCTTCGCGACCAAGTAGATGACGGGCATCAACAGCACGAGGCCGATCTCGAAGAACATCGGAAGGCCGATGATCGCGCCCACCAATGCCATTGCCCACGGCAATGCCCGTGGTGAAGCGCGCCCCACGATGGTGTCGACGATCTCGTCGGCGCCGCCGGAGTCGGCCAGCAGTTTGGCGAACATCGCGCCCAGCGCGATCAGGATGCCCACCCCCGCCGCGGTGTCGCCAAATCCCTTGCCGAAGGAGTCCAGCACGCCGCCGACGTTCTCGCCCGCGACGATGCCCACCGTCAGTGCGCCGAAGATGAGCGCGAGGAAGGGATGCAGTTTGGTGATCGTGATCAGCACGACGATCACCGCGATGCCGGCAAGCGCCGCCAGGATCAGCTGCCAGCCGGCCGCGACGGGTTCAGGCTGTTTGGTGTCGGCCGCCAGCAGTGTGATTGCCGGGGTCATCGATTCTCCTGTTCGGTTGCGCCCGTATTGGTTGATGCGACATAGGTTTCGACGATGGAATCGATGTTCTGGTCGACGTCGATGCTGATACCGCGTTCATCGGGCCCGAGCGGCTCGAGCGTGTCGAATTGGGATGCGAGCAGCGAGGCCGGCATGAAGTGTCCCGGCCTGCTGGCCTGCCGCTTGCCGATGACCTCCGGTGTGCCTTTTAGGTGCAGAAACTCGATGCCTGCGCAGTGCCGGCGAAGTTGATCGCGGTACTTTCGTTTCAGCGCTGAGCAACTCATCACCCCGCCGCTGTCGCAATGCTGGGCCAGCCACTCCCCGATCGCTTCCAGCCACGGATACCTGTCATCGTCGTTGAGCGGTTGACCGGCGGTCATCTTCGCGATGTTCGCGGCCGGATGGAAGTCGTCCGCGTCGGCGAACGGCACCCGTAGCCGCTGCGCCAGCGCCGCACCGACGGTCGATTTTCCGGAGCCAGAGACCCCCATGACGACGATTGGTGGCGCCATCCCCTCCACCTACCCAGTTGTATGTGACGTCACACAGCATGGCGTAATCATCATATGATTGCAAGCAGATAACAAAAAGATATGTTTTATGCGACAACCAGCGACGCTATGACAACATGTATAAGTGACCTCGCAACCAATCGTCGGCGCTCTGCACGGCAACTTGCTCACCGCGCTCGGCACCGCGATCGTGTCGGGGCAGTGCCCGCCCGGGCGGGTGATCACCCTGGACGGCGTCAGTGCCGAGCACGGCGTGTCCCGCAGTGTCGCGCGCGAGGCCGTTCGCGTGCTCGAGTCGATGGGCATGGTCGAGTCGCGACGCCGGGTGGGTATCACGATCCAGCCGGCCGAGAAGTGGAATGTGTTTGATCCGGGGCTGATTCGGTGGCGACTCCAGGCCGGGGACCGGGCCGCCCAGCTGGTCTCGCTATCAGAACTGCGCCGGGGATTCGAACCGGCCGCGGCGGCGCTGGCCGCCCGGCGGGCCGATCCGCATCAGTGCCGGATCATGGCCGCCGCGGTGTCGGACATGGTGGTGCACGGCCGCTCGGGCGACCTCGACGCGTACCTGTTGGCCGACAAGATCTTCCACCAGACGATGCTCGAGGCCAGTGGCAACGAGATGTTCCGCGCGCTGAACGGTGTGGTGTCCGAAGTGCTCGCCGGCCGCACCCACCACGGCATGATGCCCGCGGCGCCGAACCCGGCGGCCATCGAATTGCACGACGAGGTTGCCCGCGCGATAAGGCTCCGCGACGAACCGTGGGCGGAGCGCGCCATGCGCGCAATCATCGACGAGGCGGCATCCGCTGTCGCCGAGGAGGTTCCGGAGCACCCATGAGAGAACCCGAATTGGCGCGCCGCTTCTTTGATCGCTTTGAACCGGTGCACGCTGTGACGTACTTCGCGCCGGAGGCGCGTGCCGCGCTGGACGGTCTTGGATTCCGCGGATTCTGGATGGGCTACTTTGCTGCCCGATCTGCCCCGTTCGGCATCGTGCCGACCGAGGTGGTGGCGGCGACGTTTTACAACTTCACCCGTGAGCGCATCGCCAAGGCCCTGCCCGCGGCGTGGGAAGTCGCCTCACCGGCGGATTGTTTACGGGTCCGGGTGGACTCCGCGGTCGAGGCGCTGCGCCGCTACGGCGTGACCGACGACGAGGCCAAGCCGGCGGCGGACCTGGCCGCCAAGGCCGCACGGGGGTCCCCGCCGGACGGCAGGCCGCTCTTCGCGGCCAACCTCGCTCTCGACTGGCCGGACGAGCCGCTGGCCAAGCTGTGGCACGCGGTGACGCTGCTGCGCGAACAGCGCGGTGATGCTCATGTCGCGGTGTTGGTCGCCCTCGGCGTCTCGGGCCGCGAATGCAATGTGCTGCAGGCGCTGGCCGGCAAGGTGCCAAAGGCGTTCATCATGCGCGGCCGTGACTACGACGACGACCAGTGGCGCGTCTGGACAGAGCAGCTACAGCGGCGCGGGCTCATCGACGGCGCAGGAGAGCTGACCGACGCGGGCCGAGACCTGAAGCGGCGCATCGAGGACACCACCGACCGGTTGGCGTTGTCGGCGCTCGACGCACTCGACGACGAAGAGGTCGAGTCGCTGTTTCAGGCGCTCACACCCATCACGCGCAAGGTCGTCGCCGCCGGCGATGTTCCGGCCGCGACGCCGATGGGTCTGGGCCGCGACGACCTGCACGACGGCAGCGCCCACCTGACGTAAGCCCGACCGCCATTACGTCGCCCCCGGCCAGTCGCACCCGGTGAGCGCGGCAGACAGTTCCCACAGCCGACGGGCAGCCACCGGGTCGCGGGCCTTCCGGCGCAGTTTGGTCGCCTTCGGCTTGCCCAATTGGTTGAACCGCGGCGCGAGATAGGTACCGCTTGGCAGGTTCGTTGTCGTCGCCTGGATGCTGGCCCGCGCACCCTGGGCCGCGGTGTGCACGAATTGCCGCCCCAAACCGTGCTGTTGCAGCCAGGGCACCACGCCGGAGGCATCCCTGGCGATGTCGGTGTCCGTCGCGCCCGGATCGGTGGCATACGCCCGCACGCCGCGGCCGGCGAGCTCATGGACAAAGAGCAGGATGGCCAGCTTGGACTCCGAGTATGCGGCCCATTTCGAGTACTTGCGGGTATGCCAATTCAGGTCGTCGACGTGCAGGCGACCCAGTGCATAGGCCCTACTGGCGACCGAGATCACCCGGTTCCTGATCTTGTCGCCCAGCAGGCACGTCAAGGCGAAATGGCCGAGGTGGTTGGTGCCCATGTGGGCCTCGAAGCCGTCCGCTGTCCTGGTCAGCGGCACACCCATTATGCCCGCGTTGTTCACAAGCACGTCAACGGTTTTCACCGACTCGGCGAAGGTCCGCACGCTCGCAAGGTTGGCAAGATCGAGGTGCGCGACCTCGACGTCACCCGCCATCTGGGCGGCGGCCTGCTCGGCTTTGGAGACAGTCCGGCAGGCGATCAGCACGCTGTGACCGGCGGCGGCCAGCGCGGCGGCGGTCGCTTTGCCGACGCCGCTGTTGCCACCGGTGACGATGATCCGCATCAGGCCGACGGCTGGTTGCGGTTCCATTCCAGCCAGCCGACACCGGTGCGGCCATCGGCGGTGGTAACGGTGGCCCAGGCCCGGGGAAAGTGACTGACGCGGCCGCCGGGCGACGTCAGCCGCACCGGTGCGTGCCCGCAGATGTCGACGCTAGCCGTCAAAGTCCCCGGGGTGACGGTGAGCTCCGTCGCGAGCGGTAAACCGGTGTCGGCGAAGGTTTCCCGCGCCGTCACCGTCTGCGCCTCGACGAGCGGCTCCCCCGGCTGCTGGACGTAGCCGACACCCATCCGCGGTGCGCCGGGAATGCGGATCTCGACGCCGTGCACATGGCAGCCGTCGTCGAGGTGCAGTGCGCTCCACACCCAATCCATCGCCCACCAGTCGCGCACACCCCACGAGTGGTCCCGCTGACCCGGCACGCCGTCGACGGTGAACTCGCGCCCGTCTGCGGTCACCGTGCCCGACACCGTGCACGGGATTTCGTAGCGCGGCGTAATCCGGTACTGATACGGCGTTCCCGCCGTTGTCCACACCAGCTCCATCGTCATCTCGGCGGGCCGGCCGGCCTCGCCCTGCAGCAGGGCCGCCGGATCGTCATACGCGTGCCCCCGCGCGCGCAGCCCGACCCGGTAGGTGCGCAGTGGCTCGACGGCGCCCAACGTGAGGTCGACGGTGTCGGTGCGGACGGAGCCGGGGTCGTCGGGCAAGGCTGCCTCGAAGTCCACTACCGCGACGGTCGGTATGCCGGGGCCGCACACAAGGACAGTGATCCAGGCCGTGTTCTCGTTGGGCATCAGCCCGAGCCGCACCCATCCGCCAACGCCCTGGTGCGGGTCGGCGAAGTCGAGGTACCAGCTCTCGCTCCACAGCGGCTCGCCGCCGGGCGGGTGGGCACCCTCGTCTTCCGCGTCTGGTGTAAGAGGCTCGGCGACAACGGGTTCCGGCAATGTTTGTAGTGCGTCGGTGTCAAGCACGTGCTGGCAATGCCGTTGCAGCATGGTCATGAACATCGCGTCGCCGCGGTCGGTGCGCTCGACGAGCATCGAGGAGACGATCGCCATCATCACCCCGACGAAGCTCTGCCGGCGTACCCCGTCGCGGACATCGTCCAGACTGATTGGCGCTTCCGCGCCGAGGGCGTCGTGGTAGGCGCGCAGCAGTTCGTCGTAGTGGTCTCGACGCAGCTGATCGGGAAGGGCGCAGCCGAGGAAGTAGGCCACGTCGGTCATCGCCGGACCCCAGCCGACGGTCTGCCAGTCCACCACGGTCAACGGCCGGTCGGCGCCGGACTCGCCGAACAGCATGTTGTCCAGGCGGTAGTCGCCGTGAACGAGGCCGAGCGGCCGCCCGGGCGCGCCTTCGGCCTCCAGATAGCCATCGAAGCTGCCGACGAGCCGCTCGCACACCTCGCGATGCTGTCGGGTGATCTGCTCGCGGTAGCGGTCGGCGAATCCCGCGTAGAGCTGACCCATCAGCGCCTGGTTCATCGGTGAATCCCGGTTGAGCCACTCGGCGCGCGCCATCGCCGCATCGCCGAGCAGCGGGCCGTGCAGCCGGCCCAGCTCCGCCAGCGCCAGCCTGGCCTGATCCATTGTCGCGCCATGGATCTCATCGCCGACGACGGCGGGACCCGCGTCACCCAGCAGCAGGTGAAAAGCGCCGGTGCTGTCGTCGAAACCGGCGTGATGGCACGGGGCGATCGGGCCGACCAGGTTCGGAGCCACCTCGGTGTAGAACCGCACCTCGCGTTCGTACAGGCCCAGCGCCAGGCCGGTCTGTCGGCTCCTCGGATCCGTGGCCGCCACCTTGAGCACGACCGAAGCCGGTCCAGCGTGCCCGTCGGCATAGGTCAGCGTGACGCGGTAGCACTCGCTCATCTGGCCGGTGCCGATGCGCTCGATGCTGAAGTCGCCGACGGGTGCACCGAGCGCGGCGCTGAGCCAGTCGGTGGTCAGATCGGCGGGGCGTTCGATCACGGCGTCGTGGATCCTAGCGCGCGGCCAACGAAAAACCCGCCCACGCCTGCCTGCGGTCGCCGTGCGGGTCGTGTTCGACCCGGCGTCGGCGGTCGAAGATCATGACCGCCCGGTCGGCACGGGAGTATGCCGGCCAGTCCTCGCCCGGCACACCGGTGCGGCTGAACGCTCGCCAGCGCGCCTGCACGTCGTCACTGACCCGCAGGGCCGAGCGCCGGTCGGCCGCCGCGGTGAGCAGCCGCCCGAACTTGGTGCGGTACACATCGAACACAGCGAACAGTTCCGTCGCGTGCGTTGCGCCCAGCCCCGACCACCGCAACGTGCGCGGGGCGTAGTCGTAGCGATACACGAACGTCGGGGCGTGCCGGCTGTGGGCGTCGGCGATCTGCCACGCCGCGGATCCGAATGCGAAGTCGCCACCGAGTTGGATGCACGCCGCGGGATCGGGATAGCCCGGGTAGGCGGCGGTAATCCGTTCACGTTCAGCGGGTTCCGTCTCGGCCAGCAACCGCTCGATCATCCGTTCGCTGGTCGGCAACAGCTTGAGGAAACGGGTGAACAACCTGCCCTCGTCGGCGTTGGTGCCAACGATGAGCGGTACGCGGTGCGCCGTGCCCCGCCGCATCGCCTGGAACGGATCGAGCGGCAGATACTCAGTGCCCGACGTCGGCCCCACCGCGAAGGCGCCGAGCATCTCGCGCTGCCCCTGGATGATCAACCGATCCAGCGCCTCGACCAACTCGGCCGGATGCGCCGCCATCACGGCGTGCGCACCGTCCTGTTGACGGGCGCCGAGCGTCGCGGCGAACTTGGTCGCGTACTCGCGGGCCACATCCGCCGAGCGGACCATGCCGCTGGCCGGGCTCTCCGAAATCACCCGGGCGAAAAGCCCTTTGGCGGCAGGAACGGCCAACAACGTGGCCACTGCGTGTGCGCCCGCGCTCTCGCCGAAGATAGTCACGTTGTCGGGGTCTCCGCCGAACACCGCGATGTTGTCGCGGACCCATTGCAGCGCCATCACCAGGTCCCGCAGAAACAGGTTGTCGTCGATGCTGATGTCCGCGTTGGACAGCGACGACAGGTCAAGGCAGCCAAGCGCTCCGAGCCGGTAGTTCACCGAGACGTACACGCAACCCCTGCGCGCCAGGGATGCGCCGTCGTAGAGGGGTGTCGCCGAGGTGCCGAGGATGTAGCCGCCGCCGTAGACGAAGACCATCACCGGAAGCGGCTCATCCGCCGGTTCTTTCGGCGCAACGACGTTGAGCGTCAGGCAGTCCTCGCTCATCGGCTGGTACTTACCCGGGGCGAGGATGGTGTACCGGCGGTGTTGCGGCGCGCAGTGGGCGAATCCGTGGCAGTACCGAACGCCCGGCCACGGTTCCACCGGCTGGGGGGCCCGTAACCGCAGCGGGCCCACGGGTGCGCGGGCATACGGGATGGAACGCCAGCGGTTCACCCCGTCGCGGGTGAAACCCTCGACGGTGCCCGACTGGATGGTCGCGCGGACGGTGTGTTCGTGCATTACCCGACGGTAGCGAACAACGGCTCACCGACGCGCTTGGCCGGCGAAGTCGTGTCGTCCCGCTAGCCTTGCCGATATGCGGCTTGCTGGGGTGATCGCGGCGTTGGTGCTGGTGGCGGGGTGCTCGCAGCCGGTGGGCGGCGACGCGCAAAAGTCCGGCGACGCGCAAAAGTCCGCGCAAAAGTCCGCGCGGCCGAGCACGGCCCACTCGACCGCGCCAACGACGTCACCGACCTCGATGGCTCCGAAGCAGCCGCCGGGTCCCGGCGCGCCCGTCGCTGACGTCATCGCCTGGATCGAGGCCGCCTCACCCGCGGAGCCCGGCGGTTATCACGTCGCGACTCGCAGCGGCGAGACGACGCAGCTCGGCGACGACGTCGCCTTCACAACGCCGTCGAACAAAGCCAATTGCATGACCGACTCGAAGAACAGCGGCGGGACCTTGGCCTGCCTGGTGAAGCTGACCAATCCGCCACCGCAACCGGCTGACGTGTATGGGCAGTGGAAGGGCAATTGGATCGACTACGACGGAAAGAGCCTCAGGATCGGCTCCGTGCACGGTGATCCGGGCCGCTTCGCCGCCGGCAACGGGCCCGAGCTGCCGTATGGTCAGGCACTCGCCTTCGGCGACTACCGCTGCCGAAGCGACCCGGCGGGCCTGTTCTGCGTGAACTACGCCCACCAGTCGGCGGCACGGTTCAGCGATTCGGGCGTTGAACCCTTCGGCTGCCTGAAGGCTATGGCGCCGGACCCGCAGATTGGTGAGATGTTCGGCTGCTGAACGCCGGTTCGTGCGCCGGATAGGCGTGCACAACCACCGAGCCCAGCTTCGGAATCGCATGCGCCAGTTCATGTTCGGCGTCGTGAGCCACGTGGTGGGCGTCGGTCAGGCTCAGCGCGGGATCGACATCGAGCTCGGCGTCCGCGTCCAGCTGGTGCCCGACCCAGCGCATCCTCACCCGGCGGACATCCCGTACGCCGGGCTGGCCGGCCAGCACAGTGCGAGCGGTGTCGACCAGTTCGGGGTCGACGCGATCCAACAGCCTCCCGAACACGTCACGTGCGGCCACGACGAGGACCGCGGCGATGGCCACCGCTATGAGCAGGCCGACGATCGGGTCGGCAGCGGGAAATCCCAGTGCCGCCCCGATGGCCCCCGCCACCACCGCCAGTGACGTCAAACCGTCTGCGCGCGCGTGCATTCCATCGGCGCGCAGGGCGGCCGACCCGATCCGCCTGCCGACGCGGATGCGGTAAAGGGCCACGACTTCATTGCCCAGGAATCCGACGACTCCGGCCGCCGCGACCCAACTCAGGTGTGACAGCGGGACGGGATCGACAAGCCGGCGAACCGCTTCGACGGCCGCGACCAGCGCGGAGATCGCGATGACGGCCACGACGAACAGACCGGCCAGGTCCTCGACCCGGCCGAACCCGTAGGTGTATCGGCGCGTGGCGGCCCGCCGGCTCACCGAGAATGCGATCCACAACGGCACCGCCGTCAACGCGTCCGAGAAGTTGTGCACCGTGTCGGCGAAGAGCGCCACCGACCCGGACAGCACGACGATGACGAGCTGGACCACGGCGGTGACGCCGAGCACCAGCAGGCTGATCTTGACCGCACGGATACCGGCGGCGCTGTCCCGCAGCGCCACGTCGAGCCGGCCGGCGTGGTCGTGGCTGTGCCCGGCCCCCATCAGCTCGCTCCCTCGTGTATCAGCCGCAGCTCGCGCTCATCGAGGTGATGCGCGGGCACCCCGCCCGCGGCGTGGTCGGCGTTGTATACCGCGTCGGTGACGAGCTGGCGGACATGGTCGTTCTCGAGTCGGTAGAACACCTGGGTGCCCTCGCGACGGGTGCGCACCAGCCGGGCCATCCGCAGCTTGGCCAGATGCTGCGACACCGACGGCGCCGGCTTGTCGACCCGGCCGGCGAGATCGTTGACCGACATCTCGTGGTCTGCCAGCGCCCACAGCAGCTGCACGCGGGTCGGATCGGCGAGCATCCGGAACACCTCGACAACCAGGGCGGCCTGCTCATCGGCGAGCCGGTGCGGGCAGGCCTTGTTATCTGCATTCATGCGCAGATAATAGCGCTTTGTGTCAGCAGTAGGCGAGGCACGAGACAGCGCAGACGTGCAGCTAGCGCCAGCCGTCGGCCGCCTTCGCGGCACGCATCAGCGCATCGCACAGTTCCCGCAGTTCTGGGCGGTCGGCCCCCTCTTCGATCGCTATCGCAACGTCCTCTGCCGCGCATCTGACCTCAAAGACGCGGTCCGACAGCTCGGAGGCCTCTTCGGCGGTCAGGACAACGGAATCCGGCGCGAGCGAGGTCCCCTTGACCATCGCGCGCTGTTCGTATGCACGTTGGCGGCAGGACTGCCGGCAGTACTGCCGACGCCGGCCCAACCCCACGTCTGCGACTTCCCGGCCGCACCACCGACAGGGTCGAGATCGGAGGCGTCTGCGGGTTTCGGGTACCACGGAACCTGACTGTAGACCGCTGGTGACGCCATCCCCGGTATCATGATGGGTCGAGTCGGGAACTGCGCACCGCGTTGCTGCGTTGATCATCCGGCCAAATTGTATTTATTGAGGAGTGTTGACGATGGCTGATCGTGTCCTGAGAGGCAGTCGCCTCGGAGCCGTGAGCTACGAGACCGACCGCAACCATGACTTGGCGCCGCGTCAGGTCGCCCGCTACCGCACCGACAACGGCGAGGAGTTCGACGTCCCGTTCGCCGACGATGCCGAGATCCCCGGCGCCTGGCTGTGCCGCAATGGTATGGAAGGCACCCTGATCGAAGGTGACGTGCCCGAACCCAAGAAGGTAAAGCCGCCGCGCACCCACTGGGACATGCTGCTGGAGCGCCGCTCCGTCGAGGAGCTCGAGGAGCTGCTCAAGGAGCGCCTCGACATCATCAAGACCCGCCGTCGCGGCAGCTGAGGCCACCGCTAGACCGGCAGCTGAGGCCGCCGGTCTAGCGCGTGACGCCGACGCCGCGCGCGCGATCCAGCCGCCCGCGGATACCCCATTCCGCGACCTTGAATAGGGCCTCGCGGATGTTGGATCCGCTCATCTTGGATTGACCGAACTCCCGTTCGGTGAACGTGATCGGGACCTCGACGACGACGAACCCGTTGTTGATGCTGCGCCAGGTGAGGTCGATCTGGAAGCAGTAGCCCTTCGACTCCACCGCGGCCAGGTCGATCTTCTCCAGCACCTCCCGGCGGTACGCGCGATAGCCGGCGGTGATGTCGTGTATGTCGACGCCGAGCAGGATGCGCGAATACCCGTTGGCGGTGCGCGACAGCATCATTCGCCGCCGCGGCCAGTTGCGGACCGCTCCGCCGCGGACGTAGCGCGAGCCGATCGCAAGATCCGCTCCGCCGTCAACCGCGTCGAGCAGGCGGTACAGCTGCTCGGGCGGGTGGCTGCCGTCGGCGTCCATCTCGACGACGACCGAGTATTCGCGGTTCAACCCCCACGCAAAGCCGGCGAGGTAGGCCGCGCCGAGCCCGGCCTTGGACCGCCGGTGCATGACGTGCACCCAGTCCGGGTCGGCCAAGGCCAACTCGTCGGCAAGTTCGCCGGTGCCGTCGGGACTGCCGTCGTCGACGATCAACACATCGACGTCGGGACGCGCCCTGTGCACGCGCTCGACGATCGACGGCAGGTTCTCACGTTCGTTGAAGGTGGGGATGATCACAAGAGTGCGCGCACTCGGGCGCTGATCGCCCTCGCGGGTGGTCATGTCGCTCCTTCGTCGCCGCCGCCGTGAGGCCGCCTGTGCTTGCCGCCCCCGAACTTTCTGGGCACGAACCCCCCATTGTGCAGTATTGCGGCGATCACAGCGGCAACACCGACCCCAACCAGTAGGGCCTCGATGACCGGACCCCATTGTGTTGCGGGCGTGAGCTGGGTCTTTAGCCGAACCGCAATATCAAGGTAGGCCGGTTCGAAGAACTCGGTACGGGCCAGCTCACGCCCGTCGGGTGCGATCACCGCGCTGATCCCTGTCGTGCCGGCGACCACGACATACCGGTCATGCTCGACCGCGCGCAGCCTGCCGAACGCGAGTTGTTGCTGGCTCATCGCCTCATCGAAGGTGGCGTTGTTGGCCGGCACGGCCAGCAGCTGGGCGCCGTTGAGCACCGATTCGCGGGCCGCGCGATCGAAGATCACTTCCCAGCAGGTCGTCACCCCGACCGGCACCCCCGCGGCGTCGACCACCCCGGTCCCGGTGCCGGGCACGAAGTAGCCGGCCCGGTTGGCGTACTGCGACAGATGCGAAAAGAAGCCGCGCCACGGCAGGTATTCGCCGAACGGCTGCACGATCTGCTTGTCGTGGCGGTCCGCCGGGCCGGTCCGGGGATTCCAGACGATCACCGAGTTCGTCGACACCGGGTTGTCGAGGCTGTATCCGGGCGCTTGGACGACGCCACCGACCAGGATCGGCGCGTTGATCTCCGCCGCCGCCGTCGAGATCTGTGTGAACGCGTCCCGATTGGCCAGCGGGTCGATATCGGAGGAGTTCTCCGGCCAGATGACGATCGCCGGCTGAGGCGCACGACCGTCGCGAACGTCGTGGGCAAGCTGAATCGTCTCGTGGACATGGTTGTCGAGCACCGCACGGCGCTGGGCGTTGAACTCCAGCCCCAGCCGCGGCACGTTGCCCTGGATGGCGGCGACGGTGATCGACGGGTCGTCGCCCGCTCCGGCTCCGGACTGCCGGACGTGCGGCCACATCAGCGCGCTCACCAGGAGCACCACGGCGATGCATACGCCGGGTACGAGCACCGCCGGGGGCGCTGGGCTGCGGCGCCCGTTTCCACGCGTCCACAGCCGGACAACCTCGAGAGCGATTGCGGCCAAACTGAATCCGATCAATACCACCGCGAACGACACTAACGGCGCGCCGCCGAACTGCGCGACGGCCAGCAACGGACCGTCCGTTTGACTGAAACCGACTACGCCCCAAGGGAATCCGCCGAACGGCACCGTCGATTTGAGCCACTCTTGGGCTGCCCACAGGCCGGCGAACCAAAGCGGCCAGCCAGGCAGCCGCCGGACCACGACGGCCAGCACGCCGAACAGGGCAGGAAACAATGCTTCCATGACGCCAAGGACGAGCCACGGAAACTGGCCGACCAGCCCGCTGATCCACGGCAGCAGCGGCAGATAGAACACCAGCCCGAACAGGAACCCGTAGCCGAATCCCCCGGCGAGTGTTGTGGACTCGCGCGTCAACACCCACGCCAACAGTGCGAACGCCACGATGGCCATGTACCACCAGCCGAACGGCGGAAAGCTGACGCACAGGGCAAGGCCGCCCACGATCGCGACGCCCAGCTGGGGCAGCCGGTCGGTTACCGCCTGACCGAAGCGCCTTGCCCGAGACGGGGTCTGCGGGGGTTCGGCGGGCTCATCTGATTCCGCGGACTCGGTGCCGCGCACGCGAGGAGCACCGAGAAATCTAGCCATAAATCACGGCACCCCGACGGACCGTCTGGCGGCACCGCGGCAACCGGTCGTCGAGCCGCGGCAGCGCCGGTACACCGGAGTGCCGGTCGGTCGACCATCGCTGCACCGCGTCGGCGGGGGCGCGCACCTCGAACTCGTCGGCCTCCCAGATCGCATAGGTCGCGGGCGCGCCGGGGACCAGCGTGCCGGTAACGCCATCGCGGATGCCCGCTGCGCGCCAGGCGCCGCGGGTAGCGGCAGCGAACGCCGCCCGTGCCGACAGTGCGCTGCCCGGCGTCTGGTGCCGGATCGCCGCGCGCACGGTCGCCCACGGGTTCATCACGGTAACCGGGCTGTCGGAGCCGAAGGCGAGCGGCACGCCTTGGGATGCTAACAGCGCAAACGGGTTCAGCTGATGGACCCGGTCTGGGCCGAGACGCTGGGCATACATGCCGTTGTCGCCGCCCCACAGCGCATCGAAATTGGGTTGCATGCTGGCGATCACACCCCAGGATCCGAGCTTGACGGCCTGATCCTCGGTGACCATCTCCAGGTGCTCGAGCCGGTGCCCGCAGCGGGCCACCGCGGGCGCTCCGAAGTGGTCGACGACCCGGTCCAGCGCGTCCACGACCGCGGTCACCGCGGCGTCGCCGATGACGTGGAAGCCGGCGGGGATCCCGGCTTCGGTACAGGCGCCCACATGGGTGGCGATCGCGTCGGTGTCGAGGTAGCTATTGCCGCGACAATCGGCTGCGTCGGCGTAGGGCCGGTGCAGCCACGCGGTGCGCGAGCCGAGCGCGCCGTCGACGAACAGGTCGCCGGCGAGCCCACGGGCGCCGGTGTGGGCGATCAGTTCGCGTGCCTGCTCGGCGCTGGTCACCTGCTCGCCCCAGTACCCGACGATCTCGACGCGGTGCCCGATGTCGCGGAGTTCGCACCAGTCCTCCAGGCCACCGATCTGTGGGCCGGCGCATTCGTGCAGGGCGGCGATGCCGAAGGACGCCGCGGCATCAAGGGCGGCGGTCTGGGCCTGGCGCCGCTGCGCGGGTGTGAGCCGCGCGCGGGCCGCGGCGCGCACGAGATGGTGCGCATCGCTGGTGAGCGGCCCCCGCGCGGCGAATCCCGCGGCCTCGGCCAGCCCGGCGGTGAGTCTGCGCAACGCGGTCGATGCCGCCGCCGAGTGCACGTCGACGCGAGCCAGGTAGGCGGGCCGGTCACCGACGACGTCGTCCAGGTCGGCGGTGCTGGGCGCGGTGCGTTCGGGCCAGCCCGATTCGTCCCAACCGTGGCCCCAGATCAGGCCATCGGGATGGGCACGGGCGTAGTCGCCGATCAGCTGCAGGCAGTGCCGCAGCGAGGTGGTCTCGCGCAGATCGAGCCCGACCAGTGTCAGGCCGGTCGCGGTGAGATGGACGTGACTGTCGACGAAGGCCGGTGCGACGAAGCCGCCGTCGAGGTCGACGATCTCGGCGTCGGGGAACTGGGCGCGGCCGACCTCGTCGCCGCCCAGCCATGCCACGACCCCCTCGCGGACCGCCATTGCCGTCGCATCGGGCATGGCCGGGCTGTGCACCCGACCGTTGAGCAGGAGGGTGGTCACTTACTCAGGCTTGCGCTCCACGGCGTGGGGCTCGATATCGACGACGTCGACGACCTCGCCGTCGATGTAGTCGCCGCGCCCTGCGGCGTCATATCCCCACCCGGTGGCGGCGCCCGCGGGGGCTGCGGTGATCAGCGACACCCGTCGGGCCGCCATCGCGGTCACCAGCGGACGGGCGGCGGCGCGGGTGGGCGGCAGCAGCATCAGCGCGCCGAGCACCGAGCTGGCCAGCCCGGGGATCACAACGAGCACCGTGCCCAGCGCGACCAGCACGCTGTCGGCCACCGCTCCCTGGGCAGTTCGGGCGGTCAACCCGGACTGCAGCCGGGAAAAGTGACGCCTGACCTGTGATCCGGCCAGCGCCACTCCCGTCGCGAACGTCGCGAGCAGCAGCAGCACCGTCCAGCCGAATCCGATCGTCGAGGCCAGCGCCACGACGACCGCCAACTCGACGACCACGTAGATCAGGAACAGCCGAATCGCCATGCCTTGCCAACGCTTCGCAACCCCTTCTGGTTCCTCATGCCGCTGACGCAATCGCCCGGCACCGATCTGCGCTTGATCCGCGGCTGACCTACTTGTCCGGGCCGCCACCCAAGGAGACGCACTTTCGAGTAGCCGAATACTCATGCGATGGCCGGTGTCGCGCGCGACGATACAGGTTGTGAACCTGCCGCATGCCTGGGAGGAAGGGCCATGACAAGTGAAGCCGCGATGTTGCGCTTCCAATGAAACAAGCTCTCCGTTAGACACTGATTCGACCGAGGAGATGTCATGACCGCGACCAAGCCGGTCTCAGACAGCCCGCTGGACGGCTATTGGGGCGCCGACAACAGCCAGCACGTCAACTTCATCGGCGTCGACGGCCACGTGCACGAGCTCTACATCGCCCCCAACGCCGCCGGCTGGGTGGACAATGACCTGACCGCGTTGGCGGGGCCTAATGCTTCGCCCCCAGGCGGGTCGCAGCTGCACGGCTTTTGGGGCGGCGACAACAGCCAGATGGTGAACTACGTCGGCCGCGACTTCCTGGTGCACAGGCTCTTCATCGAGCCGAACGGCCCCGGCTGGATGGACGATGCTGCCGACTTGGGAGCCAGCATAGGTACGGCGCTACCCGGCTATTGGGGCACCGACGGCAGCAAGCATGTCTTTTGCCTGGCCGCCGGCTTCAGCGGCGACGGGCTGAACGAGCTCTACACCGCTCCCGGCGCCATCGAGCCGAGCTCGGTGAGACATGACCTGACCGCGCTGACCGGGGCCGTGGCGCCCGGTGCGAACTCGCTGGACGCCTATTGGGGCACCGACGACAGCCAGCACGTCAACTTCATCGGCACCGATGGCCATCTGCACGAGCTCTACATCGCCCCCAACACCGCCGGCTGGGTGGACAACAATCTCACGGCACTCGCGTAGGACCCGCCGCACATCCGACCGGACGGTGTGCAGCCCCGCCGCGCAACTACGCCGGCTTCAGCTCAAGGCCGACATTGTTTTTCATACCGCCGCGCAACTTGCTGAACAGATTGAACGTCTTGCCGAG
>DATARY010000060.1:0-5091 GCA_036263935.1 Mycobacterium sp.
ATGGACAGTTCTTGCTCCAGCGCGGCGATTTCGGCGAAGTAGTGCTCCAGTGCGGTGTACGAAGCCCTGCCGGTCGCCAACCGAACCACATCGGCGGTGACGTTGGGGTTTCCGTCGCGGTCACCGCCGATCCACGAACCGGGCCGCAGCATCGGTTCCTCGAGGAGGTGCGCGTCAGGCCAGCGGGCCTTCATCGCGGTCCGCACCTCGGCGTTGACCTGCGGGATGACTTCAAAGAGCGCGGCCTGGTAATACCGCAGCCCGGTCTCGATCTCGTCCTGAATCTTCAACCGCGACAACCGGATCAGCGCGGTCTGCCACAGCGTCAGGATGTTGCGACGCAGTTCGCGTTCGATGTCGCGGCCGTCCTCTGTGTGGGTGTGACCATGCAGGCGCAGGCGCATCAGTTCGGTGATGCGGTGCTGGGTATCGAAGATGGTGCGGCGACGCGTTTCAGTGGGGTGCGCGGTGATCACGGGTGACACAAGGGCCCCGGTCAGCGCGTCGGTGACAGTCGCCGAATCCAGTTCGGCGACATCGAGTTTCAGGTAGGTGGCGGCCAGGCTGCTGTCCTGCGGTGGTTCGCCTGCGGCGACGTGGATCGCGCGGCGGCGCTCGCGATGGATGTCCTCGGCGACGTTGGCCAGCAGCGCGAAATGGGTGAACGCACGGATGACCGGGATCGCGTTGTGGATGTCGATCCCGTCGAACAGGGCGGCCAGTTCGGCGCGGTCGATCTCCGACCGGCGGACACGGAACGACTCGACACGGGCCCGCTCGACGAGGTCGAAGACCTCCTCACCGTTCTGCTCTCGGACGGTGTCGCCGAGGATCGCGCCGAGCATTCGGATGTCTTCGCGCATCGGCTCGGTCGCCTCGCGCCCCACCCGGGTGCGGCGTACCGAACCGATCGGCGCTAGCGCGGTGTCGGACCCCTCAACCATGCCCCAAGTATCGTGCCTCTCGAGGTGACCCGCCGGTTGAGCGCATGCTTGCGATGTCGCAAACACTTGGGGCGTCAATCGCCGCGTGAAGGTGGGCGATGGCCTTGGTGGCCTCTATCGCGCTAGCTGTATTTGATCTGCAGCGCGACGCCGATGATGGAGACCAGCCAGATGCCGGTCACGAACATCGTCAGCCGGTCGAGGTTCTTCTCCACCACGGTCGAGCCGGACAGGCTGGACTGAACGCCGCCACCGAAGAGCGTGGACAGGCCGCCGCCCTTGGCGCGATGCAGGAGAACCAGGAGCACGATCAGCACACTGGTCACCACCAGGATGATCTGCAGGGCCAATTCCATGGCCGCAAGACTACCTGCTGTAGCAGCAGGGTTACGGCAGGGGCCCGCCCGCCGCGATGGCGGACAGCGTGGCGAACTGCTCGGCGTCGAGCGACGCCCCGCCGACGAGGGCGCCGTCGACGTCCTCCTGTGCGATCAGTTCACCGATGTTCTTGGCGTTGACCGAACCGCCGTAGAGCACCCGGCCGGACTCCGCGAGCTGCGGAGACGCCAGCTTGCCTAGCTCGTCGCGGACCGCCTTGCAAACCTCCTGCGCGTCGGCCGCGCTGGCCACCCGGCCGGTGCCGATCGCCCACACCGGCTCGTATGCGATGACGGCGTTGCCGATCTGTTCGGCCGACAGCCCGGCCAGCGAGGCCTGCAGCTGGGCGACGCAGTGCTCGATGTGGTTGCCGGCCTCGCGCACCTCGAGGTGCTCACCGACGCAGACGATCGGGACAAGGCCATGCCGGAAGCCGGCCGCGGCCTTGGCCGCGACCAGCGCGTCGTCTTCATGGTGGTAGGTGCGGCGCTCGGAGTGCCCGACCACGACGAAGGTGCAACCCAGCTTGGAAAGGAATGCTCCGCTGATCTCGCCGGTGTAGGCGCCGAGGTCGTACTGGGAAACGTCCTGGGCGCCGTACGTCAGCCGCAGTTTGTCGCCGTCCACCAGCGTCTGCACGCTGCGCAGGTCGGTGAACGGCGGCAACACCGTCACATCGACCTTGTCGAAGTACTTCTCCGGCAGCGAAAAGGCGATTTTCTGCACCAGCGCGATCGCTTCGAAGTGGTTCATGTTCATTTTCCAGTTGCCGGCGATCAGCGGCTTGCGGCTCACGATTCCAATACCTCCAGGCCAGGCAGCGTCTTGCCCTCAAGGTATTCCAGCGAAGCCCCGCCACCTGTCGAAACGTGTGAGAATCCCTCCTCCGGGAGACCCAGCGCCCGCACCGCAGCCGCCGAATCACCTCCACCGACGACGCTGAACGCGCCCTTTGCCGTCGCGCCGATGATCGCCTCGGCGACACCCTTGGTGCCGGCGGCGAACGCGGGGAACTCGAACACCCCCATCGGGCCGTTCCAGAAGATGGTCTTGGCGTTGGACAGCAGCGTGGTGAACCGCGCCACCGAGCCCGGGCCGATGTCGAGGCCCATCTTGGCTTCGGGAATCCGGTCGGCGGCGACGATCTCCGATGGCGAATCGGCTTTGAATTCGTCGGCGACGACGATGTCGACCGGGAGGTGGATCACGTCGCCATAATCCTCGAGTAGCCTGCGGCAGGTGTCGATCATGCCGTCTTCGAGCAGCGACGAGCCCACCGAAACCCCTTGTGAAGCAAGGAACGTGAAGCACATGCCGCCGCCGACGACCAGGCTGTCGGCCTTCACCGCGAGCGACTCGATGACCGCCAGCTTGTCGGACACCTTGGAGCCACCGAGGACGACGGCGTATGGCCGCTCGGTCGAGCTGGTCAGCTGCTCGAGCACCTTGATCTCGGCGGCCACCAGCCTGCCTGCGTAGTGCGGCAGCAGCGTCGCGACGTCATACACCGACGCCTGCTTGCGGTGCACCACCCCGAAGCCGTCGGACACGAAAGCGCCTGCCGAACCCTCTGGGCCGCCGACGAGTTCGACAAGCTGCTTGGCCAGTGCCAGCCGCTCGGCGTCGTCCTTGCTGGTTTCGCGCGGGTCGAAGCGGATGTTCTCCAGCAGCAGGATGTCGCCGTCGGTCAGGCCTTCGGCTCGCGCCAGCGCGTCGGTGCCGACGACATCGCCGGCCAGCTGGACGTGACGGCCGAGCTGCTCCCCCAGCGCCTTTGCGACCGGGGCGAGCGAGAGCTTCGGGTCCGGGCCGTCCTTCGGCCTGCCGAGATGGGCGGCGACAACGACCCGGGCGCCGGCGTCGGACAGCTCCTTCAGCGTGGGCACCGAGGCGACGATCCGGCCGGGGTCGGTGATGTTGTTGTGGTCGTCAAGCGGGACGTTCAGGTCGGAGCGCACCAGTACGCCCCGGCCCGAAACCCCTTCTGCGAGTAGGTCGTCGAGCGTTTTGACGGCCATGGGGTTACAGCGATTTGCCGACAAGTGCGACCAGGTCGACGATGCGGTTGGAGTAGCCCCATTCGTTGTCGTACCAGGAGACCACCTTGGCCTGGTTGTCGATCACCTTGGTCAGGCCCGAGTCGTAGATCGAGCTGTGCGGGTCGGTGACGATGTCGCTCGACACGATCGGCGCGTCGTAGTACTTCAGGATGCCCTTCAGCGGACCTTCCGCGGCGGCCTTGTAGGCGGCGTTGATCTCCTCGACGCTGGCGGCCGTCTTCAGCTGCACCGTCAGGTCGGTGCACGAACCCGTCGGGACCGGCACGCGCAGCGCGTAGCCGTCGAGCTTGCCCTTGAGCTCGGGCAGCACCAGGCCGATCGCCTTGGCGGCGCCGGTCGAGGTCGGCACGATGTTCAGCGCGGCGGCGCGGGCGCGGCGCAGGTCCTTGTGCGGACCGTCCTGCAGATTCTGGTCCTGGGTGTAGGCGTGCACGGTGGTCATCAGGCCGTTGACCACGCCGAATTCGTCGTTGATGACCTTGGCCAGCGGGCCGAGACAGTTGGTGGTGCACGAGGCGTTGGAGATGATGTTCTGGCTGCCGTCGTACTTGTCGTCGTTCACGCCGATGACGATGGTCAGGTCTTCGCCCTTGGCCGGCGCGGAGATGATCACCTTCTTGGCCCCTGCTGCCAGGTGGCCCTTGGCCTTCTCGGCATCGGTGAAGATGCCGGTGGACTCGACGACGACGTCGACGCCGAGGTCACCCCAGGGAAGCGCGGCGGGTCCTTCTGTGACCTCGAGCGACTTGATCTTGGTGTTGCCGACCACGATCGTGTCGTGGCCTTCGAGGGTGATCTCCTCGGGGAAGCGGCCCAGGATCGAGTCGAACTTCAACAGGTGCGCCAGGCTGGCGTTGTCGGTGAGGTCGTTGACCGCGACGATCTCGATGTCGGTGCTCTTGCCCTCGGCCTTCTGCGCCGCGAGGGCCCGGTAGAAGTTGCGTCCGATGCGGCCGAAGCCGTTAACGCCCACCCGGATGGTCACTTGTGTCTCCCTTTTTTGCCTGGATGCTCAACGGCCAGCCTAGTGGTGTGATACCCGCCACGCGCGGACCGGTTAGTGCACGGCCAGGCTCTGATCGGTGTACGGATTGCCCAGCCATTTCCGTCGTATCCGCTGCAACGTTCCATTCTGGTCCAGCTCATCCTGAGCCGCGGTGATGCTTGTGAGCATGTCCCGGTCGGCGAGCCGGACGGCGATCGCGATGTTCTCCACGGAGATGCCCCGCTGGACGACCTCGACGGCGGGGATTGGCCGGACGAGTTCGGTGAGCACCGGGGCCAGCTTCATGAATGCATCGCATGCGCCCGTGGTGAGGTCGGTCAGCGCGGAGCGGATTGAGCAGTAGTCGTAAACATGAACGGCGGCGGCCCTGCCTTCTGCGACGAGTTTCTCGGCGATGGGTTGGCTGGTGTTGCCAAGTTGGACGCCGATCGTCAATCCGGTCAGGTCGTCGATGGACCTGACGTCCGGCAGACGGGATGAGTCGACGGCCAGCGACTGCCCGGAGATGAGGTATGGCGGGGCGAATTTTGCTTTCTTTTCCCGTTGCGGCGTCACGGTTGTGCCCGCGGCAACGCAGTCGAACGCGCCGCTGTTGAGGGCGTCGAAGATGCCGTTGAAGTCGGTGCCCTGGTAGGGGGTGAACTCGACTGTTGCGCCGAGGACTTTGGCGATTTCCGTCATCAGATCGATGTCGAGGCCGGTG
>DATARY010000113.1:0-3099 GCA_036263935.1 Mycobacterium sp.
CGCCGTCGACTTCGTCGACCAGGCCGAGAACTTCACACCTAGCGCTATGCGGCCGACCATGGACACGCCGTACGTGCACGACGTGGCCCAGCATGTCGGTTCAGACCACACCGACATCGTCCTCGATCACAACCAGCTGGCGGACCTGGACATCCGGCGCAAAGTGGTTGCGGCCCGTGACATCCCTGTGGGCCTGGGCGACATGGACGCGTCGTTGTATCTGCTCTTCAAGGCGATCCGTCAGCAATCGACGGTGGCGCTCTCCGGCGAATCGGCCGACGAGATTTTTGGTGGCTACCGGCAATTCCATGACCCGACGGTTCAGCACACCGATGCCTTCCCATGGATCGCCATCGGCGATGGCCCTGTTGACGCCACCGGTGAAATACTCACGCCGGCTTTGCGTTCCGCCGTCGACCTGAACACCTACATGCAAGACCGCTACACCGAGGCGGTCGGCGAAGTCGCGAGGCTCGACGGCGAGGATGACTTCACCCACCGGATGCGCGTGATGAGCTACCTGCACCTGACACGATTCGTGCGAATTCTGCTGGACCGCAAGGACAGAATGAGCATGGCCGTTGGCCTCGAGGTCCGTGTTCCGTTCTGCGACCACCGCCTCGTCGAATATGTCTACAACACCCCATGGTCGATGAAGACCTATGACGGCCGGGAGAAGAGCCTGCTACGCGGCGCGGCCCGCGACGTGTTGCCCGAGTCGGTTGTGCAACGGGTCAAGAGCCCATACCCGTCCACATCGGATCCGCAATACGCCGCCGGCATCCAGGCGCACGCGAAGGATCTGTTCGGCTCTGGCGACGACGTGCTGTTCAGCCTGATCGACCCCGCGAAGCTGGAACACCTCATCGGGCTGGATCCGAACAATCTCCAACCGGTCGAAAGGACCCGCATGGAACGGATACTGGACCTGTCGGTGTGGATCGACATGTACCGGCCGACAATCGTCTTCTGAGCAGCAGCGGCGCGCCATGGCTCGTGGTCAGGCGGCCTTTTCGCGATGATCGGTGGATGTAGCTGTCGACGCGCAACGACGCGAGTTCGTTACGGAATCGCATAGGACGCGAGTTTGCTGGCGATGTGGTCGAGGGTCATGGTTGCATCGGTCGCGACAGCGTTCACGAATTCTTCGGCGTCGTCTACGTCGAACTCGCCCAGCTCGATTCCGTTGATATGCAGGAAGGTCCATGCTGCTGCCCAGGCGGTGCGCTTATTGCCGTCGACAAGGGCGTGATTGCGCGCTAACGATTGCAGAAGCGCCGCGGCCTTGGCCAGATCGTCGGGGTAGGCATCAAGACCGAACACGGTCGTGCGCGGCCTCGCGACGGCCGCGTCAAGCAGGCCGTAATCGCTGACCTTAAGTACCTGTCGGACAGCAGCAGTGCCAGCGGTGAGAACGTCTTCGCGGTCGAGAAACTCGGTCACGCCAAACGTTTGTTGAGCTCGGCGGACCTCGCGGCGACGATCTTCGACGCCTCGGCGACTCGGCGCTTGTGCTCGCTGGCCGCAGTAAGGATCGCCCGGTGGGCGAACGCGCGCAGAGACATGTCGTCACCGGCCGCCGCATTGCGCACTGCCTCGAGCTCCTCTTCGGTAAACGGGATATTCAGCGAAGGCATGTACTCATGGTACCAGAGTTGGTACCATGAGTGGTACCCCAGCTCCGTGCCGCCGCCTTAGGCGGCGACCATCGCGAAGAGGGTGTTGAGGCCTTCCGCCAGGAGCGGGTGTGTGAAGATCGCGTCCGCCATGGCTGTGTAAGTGAGCTTGCCCAGCATGGCAACTTGGATCATGGTCATGATCTCGCCGCCCTCACTGCCGAGGACCGCGCAGCCTAGGATCTGCCCGCTGTCCGCGTCGATGACGGCCTTCATGAAGCCGCGCGTCTCCCCGGTCTCGATAGCCCGGACAACGTCGCTCATCGGGACCTTCGCCACCCGAATCGCGCGTCCTTGCGTCCTGGCCTCGCGCTCGGTCATGCCGGCGCGGCCAAGCTGCGGGTCGATGAACACCGCATACGGCACGACGCGGTCCCGCGTGCTCGCCTTCTCGTGTCTGATCAGGTTGGCGTGCAGGATGCGGTAATCGTCGTAGGACGAGTGGGTGAAGGCCGGGGGGCCCGTGACGTCCCCCATCGCATAGACGCCGGGGACACTGGTTTCCAGGTACTCGTCGACCGCGATGAAGCCGTGGTCGGTGAGACGGATGCCGGCGGCCTCGGGGGTGAGCGCCTCCGTGTTGGGGATGCGGCCGATGGCCGACAGCAGGTGCGAGCCATCGAGCTGTCGCTCACCGTCCTCCGTGCGAACGGTCAACCGCGGGCGGCCGCCGTCGGTCGGCTCAACCCGGAGCGGCGTCGATGAGGTCAGGACCGTGATCCCGTCATCGCGCAAGATAGCGGCGACCTCGTCCGAGACGTCCTCGTCCTCGTTCATCAGCAGGCGAGCGGCCCTTTGGATGATGGTGACCTCGCTGCCGAACCGGCGGAACATCTGCCCGAACTCCAGCCCGATGTAGCCGCCGCCGAGGATGATCAGGTGCTCCGGGAGTTCGGCCAACTCCATGATCGACGTTGAATCGAGCACGGGGACGGTGCCGGCGCCGGTGATCGCCAGCGGCTTGGACCGGGTGCCCGCGTCGATGACGACCACCGGCGCGCTGATCTGCCGTGTCCCGCCGTCCGTCAGGGCGATTTCAATCGTCTTCGGCCCCGTGAAATGGGCCTCGCCTTCGATCAGGTCAAGCCCGTCCTGGGCCAGGCGGCTCGCGTAGTTCTGCCGCGCGCCGGCGACCATGGCCCGTTTGCGCTCGCGCACCGCGGCCAGGTCCACCGATACCGGACCAATACGCACGCCGTACTCCGCGCCGCGGCGCGCCTGGTAGGCGAGGCGCGCGCTGGCGACCATCGTCTTGGTCGGGGTGCACCCCGTGTTGACGCAGACACCGCCCAGTCGGTCACGCTCGACGAGCGCCACCTTCTGGCCGGCCTTCGCCAGCTCAATGGGAAGGAACCGGCCGCCCTGGCTGGTCCCGATCACGATCGCGTCGTAGTGCTCATCGGCCATTGCGTCTTCTCCCGGC
>DATARY010000079.1:0-21479 GCA_036263935.1 Mycobacterium sp.
GCGGTGCGCAGGCGGCCGTACACGGTGGTGCTGTTCGACGAGGTCGAGAAGGCGCACCCGGACGTGTTCGACGTGCTGCTGCAGGTGCTCGACGAGGGCAGGCTCACCGACGGGCAGGGCCGCACGGTCGACTTCCGCAACGCCATCCTCATCCTGACGTCCAACCTGGGGTCGGGCGGCAGCGAGGAGCAGGTGATGGCGGCGGTGCGCGCGGCGTTCAAGCCGGAGTTCATCAACCGGCTCGACGACGTCATCATCTTCGACGCACTCAACCCCGAGGAGCTGGTGCAGATCGTCGACATCCAGCTGGCACAGCTGCAGAAGCGGTTGGCCCAGCGCCGGCTCGCGCTTGAGGTGTCGCTGCCCGCCAAGAAGTGGCTGGCCGAGCGCGGGTTCGACCCGGTCTACGGTGCCCGGCCGCTGCGGCGGCTCGTGCAGCAGGCGATCGGCGATCAGCTCGCCAAGATGCTGCTGGCCGGCGAGGTGCACGACGGCGACGTCGTGCCGGTCAACGTCAGCGCGGACGGCGACTCACTGGTCCTGGGCTGAGTTTCTCAACGAGCTCCGCCCAGCTCGCCGCATGAGACGGGGTTGTGACCTGCTTGAGTTCGGGATTAATCGCCCGCAGCAGATAGGCTAGGCCTAATGGTCCCGCTCTGGTTCACGCTGTCTGCACTCTGCTTCGTGGGTGCGGCGGTGCTGCTCTACGTCGACATCGACCGTCGGCGCGGGCTGGGCCGTCGCCGCAAGTCGTGGGCGAAGTCGCACGGTTTCGACTACGAGCACGAGTCGCGCGACATCCTCAAGCGCTGGAAGCGCGGAGTGATGTCGACCGTCGGCGACATCGCCGCCAAGAATGTGGTGCTCGGGCAGATCCGTGGCGAGGCCGTGTTCATCTTCGACCTCGAAGACGTCGCGACGGTGATTGCGCTGCACCGCAAGGTCGGCACCAACGTCGTCGTCGACCTGCGGCTCAAGGGCATCAAGGAGCCGCGGGAGAACGACATCTGGCTGCTCGGCGCGATCGGGCCGCGGATGGTGTACTCCACCAACCTCGACGCGGCGCGCCGCGCCTGCGACCGGCGGATGGTGACGTTCGCGCACACCGCCCCGGACTGCGCCGAGATCATGTGGAACGAGCAGCACTGGACGCTGGTCAGCATGCCGGTCACCAGCACGCGCGCCCAGTGGGATGAGGGGCTGCGCACCGTGCGGCAGTTCAACGACCTGCTGCGGGTGCTGCCTCCGGTCCCGCAGGCCCTGGCTGCGCAGGCGGGGCAGGCCGTGGCCCGGCGCAGCGGATCGCCGAGCCGCCCGCTGACTCCAACACCTGCCCGCTCGGAGTTGCCGCCCGGTCGGACCGACCTACCGCCCGGCCGCGCCGACGCGGGCCGCTACACCCAGCAGCGGCCGGAACCGCGCCGGTCCGAGCAGCGTCCCCCGCCCCCGTCGCGCAACGGCCGGCAGTCCCCGCACTACCAGCGATAAGTACGCTCTAGGGCATGCCACGCCCCGCCGCATTGATCACTGGACCGACGTCCGGGTTGGGGGCGGGCTTCGCCCGCCGATACGCCATCGACGGCTACGATCTGGTGCTGGTGGCCCGCGACGTCGAACGGCTGGAGCGGCTGGCCGCCGAACTGCACGACGAGGCCGGAGCGAACGTCGAGGTGCTGGCCGCCGACCTTGCCGACGCCGCCGACCGCGCGAAGGTGTCCGACCGGCTCGCCGCGGGAGTACGGGTGCTGGTGAACAACGCCGGGTTCGGCACGTCGGGGGAGTTCTGGACTGCGGACCTGGCGTTGCTGCAGACGCAGCTCGACGTCAACGTCACCGCGGTGATGGAGCTGACGCACGCCGCGTTGCCCCCGATGCTCGCCGCCAATGCCGGGACGATCATCAACGTCGCCAGCGTCGCCGGCTTGCTGCCGGGACGCGGCTCGACGTATTCCGCGACCAAGGCGTGGGTGATTTCGTTCTCCGAGGGTCTGGCCAACGGTCTGGAAGGCACCGGTGTCGGGATGCATGCGTTGTGCCCTGGCTTCGTGCACACGGAGTTTCACGCCAGGGCGGGCATCGAGATGGCAGGCACGCCGTCGTTTCTGTGGCTTGAGGTCGACGATGTCGTCCGCGACTGCATGGCCGACGTCGCGAAGGGCAAAATCGTCATCGTCCCCGGCCTGCAGTACAAGGCGCTGACCACCGGTGGGCGCATCGTACCGCGAAACCTGTTGCGCGCCATGACAAAACTCGTCGGCAAGGGCCGTGGCCGCACCTAAATGCGTGCGCTGCAACCCTTATCGGCGGCCGGCCCGAACCGGATCCCCAAGTGACTGAGCGTGAGCCCCGGGCGGCTCCGGGACCCACCGAATGGGGTGAGACCACCGGCGCGGGGCCCTGGCAGGGCGCGCCGCCCGACGACCCCCGGTACGACGCGGCGCTGCTGCGTGACGGCGATAGGCGCAACGTCGTTGATGCATACCGGTACTGGACACGTGAGGCGATCATCTCCGACATAGACAAGCGGCGCCACGCGCTCCATATTGCCATCGAGAACTTCGGCAACGACGCCAACATCGGGGCGGTGGTGCGCACTGCCAACGCGTTCGCGGTCGACACCGTGCACATCGTCGGGCGGCGGCGCTGGAACCGGCGCGGTGCCATGGTGACCGATCGCTACCAGCGACTGTGCCACCACGACACCACGGCCGAGCTGCTCGACTTCGCCGAGGCGGCCGGCCTCACCGTCGTCGCCGTCGACAACGTTCCCGGCGCGGCCCGGCTGGAACGCACAACGCTGCCGCGAGAATGCCTGCTCATCTTCGGTCAAGAGGGCCCTGGCATCACCGAGGACGCCAAGGCCGGCGCCGCTGTCACGGTGTCGATCGCGCAATTCGGCTCGACCCGCAGCATCAACGCCGCGGTCGCCGCGGGCATCGCCATGCACGCCTGGATCGAGCACTGGGGAGATCTGTCCCGCGCTTGGTAAAGCGCGGGAGTGGCAACCTCAACCACGCCTCGTAGGGCAGGATCGACACCATGGATCAGGTTTGGGCTAACCGCGCGGCCAGCGCCGAAGCCGCCGTCGCGAAGCGACATCTGAAACGGATCTGGAAGCTGCCCGGTACACAGCTGGGTGTGGTGTCGTGGCCGCCGACGCGGCAAGACGGCGAGTTCCGCACATGGCACTACTGGTGGCAGGCGCACCTGCTGGACTGCTTGGTCGACGCACAGGTGCGCGACCCGCAACCCGACCGGATTACCAAGATCACCCGCCAGGTCCGGTCACATCGGTTGCGCAACACCGGTTCCTGGATCAACAACTACTACGACGACATGGCGTGGCTGGCGCTCGCGCTCGAGAGGTCGGGCCGGCTGGCCGGGGTGGAGCGTCCGAAGGCGCTCAAGAAGCTGTCCGAGCAATTCGTCAACGCGTGGGTGCCCGAGGACGGCGGCGGCATCCCGTGGCGAAAGCAGGATCAGTTCTTCAACGCACCCGCCAACGGGCCCGCGGGGATCTTCCTCGCCCGATATGGCGATCGGCTGCGGCGCGCCCAGCAGATGTCCGACTGGATCGACGAAAACCTCATCGACCCGCAGACCCACCTGGTGTTCGACGGCATCAAGGCCGGGTCCCTTGTGCGCGCCCAGTACACGTACTGCCAGGGCGTCGTGATCGGACTCGACGTCGAGCTGGCCGCGCGCACCAAGGACCCCAAGCACGCCGCGCGGGTACACCGGCTCGTCGCAGCCGTGCGGGACAACATGGCGCCCGACGGGGTCATCAAGGGGGCGGGCGGCGGCGACGGCGGCCTGTTCAACGGCATCCTGGCGCGCTACCTGGCGCTGGTGGTCACCACACTGCCCGGTGATGCAAGGGAAGACACCGAGGCTCGCAACACCGCCCGCTCGCTCGTGCTCAAATCCGCGCAGGCGGCATGGGATAACCGCCAGACCGTCGACGGCCTGCCGCTGTTCGGGGCGTTCTGGGACCGCACGGCCGAGATGCCCTCGGCCGGTGGAAAGTCGGCCGAGTTCGTGGAGGGCGCCGTCAACGCCTCCGAAATTCCAGAGCGGGACATGTCGGTACAGCTGTCGGGCTGGATGCTGATGGAGGCCGCCCACACTGTCGCCGAGGAATGACCTCCGAATCCGCCCCGCGGATCGTTCGGCTGCTGCCGACCCGGTTTAGCCGCGACCCCAAGGCAGCCGAGACGGGTGAGAACACCGCGGCCGCACTGTTGCTCGCCTTCGCGGTGGCGGCGATCCTGTGGGCGAATTCACCTTGGGCGGACAGCTACTGGGCGTTGTTGGACATCCATGTCGGCTTCACGTTCGACGACGACAAGTTCGTACTGACGGTCAAGCATCTGGTCAACGACGGCCTGATGACGTTCTTCTTCTTTATCGTCGGGCTGGAGGTGACCCGGGAGTTCGCGATCGGCGAGCTCACCGATCGCGCACGGGCGGCCGTGCCGGTGATCGCGGCGGCGGCCGGGTTGGCGGTACCTGCCGTCATCTTCCTGCTGTTCAATTCGTCGGGCGAGAACGTGCGGGCGTGGGGCGTGGTGATCTCCACTGACACCGCGTTCCTGATCGGTGCGCTGGCCATCATCAAGCCGAAATTTCCTGGCCGGCTGCGGATTTTCCTGCTCACGCTGGCGGTGGTCGACGACGTCGGTGCGCTGTGCGTGATCGCGCTGGCCTACTCCGATGACATCCAGATCGCCCCGTTGGCGGCCTCCGTCGGCCTGATCATCGCGATCGCGCTCGTTCGGTTCATGCCGGCCGCGCGCGGCCCGGCCTACGCGGTGCTCGGATTCGCGCTGTGGGTAGCGCTTTTCATGGCCGGAGTGCATCCGACCCTGGCCGGTGTCGCGGTGGCCCTGCTGATCCCGGTGTTCGCACCCGAGCGTCAGCAGGTGGAGCAGGCCGTCGAGGTCATCCGCGCCTTCCGCCAGTCACCGAACTCACAGTACGCTCGGGCGGCAACTCGCAGTCTGCGCCAATCGATTTCGATCAACGAGCGACTGCAGACGGACGTCGGCCCGTATGTGTCGTTCGTGGTACTGCCGCTGTTCGCGTTGGTCAACGCGGGGGTGCGGCTCGACGCGGACGGCGTGACGGCGGCGCTGCGGTCGCCGCTGACGTGGGGCATCGTCGTGGGCCTTGTGGTCGGCAAGTTCGTCGGGATCAGCGCGGCGACGTGGTTGATGCAGCGCACCGGCATGGGGCAATTGGCGCCGGGGCTGACGCTGCGCCGGGTGACCGGCGGCGCGGCGCTGTGCGGAATCGGTTTCACGATCGCGCTTTTCATCGTCGACATCGCGATCACCGAGCCTGCGCGTCAAGACCAAGCCCGCATCGGCGTGTTGGCCGCATCGGTGATCGCGTTCCTCGCGGGATGGGCGATCTTCCGGATCACCGACTGGGTGAGCCCGCCCGAACCCGTGGGTCTCAAGCTGGTGCGGCCGGTCGATCCGGACCGCGACCACATCCAGGGAGATCCCAACGCACCGCTGACGCTGGTGGAATACGGCGACTTCGAGTGCCCGTTCTGCGGCCGGGCCACCGGTGCGATCGATGAAGTCCGCGCCCACTTCGGCGACGAACTGCGGTACGTGTGGCGCCACCTTCCGCTCGAGCGGGTTCACCCAAGGGCATTCGACGCGGCGCGGGCGAGCGAGGCCGCCGCGCTCCAGGGCAAGTTCTGGGAGATGGCGCACACGCTCTTCGAGCACCAGGACGATTTGGAGTGGGCGGACATGTACCGCTACGCGGTCGCGAGCGGCTGCGACATCGAGCGCTTCGACCAGGATGTGCGTGTGCATGCGTCGAAGGTGCTGCACCGGGTGCAGGACGACGCGCAGGACGCCGACGTGATGGACCTCAACTCCACGCCGACGTTCTTCGTCAACGACAAGCGGCACAAGGGCCAGTGGGACTCCGCCAGCCTGATCCGAGCGTTGGAAGCTTAGCTCCACAGTGTCACGTGGATTTTGGGCCGGAACAGGGTCACGCCGACCCCCGTGCCGCGGATCATCGCCTGGGTACAGCGCGGGGTGGTGATGAACCGGACCAGCTCCGAGACCGCCGGCTGGCGGGCCGCCGGTGTAAGCGTGAGTGCGCACCATTCACCGGGCGCCTGCAACCCGTTGCCCTTGATGTGCAGCAGCCGGCCCGCGGCGAGGTCCTTGCTGACCGCGAAGCCGATCGCTAGCGTGATGCCGCCGATGCGCTGCACTTCTTCCAGCGCCGCAGCATCGCTCTGAAAAATGCGCTGCTGGGATTCTGGGATCGCCAAATCTCTTAGCATCGAAGCGATTTGCCCATCGACGCTGCCCGCAGACGGGCCGAGCATCCAGTGCTGCTCGCGCAGCAGCGCAAGGGGTGGGGGGTTGGCCGAAGACGCAGCCAGCGGGCTGCCCGGTCCGGCCACGGTCAGGATCTGGAAGTTCAGGAAAGGCCGGACGACGATCGAGCCGTTGGACCCGTCGTCGTTGCAGGCGGGCCCAAGCGCGATGTCTACTGCGCGCGAGGTGACCAGCTCACGGAATCGGCTGGCGGGATGCACGCTCAGCTCGACCGACAGGTCCTTGGCGCGCGACGAGAAAAGTTCGATGAGGCCGGGCGCGGCGTGTTCGGCGAAGCCGCTCGACGCCGCGATACGCAGCAGCCGCCGACCGTGCGCTGCCTCGGTCACCTCGATCGCCGTCTGCCGCTGTAGGCCGAGAATCTCGATGGCACGACTAGCCAGCCGCAGGCCGCCCAGCGTGAACGCGAGCCCGGCGGACGTCCGTGAGAACAACGGATCGTCGAGCTCCTTGCGCAACTGCGCGACGTGCATGGAGACTCCGGCGTCGGACATGCCGAGTTCCTCCGCGGCCGCCCGTACCGAACCCAACCGCACGACGGCCGAAAAGGCCCGAAGCTGAGCCGGTGTCACGAATTGAGCCTACGTTGGACGGCGTGCGAGACGTGCTGAGCGACCTTTTGGCGATCTGGCGTGCGGATGGCACCGCCGGTGTCGGCACAGTGGTACACACGTTCCGCTCCGCGCCGCGGCCGCCCGGCGCGTCGATGGTGGTCGCCCCCGACGGGACCGTGAGTGGGTCGGTGTCGGGGGGCTGTGTGGAGGGCGCCGTCTATGAGCTGGCCACCCAGGTCGTGCAGACGGGGGTCCCTCGGCTCGAGCGCTACGGCGTCAGCGACGACGACGCGTTCGCCGTCGGGCTGACCTGCGGCGGGATCCTTGACATCTTCGTCCAGCCGGTGTCGCGGGCCACGTTTCCGCAGCTCGGCGCGGTCGCCGAGGACATCAACAACCAACGCCCGGTCACCCTGGCCACGGTGATCGCCCACCCCAACGCGGCCTGGGTCGGCCGCCGGCTGGTGGTGCGTCCCGGCTCGGTCGAGGGTTCGCTGGGTTCGCCGCGCGCCGACGGCGCCGTCACCGACGACGCCCGAGGCCTGCTGGCGGCGGGGCGAAGCGAGGTTCTCACGTACGGTCCGGATGGGCAGCGCCGCGGCGAGGGCATGGAGGTGTTCGTCGCCAGCCACGCGCCGCAGCCGCGGATGTTGGTGTTCGGTGCCATCGACTTTGCGGCCGCCGTTGCGCAGCAGGGATCGTTTCTCGGCTACCGGGTCACCGTGTGCGACGCCCGCGGGGTGTTCGCGACCGAAGCCCGCTTCCCGACCGCCGACGAGGTGGTGGTCGAATGGCCGCACCGCTATCTGGCGGCCCAGGTCGATGCGGGCGCGATCGACGGCCGAACGGTGATCTGTGTGCTCACGCACGACCCGAAGTTCGACGTCCCGCTGCTGCAGGTGGCGTTGCGGCTGCCCGACCTCGCCTACATCGGAGCGATGGGGTCGCGCCGCACCCATGCCGATCGGATCGACCGGCTGCGCGATGCCGGGCTGACCGAGGTCGAGCTGGCCCGGCTGGCCAGTCCCATCGGTCTCGACCTCGGCGCGAGGACACCCGAGGAGACCGCGGTGTCGATCGCGGCCGAGATCATCGCGAAGCGGTGGGGCGGCGGAGGCCGTCCACTAGCTGAGATCGGCGGCCGCATCCACCACGAACAGGGGCCTGACGAGGGCGAAGCCGGCCGCGGCGACGGACCGGGAAGCGAGTTAAGCGATTCCTTAACCAGCTATTGACGCGATCGACGGGACGGCCGCAGACTGGCTACCTCAGCCCATCTTGTGAGGTCGGTCACATGCAGGTCCCGGGTCCATTCGAATACGAACGCGCCACCAGTGTCGATCACGCCATCGGACTTCTCGACCGCCTCGGCGATGGGGCGATGATCGTCGCAGGCGGTCACAGCCTGCTGCCGATGATGAAGCTGCGCATCGCCAACCCGGAATACCTCGTCGACATCAACGACCTCGTCGGTGAGCTCGGCCACATCGTCGTCGACCCCACGCTGGTGCGGATCGGGGCGATGACGCGGCACCGCGAAGCCCTGGAGTCCGACGACCTGGCCGCCGTCTGCCCGATCTTTCGCGATGCGGAGCGGGTGATCGCCGACCCCGTTGTGCGCAACCGTGGCACCGTCGGCGGCTCGCTGTGCCAGGCCGACCCGGCCGAGGACCTGACCACCGTGTGCAGGGTGCTCAACGCGCTGTGTCTGGCCCGCGGCCCGTCGGGGGAGCGGGAGATCCCGATCGACGAATTCCTGACCGGTCCGTACGAGACGTCGCTGGCGCACAACGAGATCCTGGTCGAGATCCGAATCCCGGTGCGGCACAACACCTCCAGCGCCTACGCCAAGGTGGAGCGCCGGGTCGGCGACTGGGCGGTCACGGCGGCGGGCGCCGCGGTGACCCTCGCAGGCGACACCATCGCGGCGGCCCGGCTGGGGTTGACCGCGGTCAACACCGACGCGGCCGCGCTCGCCGCGGTAGCCGACGGCCTGGTCGGCAAGGCCGCGACCGCGGAGACGTTCGCCCGTGCCGGCCGCAGCGCCGCGGCGGCCTGCGACCCGGCCACCGACATGCGCGGCAGCGGCGAGTACAAGCGCCACCTCGCTTCCGAACTGACCATCCGAACGTTGCGCTGCGCCGTCGAGCGGGTGCGCAACGCCCCATGACGTCGAACAAAGGACACAGCCCATGCAGGTGACCATGACCGTCAACGGCGAGGCGGTGACCGCCGAGGTCGAACCGCGGACTCTGCTGGTGCACTTCCTGCGGGATCAGTTGCGACTCACCGGGACTCATTGGGGCTGCGACACCAGCAACTGCGGGATGTGTGTCGTAGAGATGGACGGCGAGCCGGTGAAGTCCTGCACGGTGCTCGCCGCGATGGCCGGCGGCCGTGGCATCCGCACGGTCGAGGGCCTCGAGGTCGACGGCCGGCTCGACCCGGTGCAGGAGGGCTTCATGCGATGTCATGGACTGCAATGCGGCTTCTGCACGCCCGGCATGATGATCACAGCACGCGCCCTGCTCGATCGGGCGGCCGACCCCGACGAGGCGACGATCCGCGAGGCCATCTCCGGACAGATCTGCCGCTGCACGGGCTACACCACGATTGTGCGGTCCATCCAGTGGGCCGCCCAACACGCGAACGCGGAGGCCAACGCATGACCACCGTCGAACTCCGTCCCGAAGACACCGTCGACAACGACCAGAAGCCCTGTGGCCACGGCCGAATGCTGCGCAAGGAGGATCCCCGGTTCATCCGCGGGCGCGGCAACTACGTCGACGACGTGCAGTTGCCCGGCATGCTGCACCTTGCCATCCTGCGCTCGCCGTTTGCCCACGCCCGCATCGTCGGCATCGATACCACTGCCGCGCAAGCACATCCGAAGGTCAAGGCGGTTGTGACGGGCGCCGACCTGGCCGAGAAGGGCCTGGCGTGGATGCCGACGCTGTCCAACGACGTGCAGGCCGTACTCGCCACCGACAAGGTGCGCTTTCAGGGTCAGGAGGTGGCGTTCGTCGTCGCCGAGGATCGCTACTCCGCGCGGGACGCGCTGGAGCTGATCGACGTCGAATACGACCCGCTCGATCCCGTCATCGACGCGCGGAAAGCGTTGGACCCCGACGCCCCGGTGATCCGCACCGACCTGGACGGCAAGACCGACAACCACTGCTTCGACTGGGAGACCGGCGACGCCGCGGCCACCGAGGCCGCGTTCGCCAAGGCCGACGTCGTCGTCAAGCAGGAGATCGTCTACCCGCGGGTGCACCCCGCGCCGATGGAAACCTGCGGCGCCGTCGCCGATCTTGACCCGGTGACGGGAAAGCTGACGCTGTGGTCGACATCGCAGGCCCCCCACGCGCACCGCACGTTGTACGCGCTGGTGGCCGGCCTGCCCGAACACAAGATCCGGGTCATCTCGCCCGATATCGGCGGCGGGTTCGGCAACAAGGTGCCGATCTACCCCGGTTACGTGTGCGCGATCGTCGGCTCATTGTTGCTTGGCAAACCGGTCAAATGGATGGAGGACCGGAGCGAGAACCTCACCTCAACCGGGTTCGCCCGCGACTACATCATGGTCGGCGAGATCGCGGCGACGAGGGACGGCAAGATCCTCGCGATCCGCTCCAACGTGCTCGCCGACCACGGCGCGTTCAACGGCACCGCCGCGCCGGTGAAGTACCCGGCCGGCTTCTTCGGGGTGTTCACCGGCAGCTATGACATCGAGGCCGCCTACTGCCACATGACCGCGGTGTTCACCAACAAGGCGCCCGGCGGGGTGGCGTATGCGTGCTCGTTCCGCATCACAGAGGCGGTGTACTTCGTTGAGCGGCTGGTCGACTGCCTCGCGTTCGAGCTGAGGATGGACGCGGCACAGCTGCGGCTGTCAAACCTGTTGAAGCCCGAGCAGTTTCCGTACAAGTCCAAGACCGGCTGGGTGTACGACTCGGGGGACTACGAGAAGACCATGCGGCTGGCCATGGACATGATCGGTTACGACGAGCTCCGCGCCGAGCAGAAGGAGCGCCGGGCGCGCGGTGAGCTGATGGGCATCGGCATGTCGTTCTTCACCGAGGCCGTCGGTGCCGGGCCGCGCAAGGACATGGACATCCTGGGCCTCGGCATGGCCGACGGCTGCGAGCTGCGGGTGCATCCGACCGGCAAAGCCGTTGTGCGGCTGTCGGTTCAGACCCAGGGCCAGGGTCACGAGACCACATTCGCCCAGATCGTCGCCGAGGAGCTCGGCATCCCGCCCGACGACATCGAGGTGGTGCACGGCGACACCGACCAGACCCCGTTCGGGCTGGGCACCTACGGCAGCCGGTCTACCCCGGTGTCCGGTGCAGCCGCCGCGCTGGTGGCGCGCAAGGTGCGCGACAAGGCCAAGATCATCGCCGCGGGCATGCTGGAGGCCTCCGTCGCCGACCTTGAGTGGGAGAAGGGTAGCTTTCAGGTCAAGGGCGACCCGTCGGCGTCGGTGACGATCCAGGACATCGCGATGCGCGCACACGGCGCAGGCGACCTGCCGGAGGGTATCGAAGGTGGGCTCGACGCCCAGATCTGTTATAACCCCGAGAATCTCACCTACCCGTACGGTGCCTACTTCTGTGTGGTCGACATCGATCCGGGCACCGCGGTGGTCAAGGTGCGGCGCTTCCTGGCCGTCGACGACTGCGGCACCAGGATCAACCCGATGATCATCGAGGGCCAGGTGCACGGCGGTATCACCGACGGCATCGGAATGGCGCTGATGGAGATCATCGCGTTCGACGAAGAAGGGAACTGCCTGGGTGGCTCCCTGATGGACTACCTGATCCCGACCGCGGTCGAGGTGCCGCACTTCGAAACCGGGCACACCGTGACGCCGTCGCCGCACCACCCGATCGGGGCCAAGGGGGTCGGCGAATCCGCGACCGTCGGTTCGCCACCCGCCGTGGTGAACGCAGTAGTGGATGCGTTGGCGCCGTTCGGGGTTCGGCACGCCGACATGCCGCTGACCCCGTCGCGCGTGTGGGAGGCGATGCAGGGCAGAGCGACGCCGCCGATCTAGGGGAGCAGCCATGACAACGATGAGCGAACGGGTCGACCAGCTGCGGCTTGCGCGGACGCCCTTCGTGCACGCCACCGTTGTCCGCGCCCAGCAGCCCACCTCGGCACACCCCGGCGATCAGGCAATCCTGTTGCCCGACGGAACAATCGAGGGGTTCGTCGGCGGCCACTGTGCCCAGCGCTCGGTCCGCAAGGCCGCGCTCGGCGCACTGCGGGCCGGCGAGAGCGTGCTGCTGCGGGTGCTGCCCGACGGCGATGTGCACTTCCCGGAGGCGCCGGGCGCATGTGTCGTCGTCAACCCCTGCCTGTCCGGTGGTGCGTTGGAGATCTTCCTCGCTCCTCAGGTGCCCGCGCCGCTGGTCCGAGTGTGCGGCGCCACGCCGATCGCCGATGCGCTGGCCGACGTCTGCGCTGTGCTGGGCTACGACGTACAACGGGACGGCGCAAGCAATCCGGCGTCGCCGACCGCGGTGGTGATCGCCACCCACGGCGGTCCCGAGGCCCAGATGATCCGCGCGGCCCTCGACGCCGGGGTGGGCTACGTCGGCCTGGTGGCCAGCAAGGCGCGGGGCCGCGCGATCCTCGAGCAGCTCGACCTCACCGACGCCGAGCGGTCCCGCCTGCATACCCCGGTCGGGTTGCCGATCGGCGCGCAGACGCCGGCCGAGATCGCGGTGGCCATCCTGGCCGAGGTCATCCGGGGTATCCGGGTCGACGGGCTGGCCGCCACCGGTCGACAGTCCGAGACACCGAAAGAATCGGCATGCCACGGTCACAACTGACCGGCGTCGTGCTGGCCGCAGGCGGCTCGCGTCGGCTGGGCACACCCAAACAGCTGTTGCCGCTTGGCGATACCACCGTGCTCGGGGCGACGTTGGAGATGGCCCGCGGCTGTCCGTTCGACCAACTGATCGTCACCCTGGGCGGTGTGGCCGACGCGGTACGGGAGGTGGTGGCGCTGGACGGCGTCGACATCGTGATCGCCGACGACCCCGGATCGGGGTGCTCGGCGTCGCTGCGGACCGCATTGCTATCGGTGGATCCGCGCGCCGACGGGATCGTATTGATGCTTGGCGATCAACCCGGTGTGGCACGGGCTGCGGTGTCGAAACTCATCGCCTCGGGCCGCGGCGCCCCGATCGCGGTGTGCGAGTACTCCAACGGCATCGGCCATCCGTTCTGGTTGGGCCGCAATATGTTTGGTGAGCTAGCCGATTTACACGGCGACAAGGGCGTGTGGCGACTGATCGAATCCGGCCGGTTCGACGTGCGGCGGGTCCCGACCGGCGGCGTCGTTCCACTCGATGTCGATACGTGGGACGACTACCGGCGACTGCTGGCGTCGGTACCCTCATGACAGGCGCCTTGTTCGACGATGTCGACGACGTGGTCCGGCGGTTCGACGCCCACGATTACCTGCTCGACACCGGCACGGCATCGGCGATCTATCTGGCCGTCGCACTGGGCCGCCCGCTGCTACTGGAGGGCGAACCCGGTGTCGGCAAGACAACCGCAGCGAAAACCCTTGCCGCAGTTCTGGGTGCGCCGCTGCTGCGGCTGCAGTGCTACGAGGGGCTGACCGCCGCCGAGGCACTGTACGACTGGAACTACCAACGTCAGCTGCTGAGCATCCGGCTGGCCGAGGCGCGCGGCGAGGGCATCGCCGAGTCCGACCTCTACACCGAAACGTATCTGGTGGACCGCCCGATCCTGCAGTGTGTGCGCTACCGCGGGTCTGGCACACCCGTGCTGCTGATCGACGAGATCGACCGCGCGGATGACGAATTCGAGGCCCTCCTGCTGGAGTTCCTCGGCGAGTCCGCGGTCACGGTGCCCGAGCTGGGTACGTTCGTCGCGGCCCGCCCACCGGTGGCCGTGCTGACCTCAAACCGCAGCAGGGACCTCCATGACGCGCTGCGCCGACGCTGCCTGTACCACTGGATCGACTACCCGGAGCCGAGCCGGTCGGCTGCGATCGTGCGCCGCACCGTCCCCGGCGCAACCGCCGCCCTGATCCAACATGCCGCCCAATTCGTCGGCGACACCCGCGGTCTCGACTTGGACAAGCCGCCCGGCGTCGCGGAGACCATCGACTGGGTGGCTGCGCTGGTCGCCCTCGGCGTCGCCGACCTGGCCGCAACCGATGCGGTCGCCGGCCTGGGTGCACTGGCGAAGACACCCGACGATCGTGATGCGATAGCCGTCGCGTTCGCCGATTACACGAGAGGAATCCGCCGATGAAAATCGCCAACGAGTTCACCGTCAGCGCGCCCGCAGCGCGGGCATGGGATGTGCTGACCGATCTCGAACAGGTCGTGCCGCTGATGCCGGGCGCGCAGCTGGTCGGCCAGGAAGGTGATGACTACCTGGGCAAGGTGAAGGTGAAGGTCGGCCCGGTCACCAGCGAGTTCAGTGGCAAGGCGCACTTTGTCGACCGGGACGCCGAGGCGCACCGCGCCGTCGTCAACGCGCGCGGCAAGGAGGCGCGCGGCTCGGGCAACGCCACCGCCACCATCACCCTCGCCGTGCACGAGGCCGGAGCGCACAGCCGGGTCACCGTCGACACCGACCTCAGGGTCGTCGGCAAGCTGGCCCAGTTCGGCGGCGGCATGCTGCAACAGGTGTCGGAGAAGCTGCTCGGCCAGTTCGTCGATTCACTCGAGGCCAAGCTCGCTGGCCGCGACGAGGCCGGGGAAGTGCCGATCGGCTCCTCCGACAGTGAGGTCGTGGCGGCGCCCGCGCCGCAGCCAATCGACCTGCTTGAGCTGGCCGGCGGCGGGGCGCTCAAGAAGTACGGCCCCGCGGTGTTCGGCGCGTTCGTGCTGGCCGCGATCCTGTTCACGCTCGGACGGCTGTGGCTCGGCCGGAAGGCGCTACGCGGCCGTTGACCGCGCCGTATCTGCTTCGCAGGGTCGACCTGGCCGGGTTCGCGGTGGCGCTGATGGCGCGGCTGCGCGCTGCCAGTGTGGTGGTATCCGCCAGCGGGCCAACGCTATTCGTCGATGCGCTGCGCCGGTGGTGGCCTCAGACCAGGTCGGACTTGTACTGGATCGCCCGGCTGACCATGGTCAACCGCGCCGAGGATCTGCCCGGCTTCGACTCCGTGTTCAATGCGGTGTTCGCCGACGCCGTACTCGGGCTGGACCCGCCCGGCCTCAAACAGAGTCTCGGTACCCCGACGGCCGCCGACCCCGGTGCGCCAGGCCCTCAACATGCCCTGGCCGACGGCGGACTTCCGTGGACCACCCGGACTCCGTCGATCACCGCAGCGCCCGCCGACCACGCGAGCGGCATCGGGATCCCCGATGCGCTGCCCAGCCGCATCGTCGCAAGGGCCGATGAGCCCTTCGACCGGTTCGATCCCGCCGACCTGCGCCTGATCGGCGTTTGGCTGGAACAGGCGGTGGCCCGCTGGCCGCGCCGCCGCAGCATGCGCCGCGAACCGCGCCCGCACGGCAAGCGAATCGACCTGCGGCGCACCATGAAAGCGTCGCGGGCGACGGGCTGGGAAACGGTGCTGCTCGAACGCACCCGGGCCCGCGAACAGTCCCGTCGGCTGGTGTTGGTGTGTGACGTCAGCCGGTCGATGCAACCCTACGCGACGGTCTACCTTCACCTGATGCGGGCGACAGCATTGCGGCAGAACGATATTCGCCCCGAGGTGTTTGTGTTCTCGACGTCGTTGACGCGGCTGACGGCGGCGCTGTCGCATCGTTCCGCCGAGGTGGCGCTGGCCCGGGCCAGCGCCAAGGTCGCCGACCGCTATGGCGGCACCCATCTCGGGCGCTGTGTCGCCGAACTGTTGGCGGCTCCGCACGGCAACGCGCTGCGCGGTGCAGTCGTGATCATCGCCTCCGACGGGTGGGATAGCGACCCGCCGGAGGTGCTCGGCCGCGCGATGGCCAGGATGCGGCGCAGGGCGGAGATGGTGGTGTGGCTCAACCCACGCGCCGCGCATGGCGGCTTCCGGCCCCTGGCCGGATCGATGGCCGCGGCGTTGCCGTACTGCGATCTGTTCATGCCGGCCCATTCGCTCACCGGTCTGCGCGACCTGTTCGTGGCCCTGGCTGCTACTCCTCGACGGGTTCTGCAACGCCGCCCGACCGGCGACGTCGCTCGAGCAGCGCGCGTCCCACCGAGATGATGCCGGGCAGGATCGACAGGAACACGATCAGCAGGATCACGACTTCCAGGTGCTCGTTGACGAACGGCACCCTGCTACCGAGGAAGTAGCCGAGCAGGGTCAGACCCCCGCCCCATGCGACGCCGCCGATAACGTCGAACCCGAGAAAGACCGGATAGCGCATGTACGACACCCCCGCGAGCACCGGGGTGAACGTCCGCACGATCGGAACGAACCGGGCCAGGATGATCGTCTTGGGCCCGTGTTTCTCGAAGAATGCGTGTGATTGGGTGATGTAGCTCTTCTTGAAGAACCGCGAGTCTTCCTTGTCGAACAGCGCGGGGCCGATCCGGCGCCCGATGAAATACGCGCATTGGTCACCGAGCACCGCGGCCGCCGCGACGGCGGGCGCGAGCACCCAGATGGTGACGGGTGGGTGCTGGCCGGCAGCGAGCAGACCGCCGGTGAACAGCAGCGTGTCACCGGGCAGCAGCGGAAACAGCAGGCCCGTCTCGATGAAGACGATGATCAGGATGCCGGGGAGTACCGCCGAGGCGAACAGGCCGCCGTCGCCCAGCCAGTACATCGGGTCCAGGATGCTGGGCAGGGCCATCACGGTGGTGGTCATGGCAAACCAACATACCGGCGACCCGCTGAGAGCCGCCTGTGCCGGTGTCCGCCGCTGGCTGACCGTCTAGGTTCTTGAGATACTGCATCAATCGCGATCAGCCGAGAGGAACTCAAATGCCCATCGCAACGCCCGAGGTCTATGCGGAGATGCTGGGTCGCGCCAAGGAGCACTCGTTCGCGTTCCCGGCAATCAACTGCACATCATCGGAGACCGTCAACGCCGCACTAAAGGGCTTCGCCGACGCGGGCAGCGACGGCATCATTCAGATCTCTACCGGCGGCGCCGAGTTTGCCTCCGGCCTCGGCGTCAAGAACATGGTGACCGGCGCGCTCGCGCTGGCGGAGTTCGCCCACGTCGTCGCCGAGAAGTACCCGGTCACCGTCGCGCTGCACACCGACCACTGCCCGAAGGACAAGCTGGACACCTATGTGAAGCCGCTGCTGGCGATTTCGCAGCAACGTGTCGCCGACGGCGGAAACCCGCTGTTCCAGTCGCACATGTGGGACGGCTCGGCAGTGCCGATCGACGAGAACCTCGAGATCGCACGCGAGCTGCTCAAGGAGGCGTCCGCCGCCAAGATCGTCCTGGAGATCGAGATCGGTGTCGTCGGCGGCGAAGAGGACGGCGTCGCCCACGAGATCAACGAAAAGCTCTACACCACACCCGAGGACTTCGAGAAGACCATCGATGCGCTGGGTGCAGGCGAGCACGGCAAGTACCTGCTCGCCGCGACGTTCGGCAACGTGCACGGCGTCTACAAGCCAGGCAACGTCAAGCTGCGCCCCGACATTCTTGAGCAGGGCCAGAAGGTCGCCGCTGCCAAGCTCGGATTGCCCGAGGGCGCAAAGCCTTTCGACTTCGTCTTCCACGGCGGCTCCGGCTCGCTGAAGTCCGAGATCGAGGACGCGCTCAACTATGGCGTGGTGAAGATGAACGTCGACACCGATGCCCAGTACGCGTTCACCCGTCCAATCGCCGGGCACATGTTCACCAACTACGACGGCGTGCTCAAGGTCGACGGTGAGGTCGGCGACAAGAAGACATACGACCCGCGCAGCTACATGAAGAAGGCCGAGGCCTCCATGACCGAGCGCGTCATCGAGGCGTGCAACGACCTGCACAGCGCGGGCCGCTCGGTAACAGGCGGCTAGCCGCTCGCCTGGCAGATCTTCCACTGCTCGTCGCGGAACTGCAGATCGAAGCTCCGCGTCGAACGGGTCTGCGGCGCATAGGCCATGAACGTCGTGACGTTGGCCTCGGCGTGGTCGCCGTTGACCACCACCTGATCGATGCTGGCCACGACGGGATACTGGCTGGCCGCCGCCACCCGGGCATGGGTTTCGCCCCAGGCACGCTCGTTGTAGTTGACGTAGTTGTCGCGGGTGGTACCGCAGGTGATGCCGCGCAGCGCGGCCAGGTCGCCGTTCTGGATCGCGACGTCGAAGCGCTGGATCGTCGACCGGACCATGTCCTCCTGCGAGACCTTCGGTTGCGAGCTTCGGGTGATCAGAATTGTGCCGAGCACCGCGACGGCCACCAGCGCGGCGATGACCAACAGCAGCGCCACAACCCAACCCCAGCTGCGGCGGCTGCGCGGCGGTTTCGGTGTCCCGCCACGCGGCGGAATCAATTGCGGTGCAATCGGTTCGGTGGCCGCGGATGCGGCGGCGAAGTCTGCCGGTGCGTCCGGAAACGACAGCACCTCGGTGGCCGGTTCCGCGGGGCTGTCGATCTTCTGGGTCGTACCCGCGTCGAATCCCGACGGCGCCGTGAAGCGGCGCTCAACCGGCTTGTCGCCCGCCTGCGGCTGCGGTTCCGGATCCTTGTCTACGTCATCCGGTTGGTCAGTCCCCGATGGGTTCGACATCCCTGCTGCGGTCCTCCCTAACGACGCTACCGCCGAAGCTTAGCCATCCGCCCCGGCCCCCCGCTCGCGGCTCGCCGCTGCAGCCGATGTCGCGGCTCGCCGCGGTGGCCCTTACGGCACAATAGGCCTATGACTCGGATGGGTGATCTTCTGGGACCGGAACCGGTACTGCTTCCCGGCGACCCCGCAGCCGAGACCGAGCTGGCCGCCTCCGAGAACCCGGCCATCGTCGCCGCGGCGCACCCGTCGGCGTCGGTGGCATGGGCCGCGCTCGCCGAGGATGCGCTCGCCGACGACCAGGCCGTCACCGCCTATGCGTACGCCCGCACCGGCTATCACCGCGGCCTGGATCAGTTGCGCCGCAACGGGTGGAAGGGCTTCGGCCCGGTGCCCTACCGCCACGAACCCAATCGCGGATTCCTGCGCTGCGTCGCCGCGCTCGCGCGGGCGGCGGACTCGATCGGCGAGAGCGACGAGTATCAGCGCTGCCTCGATCTGCTCGATGACTGCGATCCCGCCGCCCGATCGGAACTCGGGCTGAGCTGATGCTCTTCGCGCAAGCGGCTCATCGCCACTAAGCCATCACCACTCGGCTTCGCACTCGCAGTCGGCGGCGGCATCGGGCGGCTCAACCTGAACCGTCGCATGGCCGAGTCCCCGGGTTGTCAGCACCGCCCGCGCGTCGTCGAGCACCAGCGCCGAATCGCGGCTGCTGGTCAGGTGCGCGGTCACCATGTCCTTGCCCGGCACCAACGTCCACACGTGCAGATCGTGTACCTCCGTGACGCCCTCCACGGCGCACAGCGCCGAGCGCAACTCCTCGACGTCGACGTGGCTCGGCGACGACTCCGACAGGATCCGGAGCGCGGCGCGGGCCAGCGAGATCGCCCGGGGCAGCACCCACAGCGCGACGAACACCGCGACAACGACGTCGGCGTAGGGCCAGTGTGTCGTCACGGTCACGATGCCCGCGATCAGGACGCCGATGCTGCCGACGGTATCGGCGACGACCTCCATGTATGCGCCCTTGACGGCCAGGCTGTCCTCGGAGTGCGACCGCAGTAGCAGCACGACAACGGCGTTGGCGACCAGCCCCGCCAGCGCGACGAGGATCATCGGCACACCGGGGACCTCGGGCCCGTCGCCGAGCCGGTTGACGGCCTCGTAGAGGATGAATGCTGCGACGCCAAGCAGCAGCACTGCGTTGGCGACAGCGGTGAAGACCTCGGCGCGATGCCAGCCGTAGGTGCGGGCAGGCGACGCGCTGCCGTGGCGGGCGAGCAGCACCGCCGTCAGGCCCATGAACATCGCGACCAGGTCGGTGAGCATGTGGCCCGCGTCGGACAGCAGCGCAAGCGAATTGATCATCAGCGCGGTGGTGAGCTCGAGGACGAAGAATGCGGTCAGGATCGCCGCGGCGATGACCATCCGGCTGACACGGGTGTCGGCATTGCTGTGGTCGTGTCCGGCACCCATATCTGCAATCTATGCGTAAAGACGCATATGTCGCAAGATCGCCGTTAGAACCAGGCGGACCAGAACCGGGTTAGCTGGCTGCCGATCTGCCACAGCACGGTAGAGATCCCCGATAGCCCGAAGAACCAGTCCACAATGCCGAAGAACCAACGGTTGACCTGTGGTGTGAAGAGGAGCAACAGCAAAATCAGGAACCCCCACTGCTTTGCCGGTTGTACGGCGCGCTGGGTCTGCGGGCTCAGGTGCGGCTCGAGCGCGCTGTAGCCGTCCAGTCCCGGGACCGGCAGGATGTTGATCAGGAACGCGGTCACCTGCAGGAACGCCTGAAACGCCATGCCAGCCCAGAACACCGCGTGGCTGGGCTCCCTGAGCAGGCTAGTCAGCGCCAGTAGGACGATCGCGAATGCGAGGTTGGTGGCCGGGCCGGCAAGGCTGACAAGGGTCTTCTGCCGCTTCGTCATCCACGACGTGCGCAGGTACACCGCGCCGCCGGGCAGGCCGATTCCACCGAGCGCGATGAACAGCGCGGGCAGCCCGAGCGACAGCAGCGGATGCGTGTACTTCAACTGGTTCAGGGTCAGGTAGCCGCGCGCCTCGGCGTCATGGTCGCCGAAGCGGTACGCGGTGTAGGCGTGCGCGAACTCGTGCAGACACAGCGTCACCAGGAAGCCGGCGATGACGAAGATGAACACCCCGACATACGCGAGCGGCTGGACGGTGTCCGCGGCCAGCCATGCCAGCACCCCGCCGACGACGGTCAGCGCAACGATCGCCAGGAAGACAGGGCTCGGCCGCACCGATTGGCGCAGCGGTCGGATGTTCACAAATCGACGCTACCCGACCCGCAGCCAGCCCTCGGTGTGCCGATAGAACGTCGACCTGCGGACCGGCCTCGGCGCGGGCGTGCCGTCGCGCACCAGCAGCGCGGCGTCGGTGCCGAGCTGCGCGGCGCGGCCGATCACCCATCGCTTCGGCCGCATCCGACCCGACAGCGCGCTCGCCCGCAGGCCAGGCATGGTCGTCGTCGGCTCGATCCGTACGCCGGTCACCTGGCCGTCGAACAGCGGGGTGTCGTCGACGACGCCCTCGCCGTGGATCGTGCGGGCCTGCTCGTCGGGCGGCAGCCAGTGCGCGGCGCGGACGATGACGGTCCCCGTCTCGTCGCGGATGAGCGGAACCCGTCGCGCCTCGCCGGTGCGGGCCCTGCGTGCGGCCCACGGTCGGCGCACGTGGCCAACCTCCACATCGAGCCGCTCGGCCCGCAGCAATCGGGTCAGCACCGCCGCGAGATCGGCGTCCGATCCCACGACGACGACCCTGCGGTGGGCGGTGACGTCGTCGATGGTCACCGTGGCAAGATCGCGCAGCGCGCGGGGCAATCGGCGGCCGCCGAAAAGCA
>DATARY010000170.1:0-24241 GCA_036263935.1 Mycobacterium sp.
CGCCACCCCGCGATGGGTCTGGGCCAGCGCCATGCCCCGGCTGATGTTCTGGGCGGCGGCCAGCTCCGCGCTCACCGCGGCCTCCGGATCGATCCACCACAATTCACGCTCGTCGGGCCGCAACCCGGTGCGGCGGGAGAAGATCTCGGCCATCACCGCCAACTTGCGCGCACACGCCGCGTTCTCCGCGCGGGCCCACCCGCCGGCGGCCTCCACCAACCCAGCGGCATCCAGACCGGCCAACTCGGCGACCCCCGGCAACACACCATCGAACATATGAGCGAATCTATCCGCGGTGGGTGACGAAAGCACGCCGGTCCAACCCAGTCTGTGGACAAAAACCGCCCTGTGAATACATCTCTCGGATGAGCTGAAGGGTTGCCGAATTCGCCGGCACGCTGTTCCGTGAACAAACGTGAGAAGAGACAACCTGCTGATCGTGCACTGGCACGATCTGGGGCGCTACCTGGGCGTGTACGGGCACGACGATGTCTCTAGCCCGCGACTGGACCGACTCGCCTCGGAAGGCATCCTGTTCACCCGCGCGCACGCCACTGCGCCGCTGTGCTCGCCGTCGCGCGGTTCCCTGTTCACCGGCCGCTATCCGCAGAGCAACGGCCTGGTCGGCCTGGCCCATCACGGCTGGGAGTACCGGGCGGGCGTCCGCACGCTACCTGATATCTTGTCCGAATCCGGTTGGCACACTGCCCTATTCGGGATGCAGCATGAGACCTCGTATCCGTCGAGGCTGGGGTTCGACGAGTTCGACGTTTCCAACTCCTACTGCGAGTATGTCGTCGAGCACGCCGTCGGTTGGCTGACCAACCCGCCCGAGAAGCCCTTCCTGCTCACCACGGGCTTCTTCGAGACGCATCGTCCTTACCCGCACGACCGATACCAGCCCGCCAACGCCGACCACGTCGTCGTGCCCGACTATCTGCCCGACACCGGCGACATCCGCCAGGACCTCGCGGAGTTCTACGGTTCCATCTCCGTTGCCGATGCGGCCGTCGGCCAACTGCTCGACACACTGGCGGCCACGGGCCTGGACCGCACCACCTGGGTTGTATTCATGACTGATCATGGCCCAGCGCTGCCCCGGGCCAAGTCGACTCTTTACGACGCCGGCACAGGCATCGCGGTCATCTTGCGCCCGCCGCGCGATGCGTCGATAGCGCCCGGGGTCTACGACGAGTTGTTCAGTGGGGTCGACCTTTTGCCCGCCATGCTCGACATCCTCGGCGTCGACATCCCCGCGGAGATTGACGGACTGTCACATGCCCACAACACCCGCGCCGCGACCGCTGACGGCCAACCAGTGCGTTCCGAGGTTTATACCACGAAGACATATCACGACTCCTTCGATCCGATACGCGCCATCAGGACAAAGGAATACAGCTATATCGAGAACTACGCGCCGCGGCCACTGCTCGATCTGCCGTTGGATATCGCCGATAGCGCACCGGGCCGAATCATGGCCCCACTGGTCCTCGGCCAACGTCCGCCGCGCGAACTGTACGACCTTTTCGAGGACCCCACCGAGTCGAACAACCTCCTCGGCAGCGATGTCACGGATAAGGCCGAGGCCGTCGCGAACGACATGGCACTGCTTCTGCACGACTGGCGCCAGAAGACAAACGACGTCATACCATCCGAATTCGAGGGCACCCAAATCTCCTCCAAGAGGCGTTAATTCACCTGGGCCACAACGAATACCCGGCGGAACGGGAAGAATGTCGTACGGTCGGGGCGCGGCGGGTAAGCCGCGTCGAGCATCGGAATGAGTTCGCGGCGAAACTGCTGCCACTGCTTCTCGGTGAGCGCGCTTTTCACGGGGCGCAGCGCGGTGCCGGTAATCCACTCCAGGACGGGATGCTCGCCCGTCAGCTCATGGATGTAGGTGGTCTCCCATGCGTCCACCACGCAGCCGGCGTCGGTCAGGAGCTCGGCATACCCCGCTGCAGAATCGACCACTTCTGCTTCGCGAAATGGTATGTCCCGCAGCGGTTCCAACCAGGGCTCCCGGCCGGCGAGATCACGGACCGCCCGGTGCGATGGGGCGTCGAAGTTCCCCGGCACCTGCACGGCGATCCACGAACACGAACCCAACTGGCCGGCCCACCGAACCATCAGCTCACGGTGTACCGGCACCCATTGCAAGGTGGCGTTGCTGACCACCACGTCGGTGTCTGGCTTGGGTACCCAGGCCCGCACGTCGCCGACCTGCGCGTCGACGCCCCGTTCGCGGGCTGCGTCCACCATCTCCTGCGAGCTGTCCCACGCCTCGACGACGGCTTCGGGCCAGCGCTGGTTCAGGGTGGCCGTCAGGTTGCCCGGCCCGCAGCCGAGGTCCACGATCCGGCGCGGTGTTTTGGCGCCGACGCGAGATACCAGGTCGAAGAACGGGCGGCCGCGGTGGTCGGCGAAGGCCAGGTAGACGTCGGGATTCCACACGCGGTAAGTGTCGCATCCTCCATCGGGTCCGACCGTTACCATTCGGACGTGCCCAATTCGCGGGAGCCCGACCCAGCCCCGGTGGATCCGCCCATTCCCGTTCCCAACGTTCCCGGCGCCGATGCCACCGTCCGTGGACTGCCGCGCCGCGCCGACCTCACGCTACGTCAACGGCTGATCGTCGACTCGTCGGCGGTTGCCGACATCGCACTGCGCACCACGATCGCCTCACTTCTCGGTGTGACAATGCTGCCGACGATGGTCGGGGCGTTGCGAAAATCCGAGTCTCGCGCTGAACACGATCACCTGCGGTTCTACGCAGAGCTGGCGGGCACGAAGGATCCCGAGCTGTCGTTCCCTGCGCCGATGGAGGTGCCCCGAGTCTCGTTGCGCCCAGCCAATCCGGTCGCCGAATGGCTGGCCAAGGGCAATGTGCACGACATCCGGTTCAACAGCTGCTTCGAGGCGGTCAACCCGGCGCTTCGCGAACAGTGCAGGGGATACGTGCGCAACAACGTCGTGCACGCCCAGCATTGGCGCCATAACGACGGACCGCGCCCCACCCTCTGTGTCATTCACGGTTTCATGGGATCGGCATACCTCTTCAATGGCTTGTTCTTTTCGTTACCGTGGTTTTACCGATCCGGCTACGACGTGCTGCTGTACACGCTGCCGTTCCACAGCCGCCGCGCCGAGAAGGGTTCTCCGTTCAGCGGTTACGGCTACTTCGCACACGGCTTCGCCGGATTCGCCGAGGCGATGGCCCAGGCCGTCCACGACTTCCGTTCTGTGATCGACTATCTCGAGTTCACCGGCGTCGACCGGATCGCGCTGACGGGCATGTCCCTTGGCGGTTACACTTCGGCGTTGATCGCATGCGTCGACGACCGAATCCAAGCCGTCATGCCCAACGTTCCCGTCGTCAGCCCGGACAGGACGGTCGACGAGTGGTTCCCCGCCAATCAGGTTGTGCGACTGCGCAATCTGCTGTCCGGAACAGACCAACAGCTGATAAATGCCGCGACGATGTACCCCTCGCCACTCAATTACCCACCAGTGGTGCCGAAGGACAGGCGGTTGATCATCGCGGGGCTTGGTGATCGGCTCGCTCCGCCGGAGCAGGCCGAGTTGCTATGGGAGCACTGGGACCGTTGTGCGTTCCATTGGTTCCCCGGCAACCACATCCTGCATGTCAGTCAGCCGGATTACCTGCGCCGGATGACCCGGTTCATGGGCCAATTCATGTTCTCTTGACGGCGCTGACCCGCCTCGGAGTCCGCGACCAATCTCGATCGCTAAACCAGCGGTCGCCCGGTGCGGATCCGCCAGTCCAGGTCGCGCAGCAGCACATTGAACGGGAACTGCCGGATGAAGCGCGGCATCAGGTTGTTGACCACCCGCAGTACGCTCATCAACCGGTCGAATCGACGCTGCCTGGCCGCATCCCACGGCAGCCGCATCTCGTCGCGGAACCGCTGCGGCAGAAAGCCGGTCGTGATCAGCAGCGCAGCGCGATCCGACAGCCGCTGCAGCGGGCCCGGCAGCTTCACCCCGCGGATCCGCGCCGCCGCGATCGGATACAGGTAGTCGCGGACGGTGTCGTCGATGTGCACCTTGGCCAAAGAATCGTGCCAGTACCGGTCGAACGCGGCCCGATCCTTCGGCCACATCTCGGCCGGCACCTGCAGCGTGGTGCCGAGCGGCATCCCCTCGCGGTAGTGCCGCTCGGCGGCCTCCTCGTCCATCTCGCCGACGAACAACCGGTAGACGTCGTCGGTACCCTTGTACAGGCATGCCCCAACCCACATCTGCAGATCACGGTCGAAGGCGTTGTAGGAGACCGGGCTCTGCTCGGTCGAATACACCTGTGCGTGAGCGCGATTCACCGCGTGGCGAAATGCGGACTTCTGCTCATCGCTGCCCATTGTGGCCACCGCGAGATAGGTGAACGTCGTGCGTGCCCGCTTGACCGGATGCAGGTCGACGCGGCCGCTCTCGACTCGGCTCTCCAGCACGCCGTAGCCGACGCCGGGGCGGGCCAACTGCATGATCACGTTGGCGGGCCCGGCGAGCAGCGCAATCCCCATCAACCCGTCTTCGACTGCGGTGACGGTCAATGGGCACCCCTGTCGGCAAATGTGAGAACGCTTGTTTCCACATATTGCCCTACCGGCCGGGCGAGTGTCAAGATGTCGTCATGGCCCAGGTCCGGCCCTACCGCGGCATCGAGGCGGCCGAGCGCCTCGCGCAGCGGCGACGGCGCCTGCTGGAAGCTGGCCTGGACTTACTCGGCGGCGGCCAAGACCCCGAGGAGCTAACCGTCCGCGCGATCTGCCGGCAGGCCGGGTTGGCCGTGCGGTACTTCTACGAGGGCTTCACCGACAAGGACGAACTTGTCGCAGCGGTGTTCGACTGGGTGATCGCCGACATCGCCGCCACCACTCAGGCTGCCGTCGCCGCAGCACCGCCGAGGGAACTGAACCGCGCCGCCATGTCCAACGTTGTGCGCGCCATCGTTGAGGATCCCCGTGTGGGTCGGCTGCTGTTCAGTTCGCACCTTGCCAACCCGGTACTGGTGCGCAAGCGCGCAGAATCGGAAGCGCTGATGGCGATGTTGTCCGGCCAGCAGGTGCGCGATGCGTTTCGGGTGCCCGAGAACGAGCGGATCAAGGCCACCGCGCACTTCGTGGTCGGCGGGGTGGTGCAGACCATCAGCACATGGCTGGCGGGCACCGTGCAGCTCGGTCCCGACGAGCTGGTCGACCAGTTGACGGCGATCCTCGACGTGTTTGTCGACCCCGACCTCTTCAAGGGCTAGGGGAGCAAGGGGATTCGCCACAGCGGCATGCCGGGATCGAGAAAATAGAGCCGTGTCGCAGTCAGCCGCAGAATGCGCAACGCACCCGTGATCAGGAGTGCCGCCAGTGGTAGCTCTCCCAGCACCGCGGTCAGGATCGACAGCGTCCTGTCGGTTGGTCCGGCTGTCATAACGTCGAACCACGCGTCGCAGAACAGCAGCACCCCGGTGGTGAACGCGGTGAGGATCAACAGCTGCCTGCGGAGCAGACCGAGCAGCGCGGTCGCGGCCATAAACAGCAGCAACAGGATGTCGAACCCCACCCATGTGACGGGCCAGTTGTGCGCGACGTACTTGTCGGGAAGTGAATATGCGAGATACACGATCCAGGGCGCCAGGCCGATCATTGCGCCCACCATCAATACCAGACGAACCCGCCGGACTCTCGTGAGCACCGGCGCGGGCAACAGCTCATCGATGGGGCGTTCCAGCCGTTGGATCAACTCGCGGCGCTCGGCCGCGGACATCGCGCCGATCTGAGCATCGGACACACCGTCACTCATCGCAGCGCGGTGAATTCCTTGGTCCAGCAGGCGAATTGGATGGTCGAGGAGACCTGCGCCTCGCTTTCGTCGTGGTTGAGTACCGGCCTGGCTAGCTCAAACTCCGAGTTGGGGTTGGTTGGCTTGATCACGGGTCGCCTCCGGAGAACCTCTGGCCAAGAATGTAATCTGAATCTAACATCAGGTTCAGTTTTGAACAATGGTTGGGAGAACGCAGGCCGTGACCGTCAGTCCCCGTGAGCAGTTGCCGACCCTTCGGGGCCGGCAGACGCAGGCGGCGATCGATGCCGCGGCCAGGGCCGTCGTTTCACGGAAGGGCATTCTGGCGACGACGATTTCGGACATTGCCGCCGAGGCAAACAGGTCCACGGCATCGTTCTACAACTATTACGACTCCAAGGAGGCGATGGTCCGTGAATGGGCCGTGCGATTCCGTGACGAGGCCCGTGAACGTTCGCGGGCGGCCGCCGAACCCGGGCTGACCAACTGGGAGCGCTCCTACCAGGCCGCTGGTGCCCACTGGAACACCTACCGCAACCGGCTGGCCGAGATCATCAGCGTGTCGCAGCTCGCGATGATCAGCGACGATTTCGCCGAGTACTGGCGCGACATCTGCTCACTGCCGATCGCCTTGATCACTCAGACGGTGAAACACGCTCAGCGCCAAGGATTTTGTGCGGGCGACGATCCGAACCTGATCGCCGTTGCGATGGTGTCGATGCTCAACCAGTTCTGCTATACAAAACTGTCGGGAGGCGCTGGGGACGTCGTCGACGACGAAGCATGCGTGACCACCCTGGCCAACGTCTTCTACCGCACGATCTATCACAAGGAGACCGCCTGACATGACCAGAACACAGGCGGCATCCGGTACACCGGGCGTCACCCTCGAGTTCGTCGGGCTGCCCTCCCCTACCGCGCGTCGCGCAGCTGCGGGCGGCCATCCATGCCAGGGGCTCTACCACCGAGGCGTCGGACGAAGGCCGAAGGTCGCGATCATCGCCACGCACTACCAAATCGATTTCTCCGAGCACTATCTCGCCGACTACATGGCTACCCGCGGAATCGGTTTCCTCGGCTGGAACACCCGGTACCGCGGCTACGAAAGCAGCTTCTTGCTCGATCACGCGCTGGTTGACATCGGCGTCGGCGTGCGCTGGCTGCGTGAGACGCAGGGCGTCGAAACCATTGTGCTGCTTGGAAATTCAGGCGGCGGTTCGCTAATGGCCGCCTACCAGGCGCAGGCGGTTGATCCGCATGTGACCCCGTTGGAAGGCATGCGGCCTGCCGCAGGTCTCACCGATCTGCCGCCCGCCGATGGCTATGTGGCCACCGCGGCGCACCCCGGCCGCCCCGATGTACTGACCGCCTGGATGGACGCGTCGGTGGTCGACGAAAACGACGCCATCGCAAGCGATCCCGAGCTTGACATATTCAACGAGCGCCACGGCCCCCCGTACTCGGCCGAGTTCATCGAGCGGTACCGCGCGGCCCAGATCGCCCGCAACAACGCCATCACCGATTGGGCCGAGACCGAACTCAAGCGCGTGCACGCCGCGGGCTTCTCCGACCGGCCATTCACGGTCATGCGTACCTGGGCCGATCCCCGCATGGTCGACCCGACCCTTGAGCCGACAAAGCGACCGGCCAACATGTGCTACGCAGGGCTTCCTGTCAAGGCGAACCGGTCATCCCATGGCATTGCCGCGGCATGCACACTGCACAACTGGCTCGGGATGTGGAGCCTGCGCCACGCACAGACCCGCGCCGAACCGCACCTCGCCCATATCCACTGCCCGGCGCTGGTGATCAACGCCGAACAGGACACCGGGGTCTACCCGTCGGACGCCAAGCGCATTTACCACGCGCTGGCCAGCGAGGACAAGACGCGGTGTTCGATCGACACCGACCACTACTTCACCACTCCGGGCGCCCGCAGCGAGAAGGCCGACACCATAGCCAGGTGGATCGCCAAGCGGTGGCGCTGACCTGTGAGAGTCCTTGCGCATTTCACCCCCGGCAACAAGATCCTGGAATTCCTTGCACCCGAGACTGATTGGCTGGACATCCGGTACTGCGCCGAGGATGACGACGATACGTTCTACCGCGAACTGCCCGACGCCGAGGTGATCTGGCATGTGCTGCGCCCGATCACGGGCGACGACCTCGAGAAGGCGTCACGCCTGCGGCTTGTCCACAAGATGGGCGCCGGGGTGAACACCATCGATGTCGACACCGCAACGCGACTGGGCATCGCCGTCGCGAACATGCCCGGCGCCAACGCGCCCTCGGTCGCAGAGGGTGCCGTATTGCTGATGCTGGCCGCGCTGCGGCGGCTGCCTGCGTTGGACCGCGCGACCCGGGAGGGCCGGGGCTGGCCGTCCGATCCAAGCCTCGGCGAGACGGTGCGCGACATCGGCGGGTGCACGGTCGGACTGGTCGGCTACGGAAACATCGCCAAGCGCGTGGAGACGATCGTCTCCGCGATGGGTGCCGACGTGCTGCACACCAGCACCCGCGACGACGGGCACCCCGGCTGGCGGCCGCTGGCTGATCTGCTCGCCGCCAGCCACATCGTTTCGTTGCATCTGCCGCTGACCGAGCAGACGGCCGGCATGCTCGACGGTGCGGCGCTGGCGCAGATGAACGCCGACGCGGTGCTCGTCAACACCTCGCGCGGACCGATCGTCGACGAGGGCGCGCTGGTCGACGCCCTGCGGAATGGCAGGTTGGCGGCCGCCGGCCTTGACGTGTTCTCGGTCGAACCGCTACCGAAGGACCACCCGCTACTCAGCCTTGACAACTTGGTGCTCACCCCGCACGTGACCTGGTATACCGCCGACACCATGCGGCGCTACCTGGTCGAGGCGGTGGACAACTGCCGACGGATCCGGGACGGCCGGGAGCTGGCGAATGTGGTGAACGGGTAGTCTCGGTCCCAACCGACCGGTTAATAGGGAAGCCCACGAAGAGGTGCACGCTATGCCCATCGCGATCACTCCTGAGCACAACGACCTGGCCGATTCGGTGCGGTCCCTGGTGGCCCGCGTGGCGCCGTCAGAGGTTCTGCACGAAGCCCTTGAAACGCCCATCCCCAATCCGCCCCCTTACTGGAAGGCCGCGGCAGAACAGGGCCTGCAGGGCGTGCACCTGGCGGAATCGGTGGGCGGACAAGGCTTCGGCATCCTCGAACTGGCAATTGTCATCGCCGAATTCGGCTATGGGGCGGTACCCGGACCGTTTGTCCCGTCGGCGATCGCCAGCGCGCTCATCGCGGCGCATGACCCCGACGCCAAGCTCCTCAACGACCTTGCCTCCGGCGAGGTGATCGCGGCCTATGCAATCGACTCGGGGCTGACCGCCACCCGGCACGGCGACGGCCTTGTGATCCGCGGCGAGGTGCGCGCGGTCCCCGCCGCGGCGCAGGCGTCGGTGCTGGTGCTGCCGGTGGCCGGGCTGGACGGGGGGACCAGCGGCTACGAGTGGGTGGTGCTCGACGCCGACGCGCTAGAGATCGAACCCGTCGAGAGCGTCGACCCGCTGCGCCCGCTTGCCGATGTGCGCGCCAACGCCGTCGAGGTCGGCGACGACCGTGTGCTGAGCAATCTGAGCCGCACCCACGCGCGGGCGCTGATGTCGACGCTGCTGTCCGCGGAGGCCATCGGCGTCGCCCGCTGGGCGACGGACACCGCCTCGGCTTATGCGAAGATCCGCGAGCAGTTTGGCAGGCCCATCGGCCAGTTCCAGGCCATCAAGCACAAGTGCGCCGAGATGATCGCCGACACCGAGCGGGCCACCGCCGCGGTGTGGGACGCCGCACGGGCCATCGACGAATCCCGCGAAACGGGCTCTGAGGGAACCGCTTTCGAGTTCGCCGCGGCCGTGGCGGCAACGCTGGCGCCGGTCGCCGCGCAGCACTGCGCCCAAGACTGCATCCAGGTGCACGGTGGCATCGGGTTCACGTGGGAGCACGACACCAACGTCTACTACCGCCGCGCACTGGCGCTCGCCGCATGCTTCGGCCGCGCCGCGGACTACCCGCAGCAGGTGGTCGACATTGCGACCAGCACCGGAATGCGAAGGATCGACATCGATCTCGACCCTGAGACCGAGAAACTACGGGAAGAGATCCGCGCGGAAGTCGCTGCCCTCAAGGCGATTCCGCGTGAGGAGCGCAATGTCGCTATCGCCGAGGGCGGTTGGGTGATGCCCCACTTGCCCAAGCCGTGGGGCCGGGCGTCGAGTCCCGTCGAGCAGATCATCATCGCGCAGGAATTCGGCAGCGGACGGGTTCGTCGTCCGGCGATGGGCATCGCGGCGTGGCTGATACCGTCCGTCGTCGCGTTCGGCACCGAGGAGCAGAAGCAGAGGTTCTTGCCGCCGACGTTCCGCGGCGAAATGATCTGGTGCCAGCTGTTTTCCGAGCCGGGCGCCGGTTCGGACCTGGCCGGGTTGAGTACGAAGGCCACCAAGGTCGACGGCGGTTGGCGGATCACCGGCCAGAAGATCTGGACCACCGCCGCGCAGGTGGCACATTGGGGCATGCTGCTGGCCCGTACGGACCCGAGTGCTCCGAAACACAATGGCATCACGTACTTCCTGCTCGATATGCACAGCGATGGCGTCGAGGTGAAGCCGCTGCGCGAGCTCACCGGAAACGCGATGTTCAACACCGTGTTCATCGACGACGTGTTCGTGCCCGATGAGATGGTGCTCGGCGACGTGAACCGCGGCTGGGAGGTCAGCCGCACCACGTTGACGGCCGAGCGGGTGTCGATCGGCAGCAGTGAGGCGCCGTTCCTGGCCAACCTCGATGGTTTCGTCGAGTTCATGCGCGACGGGCAGTTCGACCAAATCGGGCAGAACCACGCCGGACGGCTGATCGCCGAGGGTCACGCGGCCAAGTTGCTCAACATGCGGTCGACGCTGCTGACGCTGGCCGGCGGAGACCCGATGCCTGCCGCCGCGATTTCGAAGCTGCTGTCGATGCGCACGGCCCAGGGCTACGCCGAGTTCGCGGTGTCATCCTTCGGCACCGACGGCGCAATCGGCGATCCCGCGCGGCTGCCGGGCAAGTGGGCGAACTACCTGCTGGCGAGCCGCGCAACGACCATTTACGGTGGCACCAGCGAGGTGCAACTGAACATCATCGCCGAGCGGCTCCTTGGCCTGCCCCGCGACCCGTAAGGGGGCCAATCCGGCCAGGTACTGACGGTCGCGTCGAAACGGGTCTATCATCGAAGTAGAGCTAAATAGTTGGTAGCCGTAAGCGGTTGGCGGTAGAGATGAACACTCTCGGACGACGCATCGTGCGCCTCGTAGTGACTGGATCAGCGGCGGTGGCCGTCGTGGCCGCACCGACGGCCCTTGTCGGTCAGAGCACACCGGAGCAGACAGCTGTACCCTGCTACAACGGTGTGATTCCGGGCCAGCCCTTCCTGCCGAACTGTTCGTTGCCGGGACCCACCAACAGGATTCCTGGGTCTGCACCCGACGCGAACGCCATCATCGCCTGCAGACACCTGCCCGGGTGCCTGGCGTGGTACGTCAACGGTCCCTGGTGACCAACGACGTCGAAAAGCGTTGGCACGACCCGGCGGAATTCCGCGCGGCCGTCCGCTACGTGGTGGCGTTCATCGCCGTTGCCGCACTCGCCTTCGCCTTCTACGCGCTACCCGCCGACCGGTCATTGCTCACCGCATCCCTCGTTCCGATAATCCTGTTCGTCGGCGGGGTGGGCGCGTTCGTCAAGACCTATCGGGTGTGGCGGGCGGAGGGCACCTGGCCGATTTGGCACGGCGCCGGATGGTTCCTATTCGCCCTGTTCCTGCTGTGCCTTTCGGTGCCCGGCACGGCGATCCGCTAATCGACCTTCATTTCGCGCAGCTCGCGCTTGAGGATCTTGCCCGTGGGGTTGCGGGGTAGCTCATCGAGGAAGATCACCTCGCGCGGCACCTTGTAACGGGCGAGGTGTTCGCGCACGTAGTGCTTGATGGCATCCTCGTCGATCGTGGCGCCCTCGGTCTTGACGACGAAGCACCGCAGCCGCGAACCCCACTCCTCGTCGTCGACCCCCAGCGCGGTCGCCTCGACCACGTCGGGGTGTCCGCTGACAAGGTCCTCGATCTCGGCGGGGAACACGTTCTCGCCGCCGGAGACGATCATCTCGTCGTCGCGCCCGCTCACATAGAGCAGGCCGTGTTCGTCGAAATATCCGACGTCGCCCGACGACAGCAGGCCGTCGACGATCTGCTTGCCGCCACCACCGGTATAACCCTCGAACGGGAACGCGTTGCCGACGAATATGCGACCGACCTCTCCCTGCGGCACCTCGTTGCCGTTGTCATCGAGGATCTTGACCTTGACTCCCCTGACCACCGGCCCGACGGTGGCCGGGTTGATCGACAGATCCTTGGGCCGCGCGATGGTCGCGAACGCGATCTCGGTGGACCCGTACAGGTTGTAGATGACCGGCCCCAGCTCCTTGAGCGCGCGGGTGGCCAGCTCGGCGCCGAGCTGTGAGCCAGACACGAACACGATCCGCAGCGACGACAGGTCGGGCTTGCTGTCCATGGCCTCGAGCGCGTCGAGGATGCGGGACAGCATCACCGGCACCACGACCACCGCGGTCACCTTGTGCTTCTCGATGTCGGCGAGCACCATGGCCGGCTTGAAGCGGCGCCGCAGCACCAGCGTCGTGCCGAGCATCATCGCGATGGTGGCGTGCAGGTACCCAAGCGCGTGGAACATCGGCGCCGGCAACGACGTGACCTCACCGGATTTGAACGGCACGTGTGACAGCACACCGCCGATTGGGGCAAGGGTCGGCGGCGTACTTCTATTGGCGCCCTTCGGAGTCCCCGTGGTGCCACTCGTCAAAATGATGATCGACGAGTGCTTCGTCGCCTTGGGCGCGGGCTTACCACTGCTGCGCGCGACCAGGTCTTCCAGCGTCTCATCGGTGCTGCCCGACGGCTCCTCTTTATCGGGGTTGACACCAAGCGCGCGCAGCTTGCCCAGCGGCGGATCGGCCTTGGAAACCGCCTCGCAGTACTCGTCGTCGTAGATGATCAGCTTGGCATCCTCGCGCTCGGAAACCTCCTTGATCTGCGGTCCGGAGAACTCACTGTTGAGCAGGATGATGCGGGCTCCGGTGCGGGCGGCGCCATAGACCGCGATGAGGAACCATCGGTGATTACGAGCGAGGATTGCGACACCGTCACCTCCCTTGACGCCCATGGCCAGCAGCCCGTTGGCGACCTCGTGTGCAGCTTCGTCGAGCTCCTTGAACGTCATCTCGCCGAAGTCGTCGATGATCGCGGTGCGACTGGGAGTGCGGCGCGCGTTCAGCGCGGGAATCATGCCGAACTCGCCCCAGCGGCGGATGTCGGCGACCATGGCGGCAACGTTCTGCGGCGGCTCCAGCTTGAACGCGCCGGCCTCCAGCATCTTGTAGGCGTAGTGCAGTTCCGCCGACCCACGTTCGACGAGCTGCTGGGCTTTGGCGACTGCCTGCAACGGAAGATCGGTTAGCTTCGGCATGAACCCACAATATGTGACGGCCGTCTCACCGCGGCCGGGAAATTACCATGACAGATATGCCCGCGCCGCTGTACCTGGAGATCGACGGTCATCAGGTGCCCATCACCAATCCCGAGAAGGTCGTTTTCCCCGATATCGGGGTCACCAAGATGGACCTGATCCTCTATTACGGCGATGTCGCCGACGGGGCGCTGCGCGGAGTTCGGGATCGCCCGATGATCCTCAAGCGGTTCGTCAAGGGCATCACCGAGGAAGCCGTCTTTCAGAAGCGCGCGCCGGAGAAGCGGCCGGACTTCGTCGACGTTGCCGAGCTGAGGTACGCCTCGGGCACGTCGGCCAGGGAGGCGGTGCTGCACGACGCAGCGGGCCTGGCGTGGGCGGTAAATCTGGGCTGCGTCGACCTCAATCCGCATCCGGTACGCGCGGACGACCTCGCGCATCCCGACGAGTTGCGCGTCGACCTCGACCAGATGCCCGGAGTGAACTGGCGGCAGATCGTCGAGGTGGCGCTGGTGGCCCGCGAGGTTCTCGAGGAATACGGGTTGACCGCGTGGCCCAAGACGTCGGGATCTCGGGGCTTTCACATCTATGCCCGCATTCATCGACGGTGGCCGTTCAAGTTCGTCCGGCTGGCCGCGCAAACGGTCGCCCGGGAGGTGGAGCGCCGGGCGCCCGGGCTGGCAACCGCCCGGTGGTGGAAGGAGGAACGCGAGGGGGTCTTCGTGGACTTCAACCAGAACGCCTACGACCGCACCGTCGCCTCCGCGTATTCGGTCCGGGCCACCCCGGACGCGCGGGTATCCACACCGCTGTTCTGGGACGAGGTCGCCGAATGCAGACCTGAGGCATTCACCGTCGCTACTGTGCCGGGACGCTTCGCCGACTACGGCGATCCGTGGGAGGGCATGGACGACGCGGCGGGAGGTCTTGATGCGCTGCTCGAGCTCGCCGACCGACTCGGGCCTGCGGAGAAGGCACCCAAGGGCGCGAGAACGAGCGGAAGCGTCAAGCGCCGTGTTTCCACGAAGCCGCTGATCGAGATCGCGCGTACCAAGACGAAGGATGAGGCCATGGCGGCGCTCGACGTCTGGCGCGAACGTTACCCGTCAGTAGCCGAAAAGCTGCAGCCCACAGACGTTCTGGTCGACGGGATGCGCGGCCCCAGTTCGATCTGGTACCGCATTCGCATCAACTTGCAGCACGTGCCGGAAGCTCAGCGGCCCCCGCAGGAGCCATTGCTGGCGGATTACTCCCCGTGGGAGAACTATTCAGGGCCACAGTTCCGCCGCTGAAGCCGAGTTTGCTGACCGAGTGAAAGCCGGTTCTTAACGAAGTATTAGTGGTTACTCCCGGCCGCCTTATATTGCGTAACTACCTTGAGCAGCAGGGTTGGGTTGCGAACGGAGGTGAGGCAGTGATCTACGGGAATCCGACGTACGAATGCGGCGCGGCACAGATCAGGGCCCACTGCCGTCAGTTGGCGACGGTCGTGACCATCTGCGGTGTCATCGACGACACAAACCTCGAAAGTGTAAGCCAGCGGACGACGCGCTTCATCCTTGATGAGAAGCCGTTCGTCCTCGACCTCAGCGCGGTGAATTCGTTCCCTTCGCAGAGTATTTCGCTGCTGTGCGCCGTGGACGATGCCTGTCTGGCCGCCGGTGTCGAGTGGTCGTTGATCACGAGTCCAGCTGTCGAGCGGGCCATGCATGACGACCACATCGAGATTCCTGCGACTGCCTCGGTTCCCGACGCTCTCCATCATTTCGCCGATGTCAGGGACGAACGCCGTCGTCTGCTCCCCCTGCTTGGCAAGACAGCCTAGAAGACAAGGCCTTTCACAGTGTTACTAGACATTCGGTGGCTGACATTCCTCTTTCACCGCCGGCACAGGGCGGCCAACCCGCCGTTGGCGCTGTCCTCTTAGCCTCGGCCCAGGATTGCCGAGACTGCCCGGCATAGCTCGCGTTGCGGGTCTGCGGGCATGCTGTCGGCGCGCCACCCGACGAAATCGTCCGGACGAACCAACAGCGCTCCGTCGGGAGCGAGTCCGAGCTTCGAGCCGACGTGGTGGACGGTAATCGGGACGCCGAGCCTGGCGGACCCGTAAGCCGCGCAAGTATCCCAAGCCGCACCGCGGTCTCCGGCGAGCACGGTGAATCCAGGCCCGAGTAGGTCGAGAGTCGAAACGCGGCGGCCGTTGCGCCGCACCCAAGCGTGCGGGACGCGGGTGCCCGGTTGTCCCCGCAATTCATCGACGAGCAGCACGGCGTTGGGGTCGGTGCTCGCCCGATCGCCGGTCACCACCGCGGCAGAGCGGTACTGGTAGCCGACAAGCAGGTTGAACATCGGCACTTCGTCATCGACGGGCAGTTCCGGCGTCTGGCGGTCCAACCCGAGAAAGACGACCGGCGGTCCGGTCAGTGATTGCCGAGCGCTGAAACTCCCCACCGGGTGGCGCTCGTCGTGGTAGGTGGCCAACAGCGAAGGTTCGGCCATTCCCTTGACGACGGCGGCGAGCTTCCAGGCCAGATTGTGCGCACTTTGGATGGCGGCGTTGGCGCCGCCGGCCTTGAAGGGGGGCATGGTATGAGCCGAGTCGCCGACGAGAAACACGCGCCCGCACTGGAATTGGTTGGCCACCTGTTCGTGGGGCTGCCACGCGGCGACCTCAACGATCTGGACGTCGGTGTCTTCGAAGTCTTGGCCAACGGCCTTGACGATCAGCTCGCGGCAACGTTGCGGTGTGAACTGAGCGGCGGTCTCACCCTTGTCGGGAAAGTACGTGCTGATAAACATGCCCAAGTCACCTGTGACGACCAGGAATATGCCGTTCACGTCGACGTTTTCAACCTGTATCGCGTCGCCATCCGCGAGGTCGCCCACGATTTGACGCCACGGTGCGCGGAAGTAGATGAAAACCACATAGATCGGCAATGCGCCGTAGCCGGAGGTGCTAACGCCGAGTGTCTGGCGCACGCTGCTATGTACACCATCTGCTGCGACAAGGTAGTCCGCGCGAAGGGTTTCGAGTTCTTCGGAATTCACGTCTCGCAGCACGGCGGTGACACCGGAGTCGTCCTGCTCAAAAGACGTCAGCTCCGTGCCATAGCGCGCCTCGTTGCCGCGTTGGCGCGTGTAGGCCAGCAGCATCGGCTCCAGGCTGCTCTGGGGGCAGTACTGCGCGGGCGGTTCTGGGCTCAGCTCGCTCAACCCGCCGAATATCGTATCGAGATCCAGTGCTTGACGCTGCTCGGCGCTGCCGAGCGTCGGCTTCACCACCATCGACGAAATGCCCTCCGCAACGGCGTGAACGTCGTCGGCGATCCCGAGACCGCGGAGGATCTCCAGGCTGCGGAAGCTCAAATTACGGGCCTTTGGATAGAGGAAGACCTCCCGCCGTTTCTCGACTACCAGCGACGGGATTTCGTGTTTGGCGAGCAGCGCCGACATTGTGAGCCCTGCGGCGCCGGCTCCGACGATCAACACGGGGATATGCGTGACGTTCATGCGGTGACTCCCACTTAGACGGAACTAGGTAGTTCCGTCTAATCTACTCGTCGGCTGGGCCGATGGCCAGCGGCAGGATGACGTCCTCGAGGATGCGCCGGGCGAAGATTCGGTCGATCGGCCGTCCCGTAATCACCCTCAAGAGGTTCAATCCCATGGCGGCGTCGGCTATCAGGGAGGGGTCACGACGCGGGGAAATCTCTCCACGGGCCACGGCTTGATCGAGCACGGCGCCGACCACCCGGCGTGGCTGCGACAGCACCAGGTCGTCCAGCGCGGCCGCCAGAACGGGGTCGCGCGTCGCGGCCGCGGCAACACCGACGATCACTTTCACGATGGCTACCTGGGCATCATCAAGATCGGGGACGGCGGCTGCGAGCGCCTCGATGTCACCGCGCAGGCTACCGGTGTTGGGGGCCTGAACCGACCCGATCCCCCGCCGCCAATGAGCGATCGCTTCCGCGGCCACCGCAGCCTTCGACGGCCAGCGCCGATAGATTGCCGCCTTGCCAACCCCTGCCCGCGACGCCACGTCATCCATGCTCATCTGGTCGTAGCCATGTTCGGCCAGCCCCTCGAGCACCGCGTCCAGGATTGCCCCATCCAGCGATCGATCGAAGCGCGCAGGATTGCGCGCGCCTTCTCGTCTCATGAAGTTTCCATTACTCGATACCATGCGGTTCCGTGTCACTGTAATCCTAGGAGCACGGCGAGACTCCGTGCTCGAGGGTGCGGACGATGATCGGGGCGACGGTGTGCCTTGGCAATTCGCCGGCGTTGGCGTCCTCGCACCCTTTCAAGACGAGTCCGTAGAGCGCGTGGCGAATCCACGTCGGGTCGAGTTCGGGGTCGAACGACCCATCGTCCTGTCCGCGTTTGATCAGATTGATCAACAGATCCTCGTTCGGATGCTCGGACGGTGGGATGTTGCGCAGCACAGCCGGGTCGCCGAACAGGAAAAGGACGTGATCTCCGACGGAGACCGCGGCCGTGATGAATCGCCGCATTGCCTCGATCGCCGGCCCCTGCTCGGTGGCCGCCGCGTTGCCGGCGTCGACGAGGACGCGGATCGAGTCCAATGTGGCCTCGTAGATGAGCGTTTCCCGATCGGCGAAGTAGCGATGCAGCGTGGTGCGTCCGACACCGGCCGCCGTGGCGATCTCGGGGAGCGTGGCCAGCCGGTTTGCGGCAAGAACAGAGGCAGTGGCGGCGAGGATCGCGGCCCTGGTGCGGGCCTGAACACAGGAAAGTTGCTCTGTCGAGACGATCACGGTGTGATTCTAATCGCCCAAATTGGAACATTGACGTTCCAAAAAAGAGTTAGTAAGTTCAGCGGGTACGGCATCTCAATCTACTTGATATCGACGGTGAGGACCGGAGAAGGTGGTCGGGGCAGTGATGCGCGTTCTTCGTACTTTGCAGCAGGGATGGATACCGTTGGTTCTGGTGCTCGCGCTGGCGCTCAGCGCGTTCACGATCGATCGGATGCACGGGATCTTCGGGTCGCATCAGTCCGCCGGGGCCGGCGGTGGCGGCGCCGATCAGATCGTGCCGTTCAACCCCAAACGCGTCCTTTACGAGGTTTACGGACCGAGTGAAACAGCCGGGAGCATCAGCTATCTAGACGAAAACGCCAAGCCGCAACGCGCCGATTTCACCACCCTGCCCTGGTCCTTCCTCGTCACGACGACCCTCCCGTCGATGTTCGCCAACCTGGTGGCGCAAGGAGACAGCGACACGATCGGATGCCGCATCAGCGTCAACGGCGAAGTGCGGGAAAACGAGTCGGCGACCGGGCAGGATGCGCAGGCGTTCTGCTTGGTGAAGGCCGCATGAGTACCACACATTCGGCGCGTCCAACTCTCGCGCACGCGATCCGGGTGCTCACGGTGCCGATCATCCTCGTCTGGCTGGCGCTGACGGCGGTCACGAATGCCGTTGTGCCGCAGCTAGAGATGGTCGGAAAAGAACACGCGGTGTCGCTGTCGCCACAGGACGCGCCGGCATTGGTCGCGATGAAGCACCTTGGCAGGCAGTTCCAGCAGTTCGACTCCGACAGCATGGCGATGATCGTCCTCGAGGGCGATGAACCGCTGGGCGACGAGGCCCACAACTATTACGACGGCCTGGTCGGCCAATTGGAACAGGACACCAAGCACGTTCAGCATGTCCAGAACTACTGGGGCGACCTGATCACCGCGGCGGGTTCGCAGAGCACCGACGGAAAGGCCGCCTACGTTCAGGTGAACCTGGCCGGTAACCAGGGTGAGACGCTGGGCAACGAGTCTGTCGAGGCGGTCCGCGACATCGTCGCGCGCTCACACCCGCCGGCGGGGGTCAAGGCCTACGTCACCGGCCAGGCGCCGCTGACCACAGACATGACCGAAGCCGGCGACAAGAGCATGGTCAAGATCACCTTCGTCACCATCGTGGTGATCACGCTGATGCTGCTCCTCGTCTACCGTTCGATTCCGACAACGCTTCTCATGCTGTTTGTCGTCTTGATCGAAATGTCTGCTGCGCGCGGAGTGGTGGCGGTTGTCGGCCACATGGGCCTTCTTGGGCTATCGACCTTCTCGACAAGCCTGTTGACGTCGCTTGCGATCGCCGCCGGCACCGACTACGCGATTTTCTTGGTCGGCCGCTATCAGGAGGCGCGGCAATCCGGCCAGGAGCGGGAGGACGCGTACTACACCGCCTTCCACGGCGTCGGCCATGTGATCCTCGGCTCGGGCCTCACCGTCGCCGGGGCGATGTTGTGCCTGCACTTCACCAGGCTGAATTACTTCAGCTCCATGGGAATTCCCAGCGCCATCGGCCTGTCCGTGGTGGTGGCCGGTTCGCTCACCCTGGCGCCCGCGGTGCTCACCGTGGGCAGCCGTTTCGGTCTGCTCGATCCAAGGCGGGCGATCAAGTCACGAGGGTGGCGGCGGGTCGGAACCGCGGTGGTCCGCTGGCCCGCACCGATTCTCGCGGCGGCCATCGCCATCGCCCTGATCGGACTGCTGGCGTTGCCGGGCTACAAGACGAGCTACAACGACCGACGCTACATCCCAGCAAGCCTGCCATCCAACGTCGGATATGCCGCCGCCGAGCGACATTTCAGCGCGGCGAGAATGAACCCCGACATCCTGCTTGTCGATGCCGGACGCGATCTGCGCGACGCCGCCGACATGATCGTTTTGGACAAGATCGCCAAGAACCTGTTCCGGGTTCCCGGGATCGCCCGGGTGCAGAACATCACCCGTCCCCTCGGCGACCCAATCGCCCACAGCTCCATACCTTTCCAGGTGAGCCTGCAATCGGTGTCCCTCACGGAGAACATGCAGTTCCTCAGGAAGACCATGGCCGACATGCTCAGGATGACCGATCAGCTCGGCATCATGATCGCAACGTTGCAGCAGATGCAGGCGCTGACCAGCCGGATGGCCGACACCACCCATCAGATGCTGGGAAACATGAAGGAGATGAAGGCGACCACCGACGAGATGCGGGATCATCTCGCGGACTTCGACGACTTCTTCCGGCCGCTGCGAAACTACTTCTACTGGGAACCGCACTGCTTCGACATCCCGATCTGCCAGTCGATGCGGTCGTTGTTCGACGGCCTCGACGGCGTCGACAAGCTCAGCGACAACCTGAATTCGCTGCTGGCCAACGTGACGGATCTGGATCAGCTGATGCCGCAACTGGTCGCGCTGCTGCCGCCGATGATCGCGGTGTCGCAGGACATGCAGTCGACGATGAAGTCGATGTACAGCACGTTCAACGGGTTGATCAACCAGATCGATCGGATGACCGACACCGCCAGCGCCATGGGTCAAGCGTTCGACGACGCGAAGAGCGACGACTATTTCTACCTGCCGCCCGAGGCGTTCGACAGCCCTGACTTCCAGCGGGGCCTGCGGCTGATGCTGTCCCCCGACGGCAGGTCGGCTCAGTTCATCATCACCCACGATGTCGATCCGGCTACACCGGAAGGCATTTCGCACGTCGACGCCGAACTCAAGGCCGCGAAGGAGGCCGTCAAAGGTACCCCGCTTGCCGATGCCAAGTTCTACCTCGGCGGCACCGCAGCGACGTACAAGGACATCCAGGTCGGCGCCAAGTGGGACCTCATGATCGCGGCGGTGGGTGCTATCACGCTGATCTTCATGGTCATGTTGATCATCACCCGCGCGTTGATTGCGTCGTTTGTCATCGTCGGCACGGTGGTGCTGTCACTGGCGGCGTCGTTCGGTCTCTCGGTGCTGGTGTGGCAGTATCTTATTGGCACCGAACTGCATTGGATGACCCTCGCGTTCTCGGTCATCATCCTGTTGGCCGTCGGTTCGGACTACAACCTGTTGGTCGTCTCCCGCTTCAAGGAGGAGATCGGCGCGGGTATCAAGACCGGCATCATCCGGGCGATGGGGGCCACCGGCGGCGTAGTCACCGCGGCGGGCCTGGTCTTCGCGGTCACGATGGCCTCGATGGTCACCAGCGACCTGATCGCGATCGGCCAGGGCGGAACGACGATCGGACTCGGGCTGCTGTTCGACACGTTGGTGGTGCGCTCGTTGATGACGCCGTCGATCGCGGCCCTGCTCGGGCGGTGGTTCTGGTGGCCGTTGAACGTGCGTAGCCGGCCGGCGCGCGTCGCTAGCAGGTCAGCGCCGGCATTGGTCCCGGGATAGCGAGGTCGTGGCGTGATCGGGGGCGTATTGGCGGGCAGAAGTCATCGCCGTAGGTAACGTCATGGCGTGATTTCCGGAGTCTCTCCGCCGTGGCGTTACACGCGGCGTCAGGTCAACTCTTTAGCGCCCCTTTAGCGCCCGATCGACCAGATCGGCCAGCACCGGCTCCAGCTGCTGGGCATAGTCAATGGTGACGTGGTTGTCGTCGCGGTACACCAGCGTATTGCCGACGACGACAGGGCAACGGTCGGCCGTGCAGAACAGATCCGTGAGGTCGGCGTATTCTCCACCGCCTGCCTTCGTTGCGGCCGCTTCGGCCGCAATCCCGTTGTCGTTCACAGCTTGTGACCGCGGCGGCGAGCAGGCCGTCGCGTCATCCAAGTGGTCGGACAGGCACGTCGGCACCGTGCTGTGTGGGTCGGGTACCGGTCCGAGTACCAGAACATGCGCGCCGGTGGCCCGTAGCCGGGAAACCAAGCGGGTCAGGCTGTCAAGCCAGGCCGGGTCGTACGATACGAACCCGAAGTCTGCGCCGTAGCGCCGGGAGATGTCGATGAGCACGAGCTTCGGCGGATCCTTCTCCAGTTTCGCGAGAACCTCGCTGCGCCACTGCTCGCACTCGGTGAACTCGTGCCCCAGATAGGGACTCGTGATCGGAAGCTCCTGCGGCGGGCAGGTGATCTTGCTCATCATCTGCACTCGCCAATGTCGTTGCTGGCCCACCGGATCCAGGCCAGGCTCCCACATCGCGGCATGCGAGTCACCGATGAGAGCAACAGTCGTCGGCGCGGACGAATCTCCCGAAATGCACTCGGGCTGGCCCAGATCGCGCCATGACCGCACGCAGCCGTTCACGAAGACTTGCGGTTTCGCCGAGGGCGCCGCGTCCAGGGAGGGCGTCAGATTCGACGGCACTGCGCGAGCGTCGGCCGATGCGGCCACCGCTGCCTGCAGCTGCTCGCGGGCGGTCGGTGGGCGCGGCGCTCCGGACGGCGTCTGCTGCGCCGAAACGGCAAGGGGCGGAGGGGCCGCCCGGCCGTGACCGACGGACCCGGGACGGATCGCCAATAGGACGAGGCTTCCGCAGACGGCCAGCACGGTGACAGCACCGCCCACGGCCAGGCTGCGGCCCGGGGAAGAGCGAAGGCCGACGGCGAAACGAGCCGGATTCTCGACCAAATACAGGGTGGCGATGGCCAGCGCCAAGGACACCATCACCATTGCCAGGCGAGCGCCCAGCCCGAGAGCATGCCCGAAGAGCGCGGGCGCGAGCAGCAGCACCGGCCAGTGCCACAGGTACCAGGAATACGACACCCGGCCGATCGACCGCATCACAGGCAGCGACAGAAATCGCCCGACACCCAGTTCCGGTGTTGCGCACCCCGCACCGACCACCAATGCCGTACCCAGTACCGGAAGCAGTGCCGCTGAGCCCGGGTACGGCGTCGCAGGCCCGAGCTGAGTGCAGGTGACGACGATCACCGCCAAGCCACCCCAGCCGGCCAGCGCAGCAGAAGGCCCGCTCAGCCTGCGCCAACCGCCGGCGGTGAGCGCGACGAGGCCGCCCACGGCGAGCTCCCAGGCGCGGCTCGACAGCGAGAAGAAGGCCCACGATGGCCAGGTGTGCGTCCACGCCAGCGAGATGGCGAACGACGTCACCGCCACGGCCCCCAGCACGGCTCGATACGGAGTTACCGACCGCATCGAGTCGACGTCACGACGGGCGCCGCGGCGCAGCAGCCAGCCGGTGCCGAGGATCAGCGCCGGCCACAGCACATAGAACTGTTCCTCGACGCCGAGGGACCAATAGTGCTGAAACGGTGACGGTGGCGCACCCGCGGCCAGATAGTCGGTGCCCTGAATCGCGAAACGGTAATTGCCGACGTACAGCGCGCTCGCGATCGCGTCGCCGAGCGCGCTGCGGACCTGCAACGGCGGCAGCAGCGCCGTCGATCCAATCGCGGTCGCCAGCAGCACCATGGCCGATGCTGGTAGCAGCCTGCGGGCCCGTGCGCCGTAGAACCTTGCCAAGCGCACCGTTCCTGTGCTTGCCGCCTCGCCCCACAGCAAGCCGGTGATCAGGAAACCCGACACAACGAAGAAGACGTCGACCCCGATGAACCCGCCGCTGACCCCGGGCATGCTCGCGTGGAACAGCACCACGGCCAGCACAGCCACCGCACGCACACCCTCGATGTCGGCCCGGAAACCGCTCGTCCACCCAGCGTTGCTGGGCAGAGGTAGGTTTCCGCTCGCGTGCCTGCCGCGTCGGGATTTGAAACGTACCGGGGGTGCTGCCGTCACTTGCGCAGGATCGTCTCACGCGAACCTGTGAATCCTCGGTTTTCGACGCGCTAGCGTTCAACAACACTAGCCACAGAACTCACTATCTCAACATTCATAACATCCCACAGCCGCACGCTGGCGACAAGCGAATAGCGTCATGCCGCTTGATCTTTGGCGCATCTCACTCGACTCGAAAGACGGGATGCGTTGACGCCGCGCGTTCGAACTCCTCGAGCGACGAGGTGGTGTCAACGTCGAGGTATGGAAGCACCTGGAATCGCCGGTAAAGGCGAACGATCGGCCGCGGAACGCCCGGCGGTCCAGCCAGCAGGCTTTCGCGCAGGATCGGTGCGGCCTGCTCGGGAGGCAACTCGACGGCAGTGACCGGCTCGGTCCGGCAGCCGCGGATCAAT
>DATARY010000238.1:0-16666 GCA_036263935.1 Mycobacterium sp.
ATTGGGGGCTCATGTTGCGCGCAAATCCTGACCCGCAGCTACCCGCTAGTCACTGCACACCAGCTCGTCGATGCGCAGTCACCTGCGACGATGGCCTCGAGCTCTAACAACGGCTTGGCCGCGTGCTAGACAAAATGCGCCGCGGCGATCCACCCACCATCGCGCAGAAGGCTCACGCACCCATCACTATCGAGGATCGCCGGAACCATCTCGCATTGCGCCCGCCCGGATTCGCAGACCAGGCCGTCATATATCTCGCGTGCGGTGTCCTCGGATTGAGTGTTGGCTACCCATTGTCGGAATCGCTCCAATGTTGGGGGAGGCACCGGCTTGGCCCAAGGGCGTAACCGTAAGAACCACGGCATCGACATACGCCTATTCGCAGGAGTCGAACCGGCGATGCCGGCGGCCGGAGCGGGGCATGCCGCTACCAACCCGATGTGGGGTGTGCGCGCGGCGACCAGTTGTGCAAGCAGGCCGCCCATCGAGTGGCCGACCAACAACGGTGGTGTTTCGAGCGAAGCGACGAATGCCACCAAGTCGTCAACGTAGTCACGCAGGCTTAGGGACGCGATCTTGATGGCACCCTCGTGGATCGGCAGTTCGTGATGGCGCAGCGTCGGAGTGTGAGCCGAGTAACCGCGTTCGTTGAATGCGGCGCCGACAGCGGCCAGCTGTTCTCCGCGGGACCAGTTGCCATGAATCAGGACCACATGCCGGGTGTCGTACATGCCCAACAGGATGGCACCTGATGACAACGCATTCTCGCGATTTCTGCTGGGCCCACATCGGGACGCGAATTTTAGTCGTCATCTAACGCGGGACGTCAGTTTGGATTCGGCTTGACGCACGTCCAGAAGGGTGGGGGTTGTCCCCTCGGTCTACGGAGCCGCGCAGAGCTGAGGGCCGAGTGTCTGAAATCGCGGACTGTGCCCACAATCACCAGCGGCCCAACTAGAGAAACGGTTCGAGGATTTCGTTGGTCACCGCACGCAATTTCGATCGGATCGCGGGATCGTAAGCCGCGCCATCAGCCTTGGCCTCACGCGAGCCGTCAAAGTAACGCCCCGTCACGGCCGCACCGGTTGGCTCAACAGCGAGGTTCATGACCGCTCTGACACCAGTCGCAATGGACGACATGGGCGGAACCAACGCTCGGCGCACCATGTGGGTGTTCATCAACGACGCGGGGTGCAAGCAGTTGACGGTTATGGCACTGGTGGCAAGTTCTGCGGCCAAGTCGAAGGTGAATGCGACCAATGCGAACTTGCTGCGATAGTAGGCCCGCGTACCCGTGTAGCGGTGATCCATACGCAAATCTGCAAAATCTACCGGTGCCTGTCCAGCCGATGCGACGTTGACGATCCGCGCAGGTTCGCGGTTATTCAGACTGGGAACGAGTCGTCGAGCCAGGAGCACAGGGGCGAGGTAATTGACTGCGAACCGCAGCTCGTGGCCGTCCATGCTCAGGATGCGCTTGCGATACGGGGGCCGGCCGGGACCAACTCCGGCGTTGTTGATCAGCAGGTGAATCGCTGCGTGGTTGGAGCTGATCCTCTCGGCGAGGGCACGCGTTTGCTCCAGCGAGCTGAGATCCGCTAGACAGGTCTGGACGCTGCCGCCCGCTGCCTCTATTTGACTGGCCACCTCCTGAGCGCGCTCGGGATCGCGACCGTGCACGATCACGTGCAAGCCTCGCTCGGCGAGCGCATGGGCGACCGCCCGGCCGAGGCCGGAGGTCGCTCCGGTGATCAGGGCGACTCGGCTGTTCTTCATCGCTTCCCCCGGTGCTCCCTGCCGCGGCGCGCCGAACAAGATTCCTCGAAACATGTCGGCACCGCACCCTCGATGTCACCACGGTGTCACACTAGTGAGCCATATGCCGAAATCTGGTGGCACGGCCTGAAACCATCACCGCAGATCATGGACCGTTCTTGCCCTCCGGCCCGTCCTACCAGGGCGGGTAAACCCATCCGTACAACGTCCACGAGCCAAGGTTTGGGGTGGGCAGAATCTGCACGTCGTGGCCGTCCCCGTAGCCGGGCGAAAGTCCTTGCACGCCACCGGAAACAAAGGTGCCGTCGCCCCGAGAGATGTCGACATGGTCGCCATCGGCACCTGCGGAGAACACCAGTGCGCCGCGTGGGACGGGCATTTCGTGATGCGCCAGCCCACTGTCGGCCAGCGACTGGTACAAGGCCAGTGCCGCGTCGTGGCTGATGCCAGTGGCGGTGGTGCGGCCATAAGCGGCGTCAACGAAGTCTTCGCAGCCATAGGGGCCGAACGCGTCCGTGCCCAGCATGCTCTCGGCGACCATCACGGGATTACCAACCGCGCTTGGGGTTTCGAGGTTTCCGGATCCGGGGCTGGGCGAAGCACCCGCGGTGGCATTGCTCCTGTTGGCGCTCGCGACGCCGCCGTCCAAAAGGCCCTGGGCCGACACCGACGAGTTTTTGTCGAGCTTTACCTCGAAGCTGGTCGGATTGCTGGTGCAGCGCGCGCCAGCGCCGGTGCCGGTGACGGACGTGCAGGTCGCGTCGGCAACGCCGGCCCAACTCAGTGCTGTGGCCATCGAAGCGGAGACCAGTGCGCCAAGCAGTAACACGCGCGTCGCGCCTGGTGTCGATCTGGGTGTGCTTACCGCGACCGCCTCGAATAGCGCCATCGCGTCCGCCTCTCAGGATGCCGCGCCGCGCCAGGTAACCGCTTCCGGCGCAACTCCGACGGCTGCGTCGATGACAACAACTAGCAAACGTAACTATGTCTGATCGTCGCTCGTATCTCTGATGGCATCCTTTGGTCCGCAATGATTATCGTTGAATCAAGTTGTTGCGATGTCGCATGCAGCAAAATAGCACTGGTCTCGCGACAAGCGCATGCGGTACGAAAAATCTGTTGCGCTTGCAGCTTCGCCGTCGAGGTATTTCGAGGGTCGGGGAGAGAGTAAGCCATCCTTGAGTGGATCACGTACCGACCGTGTAAGGGGTTGATGACCATTTGGTTTCGATCGCTTCAACTCCAGCACCGCTGACGCTTTCACCCCGAGGACTACGGCAAGCCGGTCGACCGAGGTCCTCGGCCACCCGTGGGTCGCAGAGTATTAGCGCCCGCTTGAGAACAAAACTCCGCGAAACTACCTAAACCAGTGCGACTGCGTGCGTTGACCAGACATCGGAGCCCTTCTGACCTGCACCTTCGCGACATCGCGAGCGAAGGCCAGCGCTGTTACGTCGCGTAACTCACCGAGGCATATCCGATGCCGGCCACCCAGGTCGTGCACGACTCAATCGTCGCCGCAGTTGCCGAACGTGATTCCGATGCCCAGACAGAATTCAGGCCGAACAACTACACCCGGAGCATGATCAGGACCACCGCTTGCGGCGGGATTGCCCACGCACGTATCCGTCTCGGCGCCGTCATCGGTGGTGCTGTGGCAGATCGCGACCGGACCGGTCGGGTCAGCCGCGGCATGCGCCTCGTCCGTCGCCGCAGTGATCGCGAGCGCGGCAGCCGCGGCGATCAAGCTCTTGCGGACGAGGTTCACCCCTTCATTGTGGCCGTGACCACGATGTCCCGCCACGTCCAAACGACCGAGAGATCGGGAAATCATTGCTCGGCTCCAGAGCCAGGTCGGATGCCAGTGGCCGCCACTCTCGCGGTGACCGCACGTAGTGGCAATGGAGGATGGGAAAGGCAGCGGCCGTGCTCTACCTGCTCGCGCTGGTAGCCGTCGTGGTCCTGAAGGGCTCATGAGGGCGCCGCCGTCCGTCCGGACACCATGGGGCCTCGGACACCTAAATCTGGAGACCCCCACCCCATCAGCGACCATCAACGCACGGCCTGCAATCGAGTCCGCCACGCAAACGCGACCGAACGCCTGACGGCCACACCCCCGTTGTGCCAAGGGTGTGCCAAGACGGGCGTTCCTAGACGCTATGGCACCGCGTAAAACGCGGTGGACTGTCGGGCTCGGATTTACACCCAGCGGTCGGCGACTCGATACCGTCCGCGCCCACCAGCGTCATTCGTCGAGTTCGCCCTCTCGGTCGGCGATGCGCGCCGTCCACTCGGCGAGGTTCTTCAGGCCGTTCGGGGTGCCAAGCTCAGGTAGTAACGCGTTGAACAGGTCAGTGACGGAGCCGATCAGCAGTGCAGACTTCTGTGGGGTGTCCGCCTCGAGCAACAGCTGCTCGAACCGATCGTCGTCGTTGTCGTGGTGGGCGACGACTGCGTTGGCCGCTTGGCGCATCAGGGGGTGGACGTGTTGTTGGGTGGCGAGCTCGATCAACTCGCCGACCATGTCGAGGGATTGGTCGGTGCGCAACTCGGACAGGATGAACTCGTAACCCTCAATGAGCGCACCGAGCAGTTGCGCGCAGCGATCTGTTTCGATGGCTTCGACGGTGACGGAGCGGATGCCCTGGATATTGGCGCTGACGCGATGTGCGATGAGCACGCCGGCGCGGCGGTAATCGGCGTCGTCTGGTGCGCCCTCATCCCGGTCGATGTCACTGGCGACGCCCCGACCGTCGGGGCTGTAGTTAGTCATGTTGTCGATGAGTACACCACCGGTCGGCCATCGCGGCTACTCAACCACTACTCTGGCGGAGCGAAGAACTCCAGCGCGTTGCCGTCCGGATCGCGGAAGCTCACGCCCGACCCGTAGTGCGCGTCCACGATTCCACCGTGTTCGATACCGAGGCTGGTGAGCCGGTCGGCCCATGCCTGCAGCTCGGCGCGGCTGGCGCAGCCGAACCCGACATGGTCCAGGCCGGCCCGGAACTCGGTGAAGCGGCCGTCCTCGATGTCGCGGTCGTGCTGGTGGATCCCGAACACGGTGCCGTTGTCGAACTGCCAGACCACATGCCGAAAGCCCGCATCGGTGTGCTCGTCGAGAACCGGGTCGGCGTCGATCAGGGCCCGGTACCAGGGTGCGCTGAGATTGAGGTCACGCACCGTGAGCGCGACGTGGTTGAGCGCCGGAAAGGCCATCGTGGGCTCCTGTCTGTGCAAATGACTACAGAAATTAAACGACACGTTTGCCGCGGCGCGCTCGCGAACGCATATCCCGTAGATACAGCTCGTAGCCGAGGAGCCAGATCTCGCGTGGAATGACGCGGTCGGCGATGCGCAGCGCGGTCAACAGCCATTCAAACCTGCGCTGTCGGCCTGCGTTCCACGGCAGCTTCATGTGGTTGCGGAACTCGGCGGGCAGAAACCCCGTCGTCGCGAACAAGTTGAACGGGCCCACCAGCAGCCGCAGTGGCAGCGGCAGGAACGCCATCGCGGCGACGCCTCGCAGATGTTCGCGCACGGGCGGGTCGATCCGCAGCTCGTCCAGCGACCGCTTCCAGAATTCGTCGAAGGCGAGACGGTCGGGCGGCCACATATCGGCGCGCACCTGCAGCGTGGTGCCCAGCTTCTTCGCGTCCTTGTACACCGCGTCGGCCGCGTCGTCATCGAGCGCGCCGTACAGGAACTCGTGCTGGTCGATGTAATAGCGGTACAGGCAGGCGGCCACCCACAACTGCAGACGGGGGTCGAATGCGTTGTAGGACACCGGGCTTGACGATGTCGACCTAATCTGGGCGTGAACCCTGTCGATCTCGTCACGGATCAACGCACGGTCCGCGGCGGTGCCCAGCGTGGCCGCGGCGAGGTAGGTTCCGGTGGTGCGGGCCCGCTTGAAGGGGTGCTTGTAGACGTTGCCGCTTTCTATCGGGCTCTCCAGCACGCCGTATCCCACCGCGGGCACCGCCAGCTGCATGATGACATTCGCTGCGGGCAGCAGGACGGCCGCGGGATTGATCAAGTCGACGACCCGGGTGGGCCGCCGCGGTGGGCCTAGCCTCATGAATTCGAGTACACCACCTTGTGAGACGCTCCCGGGGTGTTTGCGCCAGCACGTCCCGGCCGCGTCGCGGGGATCGCCGCGGGTTATGCCGTGGACCTGGTGTTGGGTGATCCTCGTCATGGACATCCGGTCGCGCTGTTCGGCCGCGGCGCAGCGGCTTTGGAACGGCTGAGCTACTCCGATAGTCGGCGCGCGGGAGTGCTGCACACCGGTGTGCTGCTCGGCGTGCTCGGCGCGCTGGGTCTGTCCGTCGAGAGGGCGTCCCGGCGCGGCGGGCCCGCGTTCACGGCTGTGACGACGGCGGCGACCACGTTCGTAGCGCTCGGCGGCACGTCGCTGACCCGAATCGGTGACCAGATGGCCTCGTTGTTGAAGGACGGCGACATCGAAGGCGCCCGGCGGCTGTTGCCGTCGTTGTGCGGTCGCGACCCATCGGTGCTCGATGCGGGCGGCCTGACCCGTGCGGCCCTTGAGTCCGTCGCGGAGAACACCTCCGACGCCCATGTGGCGCCATTGTTGTGGACGGCGGTCGGCGGCGTGCCGGCGGCATTGGTGTATCGCGGCGCCAACACGTTGGACGCGATGGTCGGTCATCGTTCGCCTCGGTACGCCCGATTCGGTTGGGCGGCAGCCCGATTCGACGACGCAGTCAACTTCGTCGCCGCTCGCGCGACGGCGTTGCTTGCCGTGGTCTGCGCGCCGGTCGTCGGGGGATCACCCGCGCACGCGATTCGAGCCTGGCGCCGCGATGCGGCCCGCCACCCCAGCCCGAACGCCGGTGTGGTGGAGGCGGCGTTTGCCGGAGCGCTGGGTGTCCGGCTCGGTGGGCCGACGCAGTACGCGCACCAGCTGGAGATCCGCCCGACGCTCGGCGACGGTCGGGCGCCGGAGATCTCGGATCTCGCGCGTGCGGTACGGCTGTCGCGGGCCGTGCAGGCGTTGGCCGCGATCGTCGCGGTATCGCTCAGCGCCGCCGGCCGTAGCGGTCGGCGAGCTTTTCCTCGGTCGTGAGGGGTGCGGAGGGTGCAGAGGCGTCAGTCGCGGCCTTCTCCATCCGGCGCTGCCGGATCTCGGAATACACGAAGTAGCCCACCAGGACCGGTGCGACGATCCCGAACGCGATCCATTGGATGCCATACGACAGGAACGGCCCGGCGTCCAGGTGGGGCAGACCGATCACACCCAACCCGCCGGGCTGGTTGTCTACCAACTGCAGATACGAGCCTGCCAGCGGCACGCCCGCGACCCCGGAGATCTGGCCGGTGTTGATCGAATACACCTGCTGCGCACCGTCCTGCCGGAACGGCGCCCTACCATCGGGGACCGGTTCGGAATCGCGCAGCCGGCCCGTGATCGTCACCGGGCCGGTCGGCGGTGCCGGAATCGTCGGCACGTGCGAGCCCTGCTCGGGCCGCACGTAGCCGCGGTCGACCAGCACTGTCGGCCCGCCGTCCACGACGAAGGGCACCAACACCTCAAACGCGGGGTCGCCGTCGACCACCCGAAGCCGCGCCAGTACCTGTCCCTCCGGCAGGTACCGCCCGGTCGCCGTCACGCGCCGCCACTGCACGTCCCGCGCCGACGAATCCTGGTGCGGCAGCAGCGTTGTCAGCGGTACCGGGTCGGCGGTCAGAGAGTGCGAGATTTGGGAGTTCTCCCGCGACGTCCTGGTGTTCTTGCCCAGCTGCCACGGAGCGAGCACGGTGAAACACAAGTACGCGAACGCGATCACCACGACGAACAGGGCCAGCCATGCCGGCCGTAGCAGGAAGGCCCAGCGCCGCATCAGCTCGCGATTCCCCGGCCGGCGAGCTGTTCGTCCACCCAGTCGTGCAGGCCGGGCAGGGCGGCCTCGATCACGGTGAACACGTCTTCGAAGTCGTCATGATCCCCGTAATAGGGGTCCTCGACATCGAGTGCGTGGGCACCCGAGCGCGGATCGAACGATCGGAGCATCCGGATCCGGTCGTGTGGCACGCCCATCTCGCTGAGCATCCGGACGTGGTTGCGTCCCAACGCGATAACGAGGTCCGCGGACATGTGGTCGTCATCGACCTGTGCGGCACGATGAGCGATCGGATAGCCGTGCAGCCGCAGCACGCGAGTGGCCCGGCGGTCGGCCGGCTCGCCCGCATGCCAGCCGCCGGTACCTGCGCTGGTGACCCGCACCGCGTGGGACAGGCCGCGCTCGCCGATCTGGTGGGCGAACATCTTCTCCGCCATCGGCGACCGGCAGATGTTGCCGGAGCAAATGAACGTGATGTGGATCGGCTCAGACACCCAGCACCTCACGCAGATCGTCGACGGTATGGACATATGCACGCACCGCGACGGCGTCGGGCTCGTCGAAGTCCGCGTGGCCGTAGCCCCATCCGACGACCACGGTGTCGATGCCGTGCTCGGCGGCGCCCTCGACGTCGTGAGACCGGTCGCCAACCATCAACACCCGTTCGGGCAGCGGCGCCAACCGGGCGAGCGCATGTGCGACCACATCGGCCTTTCTCGCCCGCGAACCGTCGACACTGGCGCCCGCGACAACCTCAAAGTGCTCGTCGAGCCCGAAGTGCGCGAGGATCCGCTGGGCCGTCGGCTCCGCCTTGGAGGTGGCCACCGCCAGCCGAACACCCGCCGCGCGCAAATCAGCGAGCAGCGCCGGGATGCCGTCGAACGGCTTGTTCATCGCCCAGCCGCGCGTCGTGTAGTCGGCACGGTAAGCCGCGATCGCCACGCCGGCAAGCTCGCCGAGACCCATCTCGCTCAACGTGTGATGCATAGGCGGGCCGACGATCCGGCTGGCCAGATCGCCGTCGGGGACGCCCGCGCCGACCTCGCCGAGCGCATGGCGAAAACTCGACACGATTCCCTGCGCCGAGTCGGTCAGGGTGCCGTCGAGATCGAAGATCACCAGTTGAGGGCCGTCTGTCACCTCCTCATTGTCCCCGACGTATGCGGTCGTCCCGCTGGCCGGTCGGGCTGCGCACTAGTGTCGTGATGTGGCGAGTCGATCCCGTGCCTCCGCGCGCTACCACGGCGACCAGGCAGTGGGCCCCGGCATGCTGGACTTCGCCGTAAACGTCCGCACCGCCGCGCCGCCGTCGTGGCTGGCTGACAGGCTGGCAGCGCGGGTTGCGGACCTCGGCCAATACCCGAGCGGGCACGACGAACGCCGCGCGGTTCGCGCCGTTGCGGCCAGGCACGGGCGCAGCACCGACGAGGTGGTCCTGCTGGCCGGCGCGGCCGAGGGGTTCGCGGTGCTGGCCAACCTGCGTCCCAGGCTGGCCGCGCTGATTGCGCCGTCGTTCACCGAGCCCGAGGCGGCCCTCGCAGCGGCGGATGTCCCGTTCGAGCATGTCGTGCGGGCGGCGCCGTTCGGCCTTGCCGGCGTCGCCGTTCCGGACGGGGCCGATCTCGTCGTCGTCGGAAATCCCACCAACCCCACCTCGGTGCTGCACACCCGTGAGCAGATCCTTGCGCTGCGCAGGCCCGGCCGCATCGTCGTGGTCGACGAGGCGTTCGCCGATGCGATCCCCGGTGAGTCCGCCTCGTTGGCCGGCGCGCCGCTGCCCGACGTGGTCGTGCTGCGCAGCCTGACCAAGACGTGGTCACTTGCGGGGCTGCGGGTCGGCTACGCACTCGGCGCGGCCGAGGTGCTGCGGCGGCTTACCGTGCGCCGACAGCACTGGCCGCTGGGCACGCTGCAACTCGAGGCGATCGCCGCCTGCAACTCACCCGAGGCGGTGGCCGAGGCCGACAGTGGCGCGCATCGGCTGGCGACCCTGCGCGCCGATATGGTGGCCGGCCTGACCGGCATCGGCGTGTCGGTCGTCGACGGCTTCGCACCCTTCGTTCTATTCACCGTCCCGGATGCCGACCTGATGCGAAAACACTTGGACGGCAAGGGCATCGCGGTGCGGCGCTGCGACACCTTCGTCGGCCTCGACGGCGAGTTCCTGCGCGCCGCGGTACGTCCGGAGTGGCCGGCGCTCGTCGATGCGATCGCCGAGGTGTTGCGGTGAGCGCGAGGCTGGCCGACATCATCGAACTGCTCGATGCGGCCTACCCGCCCCAATTGGCGCAGGACTGGGATTCGGTGGGTTTGGTGTGTGGCGACCCGTCCGAGCCCGTCGAGACGGTGACCGTCGCCGTCGACGCCACCGCAGCCGTCGTCACCGAAGTGCCCGAGCGGGGGCTGCTGTTGGCGCATCATCCGCTGCTGCTGCGTGGCGTTGACACGGTAGCGGCCAGTACGGCCAAAGGCGCACTGGTGCACCAGATGATCCGGACCGGGCGAGCGTTGTTCACCGCGCACACCAACGCCGACGCGGCATCACCGGGGGTGTCTGATGCGCTGGCCGACGCGCTGGGCATCGTGGTCGAGGAGGTGCTGGAGCCGGTCCCACTCAGAACCCACCTGGACAAGTGGGTGGTCTTCGTTCCGGCCGAGAACGCCGACGCCGTGCGGGAGGCGATGTTCGCCGCCGGCGGCGGTCGCATCGGTGATTATTCGCATTGCAGCTGGGGTGTGACGGGCACGGGCCAGTTCCTGCCGCAGGAAGGCGCGTCGCCCGCCATCGGCAGCGTGGGCACCGTCGAGCGCATTCCCGAGGATCGGGTCGAGGTGATCGCCCCGGCCCGGCTGCGCGGCCACGTCCTCGCCGCGATGCGGGGTGCGCATCCCTACGAGGAACCCGCCTTCGACATCCTCGCGTTGGCGCCGGTGCCCGACGACGTTGGACTCGGCAGGATCGGTTTCCTTCCCGGGCCGGAGCCGTTGTCGGCGTTCGTATCCCGTGTTCACAAGGCGCTGCCCGGCACCTCGTGGGGTGTACGCGCCTCGGGGGATTCGGAGGCGACGGTGTCCAGGGTCGCCGTGTGCGGTGGTGCGGGGGATTCGCTGCTCGACGCGGTCGCCGTCGCTGGCGTGCACGCCTACCTCACCGCCGATTTGAGGCACCATCCCGCCGATGAGCACCGGCGCGCCTCGGATGTCGCACTCGTTGACGTCGCGCACTGGGCGAGTGAATACCCATGGTGCACGCAGGCGGCGAACCTGCTGCGCTGTCATTTTGGCGATTCGTTGCCGGTGCGGGTCTCGGCAGTCCGCACCGACCCATGGAATGTCGAGAGAAACGAGATATGAAAGCTGAAGTAGTCCAACAACGTTCGTTGCTCGAATTGTCAGAGCTGGACGCAGAACTCAGCCGCATCGAGCATCGGGCCAAGAACCTGCCCCAACAGCAGCAGCTAGAGGGAGCTGCGGCGGCCCACCGCGAGGCCAACGACCGCTTGGCAGCGCTACAGATAGCGCTCGAGGACCTGGATGCGCAGGTGGCGAAGTTCGAGTCGGAGATCGACGCGGTCCGTCAACGCGAGGACCGCGATCGGTCGATGCTGCAGGCGGGAAGCATTGACGCAAAACAACTCACCGACCTGCAGCATGAACTGGAGACGTTGCAGCGCAGGCAGGGCAGTCTGGAGGACTCGCTGCTGGAAGTGATGGAGCGACGCGAGGAGCTGCAGAGTCAGCGGGCCACAGAGCTGACGAAGATCGACGGGCTGCAGAGCACGCTCACCGACGCGCAGAAGGGCTGCGACGACGCAACCGCCGAGATCGATCAGCTGCGACACCAAAACGGCTCGCGGCGTGACGAACTCGTTTCCCAGCTGGACGCCAACCTGGTGGCGTTGTATGAGCGCCAGCGTGCCCGCGGCGGCGCGGGGGCCGGAGTGCTGCAGGGGCGCCGGTGTGGAGCTTGCCGGATCGAGATCGACCGTGGCGAGCTGGCGCGGATCTCCGCGGCCGCCGAGGATGAGGTGTTGCGTTGCCCGGAGTGCGGCGCGATCTTGTTGCGAGTCAAGGGCTCCGGTCAGTGAAGGTCATCGTCGAGGCCGACGGCGGGTCGCGTGGCAACCCGGGGCCTGCGGGATACGGGTCGGTGGTGTGGTCGGCCGATCACGGCACTGTGCTGGCCGAGAGCAAGCAGGCCATCGGCACCGCCACCAACAATGTCGCGGAATACCGCGGGCTGATCGCCGGCTTGGAGGAGGCGGCGAAGGTCGGTGCCTCCCAGGTCGACGTCCTAATGGACTCCAAGCTTGTGGTGGAACAGATGTCGGGCCGCTGGAAGGTCAAGCATCCCGACCTGGCCGCGCTGCATGAGCAGGCCAAGACGCTGGCGAGGCGATTCGACCGAATCAGCTACGCGTGGATTCCGCGTTCGAAGAACAGCCACGCGGACCGGCTGGCCAATGAAGCAATGGATGCCGCGGCCGAAGTCGAAATTCCCGAAGAAGCATCGAAGCCCGCGGAGACGTCATCCTCGGCGGGATGGACGGGCGCCCGCGGCGCGCCGACCCGGTTCCTGTTGCTGCGGCACGGCCAGACCGAATTGTCCACGCAACGGCGCTATTCGGGTCGCGGGAACCCGGCGCTGACGGAGATCGGCCGCGGTCAAGCCGATGCGGCTGCGCAGTACATCGGCGCAAAGGGCGGGATCTCCGCCGTCATCACGTCACCGCTTGAACGGGCTTACGACACCGCGGCGAGGGCGGCAAAGGCCCTCGGGGTCGACGTCACCGTCGACGATGACCTTATCGAGACGGATTTCGGCGCCTGGGAGGGCTTGACGTTCGGCGAGGCGGCCGAACGGGATCCCGAATTGCACCGGCGATGGCTGCGCGACACCAGCGTCCGGCCGCCCGGTGGCGAGAGCTTCGACAGCGTGGCCGAGCGGGTGCGCCGGGCGCAGGCGCGGATCGTCGCCGAGCATGCTGGTGAAACGGTCTTGGTGGTTTCACACGTGACGCCCATCAAGACGCTGTTGCGGATGGCGCTGGACGCCGGTCCCGGCATTCTGTACCGGCTGCATCTCGACCTGGCCTCGCTGTCCATCGCCGAGTTCTACCCGGACGGGGTGGCGTCGGTTCGGCTGGTGAACCAGACGTCTTATCTGTAGGTGCGATGCGAGGTGCGCACCTCAACTCTGTCTTTGGTGTAGCTCGGTCATTGGTGTAGCTCGTCGGCCCACATGCCCATGTCGACGTCGTCGCAGAGTTCTTTTGTCTGCTCGCAGGTGATGGCGTCGACGTCCACGGCACCATAGTTCTGGGCGATGAACCGATCGCGGGCAGCGATGTACTTGTCCAGCCGCGTTTGCAGTAGCGGTGTCCACGGATGGTGCTCGTGCTCAAGCTGGTCGACCAGCGGGCCGAGGGTGACGAGCAACATTTCTGCTAGTGGCAGCGGAATCAGGTAGTCGGACATGTAGAACCTCCGGGGTAGGGGTAGCCCATCTCCTCCTGACCCCGTGTCGGTGTCCTTCTGCCCAGGCGGGACCACCGAGGGGAACGGTACCCGTGGTCTGGAGGGATGGGAAGCTCAGCGCGCCTCACGTGTGCAGGTGGAGCCGCTCACCGTGCGGCCCGAATATCGCGATGGCTTCGACGGGGCCATCCACGGCGCCGAACCAGTGCGGGGTCCACGTCGAGAACTCAACGGCTTCGCCGGATTTGATGGTGAAGTCGCGTCCGCCGAGCATCAGCCGCATTTGACCGGAGAGCACGTACATCCAGTCGTGGCCGTCGTGTACGGGTAACTCGGAGGGTGGCGTCCGGCGCCGGGCGCTGACCCGGATCTTGAAGGCGTGTAGCCCGCCCGCCGGTCCCTGCCGCGTCAACGGCCAATAGGTGACGAGGTGATGGGTGTGCGAGCCGCCTCTGATGCGCGGGTCCTCCGCCTCGGGTGTCCGCAGCAGATCGTCGGTGCTGACCGACAGCGCGGCGGCCAGGCGGGGGAGGTGGTCCAGCGCCAGCCGCCGTTTACCCGACTCGAGCCGACTCAGCGTCGAGACATCGATGTTGGACCGGGTGGCGACTTCTTCGAGCGTAAGACCGCGTTGTGCGCGCAGGTCGCGCAGTCGACGTCGGACCCTGAGATCGACCGTGTCCGCCCGCGTCTTTGCCTCCATGGCAAATCAGCTTGGCAACTAGATATGGTGAGTGCAAGCTCGTGGCATGGAAACGCAAGAAACTGATCCCAAGGAACACTGGGAGGAGCGCTACGGCGAACGTGACCGGATCTGGAGCGGTCGCGTCAATACCCGGCTCGCCGAGGTGGCGTCGACACTAGAACCAGGCAGGGCCCTCGATCTGGGCTGCGGCGAGGGCGCCGATGCGTTGTGGCTGGCCGAGCACGGCTGGCACGTCGTCGCCGTCGACATCTCCGAAACCGCCCTGCAGCGTGCGACTACTGACGCCGACGCGCGCGGGCTGGGGGGGCGCATCGACTTTCAGCAGCACGACTTGTCGGACAGCTTCCCCGATGGGGTTTTCGACCTGGTGTCCGCGCAGTTCCTGCATTCCATGGTCGAGCTTGACCGGCCGCGGATCTTGAACCGAGCCGCCGACGCCGTCCGCCCGGGTGGGCTATTGGTGATCGTCGACCACGGTGCCGCGCCGCCCTGGGCGTGGAAGCTCGCTCACCACCATGAATTCCCGAGCGCAGAGGAAGTGCTCGACAGAATGAATCTCGATGCCGGCGCGTGGGACCAGCTCAGGGTCGGCCCCGTGGAGCGGGAGGCCGTCGGGCCTGAAGGCGAGACGGCGACCCTGACCGACAATCTGATCGTGCTACGTCGGTCGGCCTGAGGCGCAGGCAGCGACCACAGGGCGGGTAGCCCGCGGCGATCGCGGTCGCCTCGTCGGCGAAGAACACCCGCTTGGTGAGGTAACCGCCACGCTCGATGGCGCGCAGCGTCGGCGCCAATGAGGCTGTAGCGCTTCATGTCTCATGCTGCCTCGTGGAACACCAGGCCAAGTGTGAACCGCTCGCCGGAGCGGACCGCCGAGACCCCGTGCCGGACCGGCGACGCCGACCAGCCACGGGTCGATTGCACCGGCCGCTCCCGTGTGGTGAACACAAAGCCATGACCGTGTGGCAGCACCGTCGAGGTGCCCCGGGACTGGGCGCGCGGGCGCTGCTCGACGAGCAGGAACTCGCCGCCGGTGTAGTCAGCGTCGGGATGGCTGAGGTTGATCACCACCTGTAGCGGAAACACCAAGTCCCCGTACAGGTCTCGATGCAGCGCGTTCCAGTCGCCCGCACCGTACTTGAGCAGAATGGCAGTCGATTTGGTTTGGCCGGCCGCATGGCACCTGTCCAGCCAGTCGTCGAGCGTGTCCGGCCACGGTGCCTGGCGGCCCAGTTTTGTCCACCAATCGCGCGCGATGGGCAAGAGCCGCGGGTACAGCGCCTGCTTGAGGTGTTCGATCGGCTCGGGATAGGGCTGCTTGAAATAGCGGTACTCGCCCTCGCCGAAGCGATACCTTCGCATGTCGATGGTTGCGCGGAACAGGTGGTCGTCGGGATAGAGCTTTCGGATCTGGGCAGCCTCCGTCTCCGTGACAAGCCGAGGCAGCAGCGCACCGCCGAAGTCGTTGACTTCAGCGGTGATTGCCTCCCAGTCGCCCGAGTCGACACGCTTCTGCCACGTGGTCGCCGCCATCAGAACAGCCGTGCCGCTTTCACCTCGACCGGCTCCTCGAGCTCGAGCAAGAACTGTTTGCGCTCGAGGCCACCTGCGTAGCCGGTCAGCTGGCCGTTCTTGCCGACCACGCGATGGCACGGGACGATGATGCTCAGCGGATTGCGGCCGACCGCCTGGCCGACCTCCTGGGCGGTGGTTCCGTCTGCGAGTGCGGCGGCCAGTTCTCCGTACGTGACGGTGTCGCCGCGGGGGATGGCGGTCAGCATTGTCCAAACACGATGCTGTCGCTCATCGCCATGCATCGCGATCGGCAGGTCGAAGTCGTGCCTACGGCCGGACAGGTAATCGAGCAGCTGGGCTCGCGCCTTCGCGAACAGGTCGTCCGACTCGGCATCGACCCGTGGCCCCAACGTGTCCTCGGCCGGCCGGTACCAGTGGTGCCGGAAGTACAGGCCGATGAGCGTGTGGCCGGCGGCGACGAGGGTGAGCTCGCCGAGTGGGCTGTCGATTACCGCATGTCGGGTTTTCATCTGACGTCCTTTCCTCATCTTGTAGACGATGCGGGCGGTGGGCGCGTGAGATTTGTCGGACGCCTCTGGCATGATCGAACGTATGTTCGAAGGAGAGTCGGATGCGGGCCTGCTTGAGGTGATGCGCGAGGCCCAGCGCGCTGAGCGGGTTGCGGTGGCGCGCGGGCTGCTGGCGGTGGGTCGTTTTGGTCAGCGTCGGTGGCAGGCCGCCGGCGACGAGCACGGCTTTTGGTGTGTTGATGATTGGGACGTGATCGCCGCGGAGGTGGCCGCGGAGTTGGGGATTAGCCGTGGGCGGGCGTCCTCGCGGATGCATTACGGGCAGAGCTTGTTGGAGCGGCTGCCCAGGCTGGCCGAGGTGTTCGCCGCCGGGGAGGTTGATTTCCGGGTGATCGCGGTGATCATCTACCGCACCGATCTGGTCACCGATGCCGCGGCCATCGCGCGGATCGACGAGATGGTGGCGCGCCGGGCGCCCCACTGGAACAAGCTGTCCTACCCGAAGGTCACCCAGCTGGTGGATTGGCTGGTCCTGGAGGTGGATCCCGATGCGCTGCGGGTGGCCCGCCAGCGCGACGAGGACCGCCATATTGAGGTCGGGGCCGCCCCGTATGGGATGGCCGAGATCTGGGGCAACGTGCGCGCCACCGATGCCGCCGCGTTGGATCAACAGCTCGACGCGCTGGCGGGCACGGTCTGCGGTGCTGACCCGCGGACCACACGTCAGCGCCGCGCTGATGCGCTTGGCGCGCTGGCCACCGGCAACACCGCGCTGGCCTGCAGGTGTGGATCAGATC
>DATARY010000035.1:0-4055 GCA_036263935.1 Mycobacterium sp.
ACACGCCGCGGTGTGATGTCCGGTTCGTCTCGATGGCCTGGCCGCCGGAGAGCTTCGACATCGCCAGCTCGCCCTCGATCAGAACGTAGAAACAGGTCGCCGGCTCACCCTCAACGATGATCGGTCCCGGCTGGAATTCCTGGATATGGCCGTTGACGCACAGGGTCTCGAGCTGGTCATCAGAGAGCGCCTCGAACAGGAACAGGGTGCGCAATTCGTCTGCGTCGCAAGGGAGCCGGGCAGTCATGACTCGGCCAAGTAACGGTGAACCAACATCACGGCCATCGATCCTTCGCCGACCGCGGCCGCGACGCGTTTGGCGGATTGGGAGCGCACATCGCCGGCGACGAAGACCCCCGGAACGCTGGTCTCCAGGTGGTGCGGTGGCCGGTCCAGTGTCCAGCCACACACGTTGCGCAAGTCCGGACCGGTGAGGATGAAGCCGTGGTCGTCGCGGGCGAGCACGTCCTTGAGCCACTCGGTGCGCGGTGCGGCGCCGATGAAGATGAACATCCGGGCGCAGCCGACGTCGTCAGTCTGCCCGGTCCGGTTGTCGATCAAAGTCAGTCGTTCGAGGTAATCGCTTCCGATGGCGCACTGCACTTCGGTGCAGGTACGGACAGTGATGTTGGGTCGCTGCTCGATCTGTTCGACCAGGTAGTGCGACATCGACGCCTCCAGCGACGGCGCGCGCACCGCGATCGTGACGGATTTGGCCTCGCGGGACAGGTACATCGCGGCCTGGCCGGCGGAGTTCGCGCCGCCGATCACGTAGATCTCTTCGCGCTCGCATTCCGAGGCGATGGACACTGCGGCCCCGTAGTGCACACCGCGGCCTTTCAACGTTTCGCAGCCGTCCGCCGTCAGCTCGTTGTAGGCGACGCCGGTGGCGACGATGATTGCGTGCGCGTCGATGGAGCCGCCGTCGGAGAACCGAATCGTGCGTTTTGGTCCGCTGATCTCCAGGGCAGTGGCCGTGCGGGCGGTGATGAGTTCCGCGCCGAACTTCTCCGCCTGCCTGCGCGCGCGATCAGCCAGTTGGCCGCCGGATACCCCGTCGGGAAAGCCGAGATAGTTTTCGATCCTCGAGCTCTGGCCCGCCTGGCCGCCCGTCGCAGTTGTCTCTATCAGCACCGTGCGCAGGCCCTCGGAAGCGCCGTAGACGGCGGCGGCCAAGCCCGCGGGCCCACCGCCGACCACGATCAGGTCGTAGAAGTCTTGTGACGGCGTCGTGGTCAGGCCCAATGTGTCGGCCAGTTCGGCGTTGCTTGGGTCGACGAGCGGGTCGCCGTGTTCGGTGACGACGACCGGGAGCCGCCTGCCGTCTTCGCCGGCCGCTTGCAGCAGTTGCTCGCCGACGGGCTCGTCGGAGGCGAACCAGTTGTAGTGCAGCCCGTTGCGGGCCAGGAAGTCGCGTACCTCCCAGGATCGTGCCGACCAGCGGTGACCGATCACCTTGGTGTGCGGGATGGGGCGTTCCGGCGCTCGCTTCCAGGCCTCCAGCAGGTCGTCGACGACGGTGTACAGCTTCTCCTCGGGCGGATCCCACGGCTTGAGCAGGTAATGGTCCAGGTCGACGACGTTGATGGCGTCGATGGCGGCATGGGTGTCGGCGTACGCGGTCAGCAACACCCGCTTGGCGGCCGGATAGAGGTCCATCGCCGCCTCGAGGAAGGCGATACCGGTCATCTGGGGCATCCGGTAGTCGGCGACGAGCATCGCGACCGTCTCACCTCGCAACTTGAGCTGCTTGAGGGTGGCCAGCGCGTCCGGGCCCGATTCCGCCCGTACGATCCGATTGGCATCGCCGTATTTGCGTCGCAGATCCCTGGCAACGGCCCGGGACACCCCTGGATCGTCGTCGACGGTCAGCATCACCGGTTTGCGGGCCTGTGCGTCAGGATTTGCGGAACTTGTCATCGGCGTTAAGTATGCGCTTGTCAGAGCTGCCGTGTGGGGGCGAGGTTGGCGGGTTCGATTCCGCCCACAGCGATTTTGGCCAGCACGAATCAGCGGGTATCGTGGAGCAACGGTGCGTCATCGCGCTGGTTCTCGCGTGCCCTGTCTTAGGAATTTCCTGTCACTGGCTCACGTTGCAAGGCCAGCGAATGCTGCGCTGATCCGGGCGTAGAAGCAACGAAACCAAAGATGAGGATTTCAGAGACGTTATGGCCAAGAAGGACGGCGCCATAGAGGTCGAGGGCCGCGTGGTCGAGCCCCTGCCCAATGCGATGTTCCGCATTGAGCTGGAAAACGGCCACAAGGTGCTCGCCCACATCAGTGGCAAGATGCGGCAGCACTACATCCGCATCCTGCCCGAGGACCGGGTGGTGGTGGAGTTGTCTCCCTACGACCTGTCCCGTGGCCGCATTGTGTACCGCTACAAGTAAAAGCCCGAACAAGCAACCGACGAGAGACAGAACAGGATCCACAAGCCGTGAAGGTGAACCCGAGCGTCAAGCCGATCTGCGACAAATGCAGGGTGATCCGTCGGCATGGGCGGGTCATGGTGATCTGCTCTGATCCGCGCCACAAGCAGCGCCAGGGCTAGCGGCGATCGAAAGCGCGGCGTAGCCGGGCGCAGCGGGTCGACGCCATGTGACCAGCGCCCGCGCACTGCGCATACAACTGAATGCAGACCTCCCAGCACCACTGAGCCGGCTGGCATCTATAGAGATGGGCCAGCTCAGCCTCGTCCGGAACGGAGGCCGGACCCCGGAGCCCCGAGTTGTTTTCTGGGCCAGGGAATGGGCTGAGAACAGACCTCCGCATAGAGAAGGAATGCCACCCATGGCTCGACTAGTGGGCGTTGACCTCCCGCGCGATAAGCGCATGGAGGTCGCGTTGACCTATATCTACGGCGTTGGCCGTACCCGGTCCAACGAAATCCTGGCCGCCGTCGGGATCGACAAAGACCTGCGCACCAAGGACCTCACCGACGATCAGGTGACCCATCTGCGCGACTACATCGAAGGCAACCTCAAGGTCGAGGGTGATCTGCGTCGCGAGGTGCAGGCCGACATCCGTCGCAAGATCGAGATCGGCTGCTACCAGGGCCTTCGGCATCGCCGCGGCCTGCCGGTGCGCGGTCAGCGCACCAAGACCAATGCGCGCACCCGCAAGGGTCCCAAGCGCACCATCGCCGGCAAGAAGAAGGCCAGGTAAGTCATGCCCCCAGCAAAGAAGGCGGCCGCCTCTGCGCCCAAGAAGGGCCAGAAAACCCGGCGGCGGGAAAAGAAGAACGTCCCGCACGGTGCCGCGCACATCAAGAGCACGTTCAACAACACGATCGTGACGATCACCGACCTGCAGGGCAACGTCCTGGCGTGGGCGTCGTCCGGTCATGTCGGCTTCAAGGGCTCGCGTAAGTCGACGCCGTTCGCCGCGCAGCTGGCCGCCGAGAACGCTGCCCGCAAAGCGCAGGAGCACGGCGTCAAGAAGGTCGACGTGTTCGTGAAAGGCCCGGGTTCGGGCCGCGAGACCGCGATCCGGTCGTTGCAGGCCGCCGGCCTGGAGGTCGGCGCGATCTCTGACGTCACCCCCCAGCCGCACAACGGCTGCCGTCCGCCCAAGCGTCGTCGGGTCTAGGAGAAGAACACACAATGGCTCGTTACACCGGACCCATCACCCGGAAATCACGCCGGCTGGGCGTCGACCTCGTCGGCGGCGACCAGTCCTTCGAGAAGCGTTCCTACCCGCCCGGCCAGCACGGCCGCGCGCGGATCAAGGAAAGCGAATACCGCCAGCAGCTGCAGGAGAAGCAGAAGGCCCGCTTCACCTACGGCGTCATGGAGAAGCAGTTCCGCCGCTACTACGCGGAAGCGGCCGGCCGTCCCGGCAAGACCGGTGACGAGCTGCTGCAGATCCTGGAGAGCCGGCTGGACAACGTCGTGTACCGCGCTGGGATCGCCCGTACGCGTCGGATGGCCCGTCAGCTGGTCAGCCACGGCCACTTCACGGTCAACGGCGTCAAGGTGACCATCCCCAGCTATCGGGTGTCGCAGTACGACATCATCGATGTCAAGGGCAAGTCGCTGAACACCGTGCCATTCCAG
>DATARY010000046.1:0-15764 GCA_036263935.1 Mycobacterium sp.
CGTGACGCCGAGGCGATCCGGCGGCTCGCGGTCGACCCGCACTCACCGCCCGAGTTCCGTTGCAACGGCGTCATCCGCAACATGGACGCGTTCTATGAGGCATTCGACGTCGAGGAGTCCGACGACCTGTATCTCGACGCGCAACGCCGGGTACGGATCTGGAACTAGCGCCCGTTCCGCGCGACCAGATTTCCAGGTTTAGAACATCTGCCAATCCGACGCGCCGTCGGGCTGGTTGTAAGTACCGACGGAATTCTTAATCACGATCGGGTCGCCGCTGCAGAAGTTGTCGTAGAACCATTTCGCGTTGTCAGGGCTGATGTTGATGCAGCCGTGGCTCACGTCCCGCTGGCCCTGGTCGGCCACCGACCACGGCGCGCTGTGCACGAAGTTGCCGCTGTTGTCGAACCGCACGGCCAGTTGCACATGCACCTTGTAGCCCTGGGGCGACGTGTTCGGCACCCCGTACGTCGCCGAATCCATAACGATGTCAGGGAACTTCTCGAGCACGTAGTAGGTGCCATTCGCGGTCTGGTGGCCGCCCGCCGCCATCCCCATCGACATGGGTATGGTCTTCTCAACCTTCCCATTGCGAGTGATCGTCATCTGGTGGGTGCCATCGTCGGCCGTCGCAACCAGTTGGTCTCCGGTCGTGAAGCTCGACTTGGCACCGCTGGCATCGATATTGACCACGGTGTGCGCGGGCCAGAAATTGATCGGCCGCCACCGCACCTGGGTGTCGTTCATCCAGTAGAACTTGCCGGGCACCGGTGGGACCGACGAGATGTGGATCGCCTGTTCGGCCATCGGCCGGTCGGCGATGGGCCGCGCGAAGTTGATGATAATCGGCTTGGCTACGCCGACCATCGAGCCGTTGATCGGATTGAATGCCGGCGGCGCGAACACCGGATCTCCGGTGTACGGCGTGGGGTTCTGGCCCGCCGGTGTGCCCTCCGGGATCACCGTCGGCTGGGCCGCGAGCGGGCTGGCGGCCCCCGGAGGAGCGAACGGATTCGGCGCGGGCGGCGGCGGTAACGCGAGCGGATCAGCGGCCGGCGCCGGCGGCGCAACCGGATCGGGCGCAGGAGCTGCGGCGGGATCGATGGGCGCCGGCGGCGGCGACGGAATCTCGGGGTCTGCCCCCGCTGATGGCGTCCCCAAAGCCAGGCCACCCACGAGGCCGGCCACGATCAACGCGGTGACCAACCTTCCCCTCGTCCGCTTGCTCATACGTCACCTCCGGTCACACTAATGTTTTCCAGTGTCGCACAGCGCGGAGGCCAGCTACCGCCACGACGATATTGCCCTGACCCCGACGATCGACCTGCCGAGGCGCTGAACTGCACTGTTAATCGCCGCTGGGGGGCGAATGTTACTTTCGTGCCAATTGCCCGGGAACGCCGAACAGCGCACCCCGACAGAAACGGGCGCCATCTGAGGATTGGAACCGCGCTCGAACGGGTTGTCACCTCGTAGTCGCTTGCCCCGTCGAGAGGATCGTGATGGTCGCCATTCCTGATGGCTACGAGACATTGTTGGAGCGCCCGTTGTACGGGCACCTGGCCACGGTGAGGCCCGACGGCCGCCCACAGGTGAACCCCATGTGGTTCAACTGGGACGGCGAGCGGTTGCGGTTCACCCACACCTCCAAGCGGCAGAAGTACCGGAATCTGGCGGCGAATCCGAATGTGGCGATGTCGGTCAGCGATCCGGACAACCCGTACCGGTATCTGGAGGTCCGTGGCGTCCTCGAGGAGGTCGTGCCGGACCCCACCGGTGCGTTCTACCTACGTCTCAACGACCGCTATAGCGGCCCGCTGACGGAGCCGCCGCCGGACAAGGCGGACCGGGTCATCCTCGTCGTGCGGGCGACGGGCTTCAGCAAGCAGTAGGCGCACACTGAACAGATGATTGTTGCCTTCAGTGTGAGCCCGTCGGGCGGCGACGCAACAGGCGGTGTGGGCGCCGCGGTGGCCGAAGCGATCCGGGTGGTGCGCGCTTCGGGCCTGCCCAACGAAACGAACGCGATGTTCACCAATATCGAAGGAGAGTGGGACGAGGTGATGGCGGTGGTCAAGCAGGCCGTCTACGCGGTGGCCGCCGTGTCACCCAGGGTGAGCCTGGTGCTCAAGGCAGACATCCGTCCCGGTTACACGGGCCAGCTCACTGCGAAGGTCGAACGAATCAAGGAGGCGCTGAGCGACTAGGAGCGCACCAGGCGCGCGATGGCCGCGGACGCCTCGGCCAATTTCGCGTCCGCCTGATCGCCGCCTTCGGCGAGCGCCTGCGTGACGCAGTGCCCGAGGTGCTCGTCGAGCAGCCCCAGGGCCACCGACTGCAGTGCGCTGTTGACGGCGCTGATCTGAGTGAGGATGTCGATGCAGTACTTGTCGTCCTCGATCATCTTCGCGATGCCGCGGACCTGACCCTCGATCCGGCGCAGCCGCTTGGCGTAGTTGTCTTTCTGCTGCGAATAACCATGCGCTGCAGTCATTTCAGCCTCCCAGCAGTTGCTTCATCTGGCCGATCTCGGCTTCCTGTGTGTTGACGATATTTTTGGCGAGGGTGATCGCGTCGACGTTCTCACCGTTGGCGATCTCTGCCTTTGCCATCTCGATCGCTCCCTGGTGATGACTGATCATCGACTCCAGCCACAGTTTCTCGAACTCGGTGCCATCCAGCGACCCCAGCTTCGTCATGGTCGCCGCGTCGACCATGCCGGCCATCTTGGTGTCGTGGCCGCCATGACCGGAGTTGGTGTCGGGGTTCTCGTTCCATTGCACCAGGAGCACGTTCATGGTCTCGATCTCCGGCTGCTGCGCGGCCGAGATCCGCTTGGCGAGCGCGATGACGTCCTGGTTGGTGGTGCGGTCAGGAACCAGCGCCGACAACTGCAGGGCCTGCTTGTGGTGCGGGATCATGTTGCTGGCGAACGCGACGTCGTCGGCGTTGTAGCCGGCCGGCTGCCCCGTGATGACGGGCTTGTCGGTCGGCCTGTGGTCCGGGTGGCCGTCGGCCGCCGGGCTGCCGCACGACGACAGGACCAGCGCGGCGGTCACCGCGGCCAGCGCTGCGGCCACTCGACGGGGCATCGGTGTCACCCTTCCACGGTACCCCGCGGGGGTATTGATAACGGTTTGGCCGGTGGAAACGCCGAAGGCATACTTGAACCCATGTCTTCTTCCAAGCCCTCGACTCCCGACATCAAGCCCCGCAGTCGCGATGTCACCGACGGCCTCGAGAAGGCCGCCGCCCGTGGAATGCTCCGGGCCGTAGGCATGGAGGACGACGACTTCGCCAAGCCGCAGATCGGTGTCGGGTCGTCGTGGAACGAGATCACCCCGTGCAACCTGTCGCTGGACCGACTGGCCAAGGCGGTCAAGGACGGGGTGTTCGCCGCGGGTGGCTATCCGATGGAGTTCGGCACGATTTCGGTGTCCGACGGCATCTCGATGGGCCACGAAGGCATGCACTTTTCGCTGGTGTCTCGCGAGGTGATCGCCGACAGCGTGGAGACGGTCATGCAGGCCGAGCGCCTCGACGGCTCCGTGCTGCTCGCGGGTTGCGACAAGTCGCTGCCCGGGATGTTGATGGCCGCCGCCCGGCTCGATCTGGCCAGCGTGTTCCTCTACGCCGGGTCGATCCTGCCCGGCATAGCCAAGCTCTCGGACGGATCCGAGCGTGAGGTCACGATTATCGACGCGTTCGAGGCCGTCGGCGCCTGCTCGCGCGGGCTGATGCCGCGGGAGGATGTCGACGCCATCGAGCGCGCGATCTGTCCCGGCGAGGGCGCCTGCGGCGGCATGTACACCGCCAACACGATGGCGAGCGCGGCTGAGGCGCTGGGCATGTCGTTGCCGGGCAGCGCGGCGCCTCCTGCGACCGACCGCCGCCGCGACGGGTTCGCGCGTCGCAGCGGACGGGCCGTCGTCGACTTGCTGCGCCGCGGCATCACCGCACGCGACATCCTGACCAAGGAGGCGTTCGAGAACGCGATCGCGGTGGTGATGGCGTTCGGCGGCTCGACCAACGCGGTATTGCACCTGCTGGCCATTGCACACGAGGCAGGAGTGAAGCTGACGCTGGAGGACTTCACTACCGTCGGCTCAAAGGTTCCCCATCTCGCCAACGTAAAACCGTTTGGGCAGCACGTGATGACGGATGTCGACCGCATCGGCGGCGTGCCCGTCGTGATGAAGGCGCTACTGGATGCCGGCCTGCTGCATGGCGATTGCCTGACCGTCACCGGCCAGACGATGGCCCAGAATCTTGCGCAGATCGCACCACCCGACCCCGACGGAAAGGTGCTTCGCGCACTGAGCGACCCGATTCACCCCACCGGCGGCATCACGATCCTTGGCGGATCGCTGGCCCCCGAGGGTGCCGTCGTCAAGTCGGCGGGCTTTGACTCCGATGTATTCGTAGGCACCGCAAGGGTTTTCGAACGCGAGCGCGCGGCGCTTGACGCGTTGGAGGACGGCACGATCACCGCGGGCGACGTCGTCGTGATCCGCTACGAAGGGCCAAAGGGTGGCCCGGGCATGCGGGAGATGCTGGCAATCACCGGCGCAATCAAGGGTGCGGGGCTGGGCAAGGATGTGCTGCTGATGACCGACGGCCGGTTCTCGGGCGGCACAACGGGCCTTTGCGTCGGTCATATTGCACCCGAGGCCGTCGATGGCGGGCCGATCGCATTCCTGCAGGACGGCGACCCCATCCGACTCGACGTGGCCAAGGGGACGCTCGACGTGCTGGTCGATCCGGCCGAATTCGAGGCGCGCAAGGCGGGTTTCGAGCCGCCACCGCCGCGCTACACCACCGGTGTACTGGCGAAGTACACCAAGCTGGTCGGTTCGGCCGCTACCGGCGCGGTTTGCGGCTAGCGCCGCGCGCTATTTGACTATGGCGACCGCGAAGCCGTCCCACCCCTTGGTGCCGACCGTTTGAATGGCCGCCGTCTGCAGTCGCGGGTTCTCCCCCATCATCTCCAGCATGTCTCGGACCGCGCGGGCCTGATGGTCGTCGGCCGCGGGCTCCAAAACCCTTCCGAAGCGAGCGATGTTGTCCACCACGATGACCGAGCCCGGCCTGCCGAGCTTGATCGCCCACTCGACGTAGGCGACGTTGTTCTCCTTGTCGGCGTCGATGAAGATCAGGTCGAACGTCTCGCCGCGGTCGGCCAGCCGCGGCAGCGTGTCCAGTGCGGCGCCGACGATCAGCTCGACGCGGTCGGCGACACCGGCGCGTGCCAGGTTATCCCGGGCCACCTCGGCGTGTTTGGGTTCGAACTCCAGCGTGACGACGCGACCGTCGGTCCCGACGGCGCGGGCCAAATTGATGGTGCTGTAGCCGGCCAGCGTGCCGATCTCCAGAACCCGGGTGGCCCGAATCGCGGTCGCAAGCAGAAACAACAGCTTTCCGAGCTGGGCCGATACCTCGATGGCCGGCATTCCCGCCGCCGCGCCCGCCTCCCGCGCCGCCGTCAGCGGTTCGTCCTCGGTGTGAAGGACGCGATTGAACAGCTCGTCGAGCGACTTGGGATCGGGCTCTGCCATTCGACAGACGCTATCGCACACCTTCTTTGGCGTAGACCACCCGCAGCACGTGAGCGACCTCGGGACCCATCACCACCTCCGCGAGTTCGCAGAAGGCGGCGACGAACTGCGGCCCGTGCGGCGGCTGGGAGTCGCTGAGATGGTGCGCAAGCTCGTGCAACACCACGAGCTCCCGCAGCGCCCAAGTGCCCAGCCGGTCGGGCACCGCGATCGTCGCCCCCTCGCCGGTGAGTTCGTAGTGCGCCGCTGTGGTCCCGCGACGGGCCCGTACGGCAAGCTGTCCTGCCGACGGCCAGCGTTGCCGGACCGCGGGATGCGCCAACACGTCGTCGACATACCGCTGTACCGCTGCCGCCGACGCGAACCGCCCCTCCGGGGGCAGCGTCAGCTGTGTGCCGAAGAATTCGATGGCGCGGTTGCCATGCTCACTCGCGCGGTCGAACAACGTCCTGACGAATTCCTCAGCGGCGTAGACCTTCGCACGCTGCGTGTCGCGCGGTGTCACGTCTCCAAAGCGCTGCGGGCGCCGGCTAACCCGGGGCTTGTGCCCAGCCGCGCGCGCCGGCCCGCACGATCCCCCGCTCGCCGCGCCGCCGACGAGTACCCGGCCGTGGCACTGGTAGCCCGCCAGGTACCCCGCGCCGGGGAAGTCTGCCGGTAGAAGTCCTTGAGCTCGATGTCCTTGTTCCGCAGGGCGATAGCGGTGCCAGGCTTGCTGTCGCGACCGTTTGTGGCTTCCCGTTGCGCCTGTTCGCGGGCCTCGGAGAGCCGCTGCCCAACCCGGGCGCCGAAGGCCAGCTGGAAGTTGATCCTGGCGGTGATCGTCGGGGTCGGCCGGTGCGCGCCGGATGTGATGTAGGTCTCGGAGGCCTTCACCATCTGCAGCACCAGGCTGGCATACAGCGCGTGGCTGGCGTCGATGTCCTCGGCGAACCCGTAGGCGTAGACGAACGTCGAGTTCGACGCGACGTCGCACTTCACGTCGTTGGCATGTGCGATCACCGTGAAGAGCTGGACGTAGGTGCGCAGTCCGCGCGTGCCGGGGTTGCCGATGGTGACGGTGCGTTGCACCGGAGTCTGCGCCTTGGTGCGCTTGTCCGAATGCGAACGCGCCACCGCCAGATCGATCGACGTCGCCGTCGCCAGCCGTTGCGCTGCGGCCATGAACGCGTCGGCCTCATGTGTGTTGTCGGTGCCCTCGGCCTGGCGCAGCAGCGCGGCGATCCGGGCGAGCATCTTGTCGTCACTCATGGCGTCAGGTTATGTCTACTTGGTGACAAACCCGTCGAGCGCGCTGACGAGCTGTGGAGAAAGCGGGTCCCGCTTGGCGTAGTTGGCGACGTTGTCGGTGGGATCGTCGCGCAGAACGTGGTTGACGCCCTTGAGTTCGACCACCGTCAGCGCGGTGTGTTTCAGCGCGTCGATGAGCGGCCGCTCGGCGTCACACTTGGCCTGGCCATCGGAATCCGAACACGTCAACAGGACCGGGGTGCCGGCGGGCACCTTGGCGGCCAACGCCAGCGGGTCGATAGCGTCGGCCTCGACGACGGCCTTGACGTTGCCCGGGTTGAGGATTGCGCCCAGGCCTTGCGGCAGTTTCTGCGGGGCGTTGCCGTTGGTGCGCGCCTGGTCGACCGCGGCCAACCAGGCCGCCAGCGTCGCGGGGTCGCCGTCGGCCCGCACCCGCGCGGTGATGATATCGAGATAGCGGGAGGGCAACGGCTGAAAGAGCCCCAGCGAGTGGATCTTTGGGGCGTCGGGTGCCGTGTCGGCGGCCAGGGACATCGCGTGGATCGTGCCCTCGCCCAGCGCGTACACCGAGATGCGCGCCTTGGCCGTGCCGGGCTGCTGTGCGAGGAAGCGCACGGCGGCCTTGGCGCCGCCGGTGTAGACGGCGCTGCCGACGTCCGCGCTCCGGGTGAGGTAGGGGCCGAGGCCGGTCTTGCCGGTGCCGACCTTGTCGTAGCGCAGGCTGGCCACGCCGTGGTCCGAGAGCAGTTCGGCGAGTTGGCGCATGTTGCCGACCGGTCCTGCCACGGCGTTGTCGCCGTTGCGGTCGGTCTTGCCGCTTTCTGAGATCAAAACGGCGGCAGGGCCGGCTTCGGCGCCGTGCCGGTGCCGATAGGTGCCGTAGATGGTCAGGCCGACGGACTCGAACCTGACGTCGTCGTCGACCCAGCCGCGCTGCGTGGGCTCCTGCGACGAGCATCCGGCTATCAGGACCAGTGCCAGTGAAACCCAGAGAACAGCAAGCACTTTCAAAGCTTGGCCTCGATCCACGAGGTGACGTCGTCGAGCACTACCGCGCGTTCGGGCTCGTTGAACACCTCGTGGTAGAGCTCGGGGTAGACCTTCAGGTGCACATCGGCAGATCCCACGCACTCGACCAGACGCCTGCTGCCCTTGACCGGGATGAGCTTGTCCTGCTCGCCGTGCACGACCAGCAGCGGCGCGGTGAGGGAGGCAGCGCGCTGGGGCATGGTCTCGCCGACGCCGATCAGCGCCCGCGCGATGCCGGCGGGCAGCCTTCCGTGATGCACCAGCGGGTCGGCGTTGTAGGCGGCCACCACCTGCGGGTCGCGGGACACCGCGTCGGTGGGAAGCTGTTCGACGGGCAGGCCGGGCACGACCTTGCCGAGCACCTTGGCCACGAACACCATCACCGGTGATACCCCGTCCTGGGCGTCCACCGCCGGGCCCGACAGGACCATGGCGGTGTAGTCGTCGGGATGCTCGATGCCATAGGCGAAGACAATGCCGCCACCCATGCTGTGGCCGAGCACGATGCGGTTCAGTTCCGGATGATCGGCAGCCGCGATGCCGACCAGCGTGTGGAAGTCGTCGGTGTACTCCGAAATGTCTCGGAGATGCACGCGCTTGCCGCCGGAGCGGCCATGCCCGCGCAGGTCGAGCGCGTAGGTGATCAGGCCGCCCTCGCCGAATCGTTGCGCAACGTGGTCGTAGCGGCGGGCGTGTTCGGCATATCCGTGGCAGATGACCACCACCCCTCGCGGATCGGTGTCCGGGGTCCACAGGTCATAGACGATGCGCACCCCGCCGACACCGTCGAAGGTGTGCTCGCTGCGGGTTGTGGCCATCACGCGAGACTAGCGACCGCTTGTCGGTGGGTCTGCGTAAGCTCGGTGCGGTGAGCGTCCTCGCATACGAAACCGATGACGAGTTCCTGCTCAAGGCCGAGCCCCACCGGCGGGAGCTGATGGCGCACTGCTACCGGATGACCGGCTCACTGCATGACGCCGAGGACCTCGTCCAGGAAACCTATCTGCGGGCATGGAAGGCCTACGGCAAGTTCAAGGGCGAGTCGTCGCTGCGGACCTGGCTGTACCGGATCGCGACCAACACCTGCCTGACCGCGCTTGAGGGCCGTCAGCGCAGGCCGCTGCCGACGGGGCTGGGTGCGCCGAGCTCGGATCCGACGGGCGAGTTGGTGGAACGCAACGAGGTGCCGTGGCTGGAGCCCATCCCCGATGACTCCGACGACCCGTCGAGCATCGTCGGCTCGCGGGAGTCGGTGCGGCTGGCGTTCATCGCCGCGCTGCAGCACCTGTCGCCGCGGCAGCGGGCGGTGCTGGTATTGCGCGACGTTCTGCAGTGGAGGGCCGCCGAGGTGGCCGACGCGATCGGCACGTCCACGGCTGCGGTCAACAGCCTGTTGCAGCGGGCGCGGGCACAGCTCGACGCCGTCGACCCCAGCGAGAACGACGACCTCGCCGATCCGGAATCGCCGGAGACCCGCGACCTGCTTGACCGTTACATCGCCGCATTCGAGGCCTACGACATCGACGCGCTGGTGAAGATGTTCACCGAAGAGGCGATCTGGGAGATGCCGCCGTTCGACGGCTGGTATCAGGGCCCCGACGCGATCGTCACGCTCACGCGCGAGAAATGCCCCGCCCAGGGGCCGGGCGATATGCGCTTCATCCGGACGACGGCCAACGGCCAGCCCGCGGCCGCGCTGTACATGCTCAATCGGGAGACCGGCAAGCACGAGGCTTTCCAGCTGCATGTGCTCGATGTGCGCCCGGACGCGATCTCACACGTAGTGGCGTTCCTCGACACCGCGTTGTTCGAAAAGTTCGGCTTGCCGGCCCACCTTTGACGACTTGTGTGCGAGTTGTTGTACACAACTTGCTCTAGCCAGCTATTCGCGCAGGTCATAGGCCTTCTTGGCACCTGTTTTGTAACGTGTTCTATGATCGCGGGCTATGAAGACCAAGGGCGCTCTGCTGTGGGAGCTCAATTCGCCGTTCAAGGTCGACGAGATCGACCTCGGCGACCCGGTCGCCGACGAGGTCCAGATCCGGATGCACGCGGCCGGCATGTGCCACTCCGACTATCACCTGACCACCGGCGCAACCCCGATCGGCTTGCCCGCACTCGGCGGCCACGAGGGCGCGGGCGTCGTCACCAAGGTCGGCAAGAACGCGACGGGTATCGAGGAGGGCGACCACGTCATCCTCGCCTTCATCCCGGCCTGCGGCGAATGCCCGCCGTGCCTCAAGGGCTACCGCTCGCTGTGCGACCGCGGCGCGATGCTCCTCGGCGGCAAGGCCATCGCTGACGGCACCTCGCGGGTGCACGCCGGCCCGCATGAGGTATCGCCGATGAATCTGCTCGGCACCTTCGCGCCGTACATGACCGTCCACAAGGATTCGGTTGTCAAGATCGACAAGGACATTCCGTTCGAGACCGCCGCCATCATGGGCTGCGCGGTGCCGACGGGCTTCGGCTCGGCCACCAACGTCGCCGATGTGCAACCGGGCGAGACCGTGGTGATCGTCGGCGTTGGCGGCATCGGCATGAGCGCGCTGCAGGGTGCGGTGATCTCCGGTGCCAGGCATGTCATCGCGATCGACCCGAACGAGTGGAAGCGCGAACAGGCCACCAAGTTCGGCGCGACCCACGTCTACGCGTCGATGGCCGAAGCCATCGCCCCGATGATCGACCTCACCTACGGCCTGATGGCCGACAAGACGATCATCGCGGTCGGCGAGATGCGCGGCGAGTACATCGAAGAGGCGATGATCATGACCGCCAAGACCGGCACCTGCGTTGTGACGGGCATGGGGTCGATGACCGACGTCGACGTCAAGCTCAACCTGTTCCTGTTCACCATGTTACAGAAGACGTTGAAGGGCAACATCTTCGGCGGCGGCAGCTCGCATATCGAGACGCCGAAGCTGGTCGGCCTGTACAGGTCCGGGCTATTGAAAATCGACGAGATGATCACCAACACCTACAAATTGGAGAGCATCAACGACGGCTACCAGGACATGCTCGACGGCAAGAACATCCGCGGCGTCGTCACGTTCACGGAATCTGATTGGTAAGCCGTTCCAGCACCGTCTCGATCACCGAGCCAAACGCCCCTAGCTGCGCGGCGGAGATCCCGTCGAACACGACCGAGCGCACCAGCTCGACATGCCCCGGCGCGGCGGCCGCCAGGGCGGCCCGACCGCTCTCGGTGAGCTCGACGGTTGCTCCGCGCCGATCGTCGTCGCTGCCGTGCCGCAGCACCAGGCCGCGCCCGCGCATGCGTCGCAGCTGATGTGACAGCCGGCTCTGCTCCCACGCCAGGGCGTCGGAGAGTTCCTTGATGCGCAGTGCCCGGCGCTCGGACAGCACGACCAACACGTCGTAGTCGGACAACGACAATTCACAGTCGTGCTGCAGCTGGCGGTGCATCGCGGTTTGTAACCGGCTCCCCATCTCCAGGTAGCCGCGCCAGATCCGCTGCTGTTCGTCCGTCAGCCACACGGAATATATGACACATCATCTATGTTGTCGCGGTCAACACCGACCGCCTAGGCTGGCCAGAACTCCCGAGGAGTGATGACATTGACCGCCCCCGAATCCATCGAGATCAAGCGTGCCGACGACCGCGCCAAGACACAGATCTCCTGGCTGGACTCCAAGCACTCGTTCGCATTCGGCAGCCACTACGACCCGGGCAACACGCACCACGGCCTGCTGCTGGTGAACAACGACGACATCGTCAAGCCGGGCACGGGTTTCGAGACGCATCCGCATCGCGACATGGAGATCGTCACATGGGTGCTGCGTGGATCCTTGGTTCATCAGGACTCCACGGGACATTCGGGTGTGATCTATCCCGGCCTCGCGCAGCGAATGTCAGCCGGGCGCGGCATTCTGCATTCCGAGAAGAACGACTCGTGGACCCTCACGGGCGAGGGAACCCACCGGGGGCACCGCCCGCCCGAAGGGCAGGGGCACGAGCCAGTGCATTTCGTGCAGATGTGGGTGGTTCCGGATGAGTCCGCCGTCACGCCCGGTTATCAGCAGCTCGAGATCGACGACGAACTGCTGCGCGGCGGCCTTGTGACGATCGCGTCGGGCATGCCCGAGCACAACGACGACAGCGCGATCACCATCCGCAACAAGTACGCGGCCCTGCACGGTGCCCGACTGCAGGCCGGTGACACTGTCGAACTGCCCCAGGCGCCGTACCTGCACCTGTTCGTCCCCCGCGGCGAGATCACCCTCGAAGGCGCAGGACCGCTGCACGAAGGTGACGCCGTGCGGTTCACCGCATCCGGCGGGCAACGGGTCACCGCAACCGAGCCCGCAGAGATTCTTGTGTGGGAGATGCATGCGGGTTTAGCTGCGGCATAACCGAATTGGGTTAACCCTCGTCTGCGCGACGATGTTGGTCGCATGCTCGGCGAGCCACCGGACCCGAGGGTGCGACGCGCGCGGATGCGCTGCCAAGCTGGTTGGCGTTCAATTGATCCGCTCAGCGCTGGTAGCCGCGGCGAAGGTCTGGCGCTCATAGCCGCTTCCGAACAACACAACGTGCGCCAGGAGCGGGTAGAGCTGGTGGAGGCCGACGCGGCCGCGCCAGCCGTCGCGAAGCGGCCGGTGCGATTGATACCCGTCGATCACGGCGTCGAAGAAGGGGCACCCGAACAGCGCCAACATCGCGAGGTCCGTTTCCCGATGCCCGCCCTGGGCAGCCGGATCGATCAGCACCGCACCGTCGGGCGTCCACATGACATTGCCGCTCCACAGATCGCCGTGCAATCGGGCCGGTGGCTCGTCATCGTCGAAATCGCCGGCCTCGCAGCGCGACACGACCGTGCTGACTGCCTCGCGAGTCGGTGGATCGAGCAGCGGCGCTGCGCGGTCGGCCATCGGGGTCAGCCGCTCGGAGGCGTAGAACGCGCCCCATCGATCGTGGCCGGTGAGCGACATCGGCAGCGGCCGCTGCAGCGGACCGAAGAAGCCCGGTCCTGTCCAGCCGTCGGGCGGTGAGCCGAACCCATCGGCACCCGCGTTGTGGGTGCGGGCCAGCCGTCGGCCGAACTCGTGTGCGGCCGCACCGGTGGGGGCGGCGGAATCCAGGCATTGCAAAGTCAGACTGGTGTCGTCGCAGTCGATCACCCGTGCACAGGGGACGCCACCGTCGACGGCCGAAAGCCACTGCAGCCCAGCGGCTTCGCATGCGAAGAAGCCGGTTGGCGCGCGGGCATTGCGCTTGACGAAATCCGCCATGCCTACGGCTGGCCGGATACCCGCCGCAGTACCTGGTCGCGGGCCCAGGTTGGCACGTTCGTCAACAACGCCACCTGCAACTTCGGTCCAACACCGACGACGTAGCGGGCGCGGGGCCTGCGGGCGGTCAACGCTTCCTCCACGACGGCGGATACCTTCGCGGCCGGGACCGCGATCTTCTGGGACAGCGGTATGGACTTCTTCATCCCCGCGATGTGCTTGGCGTACAGCTGGCGCTGCTCGGATGTCAACGCCGCCTCGGTGTCCTCGGCCATCGCCTCGGCGGTGCGCCACATGTCGGTGTCGGTCTGCGCGGGTTCGACAACGACAACGGGGATGTGCCACGGCCGCAGTTCCATCCGCAGTGCGTCGGCGGCCGCCTCGAGAGCGAACTTGCTCGCGCAGTACGCACCGATCAACGGCATCGACAGCTTTCCGTTGACGCTGGAGATGAACACGATCCGGCCGCGCGACTTCCGCAGCCGCGGCAGCACCGCGCGGGTGACCGCGAGCTGACCGATCACGTTGATGTCCAACTGCTTTCGCCATTCATCGGTGCCGACGGCCTCCATCGGGCCGCTCACGACGATCCCCGCATTGTTGACGATCGCGTCGAGCCGCTCGGGGAGGGAGTCCTGCAGGGCGTCGACGTGTCCCGCGTCGGTGACGTCGAGGATGACCGATGAGATGCGCTGCGGGTTGAGTTTGGTGACCGCGGCGGCGTCGTCTGTGCTGCGGACGCCCGCGATCACGTCCCAGCCGCGCCCGGCCAGGTGGTCGACGATCGACTTACCGATGCCCCTGGCGGCACCGGTGACGAGTACGGATGGCATACCCGCGAGACTAGCCGGTGCCGCGGCCGGTCCTGCCCTACAGCTGCGGGGTCAGGTCGAACGACGTCACCGTCGACATGCGGGTGATCAGCCACTTCGCGTCGCGGCGCTGCATCGTCAATCGGTACGACAGGTAGCGCAGCGACGGGATGTTCTTCGACACCGGGCTGGTGGCCACCGAGTTGGTGTAGACGATCGCCGTGGCCTCCGACGGCGTCACCGTTTCCACGGCGGCTCCCAGCACCTGGGTGGTGTTGGTGACCTGGGCCTGCTTGTTGGGTGCGACGATCGCGTCGATGTACTTGCGGTACTCGTTCGCGAAGTCACCGCCCAGGTAGCGGGCCGACCGGTCCGGTAGTGCGTCCATGTTGTCCGGCGTGTAGGTCCACAGTGTGGTGATCGCGTTGGCGGCCGTTCGGGCGATGTCGAGTTTGGTGTGGACAAGCGCGCGGTCGGCCAGGTAGGGCTGCAACGTCGCACCCGCGAAAGCCGCGGCTCCGACAAGCACAACCCCGGCGGCGGCGACCGCGATAGTCATCCGCTTGCCCGCTGGCCGGTGCGGTACCAGGATCACGTCCTCGGCGGTTTCCTCGGAGTCGGCCGGGGTTTCGGGTTCCGCGGTCTCCTCGGCTGGGGATTCGGGTTCCGCCACGGGTTTTGCCGTCCGGCCCGCCTTGCCTACGGGTGTGCGGGGTGCCTGCGCGGTTCCTTCCGGCTGCGCCACCTGGTCGACACTCGAGACAGTCTCGGGTTCGGGCGTTTTCGCCCGTCTCTTGAACAACCCCCAACCGCGACGACCGGTAGCTTTGTCGTCGGTCGTGGTCTCGGCGGCGTCGGTGGTCAGATCACCTGGATCAGCCGGCTGATCTTCCACTGCGGTCCTTCCTTGGTAGCCGTTGCGATCCAACGGTTTCCGCTCTCGATCGTCATCTTCCCGTCCGGCGACTTGCTCGACACCTTCGTCGCGACCAATATGTCCGCGCTGCCGTTGTCGTTCCAGCGCTGCACGCCGGCGTCGAGGACCGTGCCCTGTGTCGGTTCCGCGCGGGCGACCTGGACCAAGATCTCGTTCTCCTTGTCCTTGAAGGTCTTGGCGAAGTCGCCGGTGCCCTGCGCCAGGACCCGGTCCGCATAGTCGTTGGCGTGGAACGGATCCAGCGTGCTGTACATCGTCATGAACTCTTTGACATAACCGAGCGCGTCGGCGTCCTTGATCGCAATGCGGTGGTCGGATTCGTGCCGGATCACCATGAGGGTGCTGCCCGCGATCGCGGCCGCAATCAGCAGCGCCGCCACCACCGAAAGAACGGGCAACCCCCACTGCGGCGGCGGTTTCGGTGTTGCCTCGAAGAAGTCGGTCTCACCCGCTTCGAGCTTGCGCCGCGGACTCATTGGCCCGCCTGCTGCAGCTGCGGCTTCTTGAGCACCGTGAGGTTGGCGACTTGCCATTTTCCGCCGCGCGACTTGTCAAACTCCACACGCACGGTCGCGGTGACGAACTTCATGCTCTTTGGGTCGCTCCCGCGCTGGCCCTGCAGTGCGAGCAGCATCGACGCCCGGTCCGGCGTCAGCTCGGGCATCGGCAACACGGCGCTGCTCACCGACCAGTACTCGTTCGATGTGACACCCGCCTTCTGCGCCGCCCGCTGTTGGGCGACGAGTTGCGGCCGGTAGGCGTCTGTAGTCAGCGACTGCGCCCGGGCGAAGTCTTCCTGCAACTTGTCGGCGCTGTAGCTCAACATTTGCTCCACGATGCGCGGCCCCTGCTCGGTGATCTCCGCGCGGGCGTGGTCGATCGCGCGGTCGTGCCGGAACACCACCAGGTAGCTCAACCCAACGCCCG
>DATARY010000075.1:0-49974 GCA_036263935.1 Mycobacterium sp.
CAGCGCCGGCGCGCGCGTATCCCGTAGAGGAACGGGCAGCCCATCAGCACCCGAATGGCCTGGCTGAGCCCGGTCACGTCGTCGACCTCGTTCTCCACCCGCAGTCGCACGCCATAGCGGTCCAGGCCCAGCGGCCGACGCCGACCGATTCCGCTGCACTCCTGCGTTCCCCGCGCTGATCACCATCCCAGCAAGCACCCCGGCGACTGGGGCCGTGATCGCAAAGGAGCCGTCGTCGAGTAGGTGGTGTACCGGTGTGGCGGTGGGTTCGATGCCTTCGACAGCCAGCACGGCCCCGCGGGCGCGCACACATGCGCTGCGGATTCGCTCGGCCGTCGTCGGCGCCGGTGCTGGCGTCGCCTACCTCCCGCAGATCAGGTAAGCCTAACTTAATCAGGCCGGCCAGCCGGCGCAAGGCCGACCGGGCTGGTGACCGAGGTAGGTGCGGCAGAACCGATAGGGTTGAAGCGTGCCCCGCATCGCCTATCTCGGACCCGAAGGGACGTTCACCGAGGCGGCCTTGCTGCAGATTTCGGCCAACGGACTTGTCCCGGGCGCCACCGAATCCAGTGTCCTCGCCCCGATCCCGACCGAGAGCACCCCGGCGGCGTTGGCGGCGGTGCGGTCCAACGACGCCGACTTCGCGTGTGTGCCGATCGAGAACTCGATCGAGGGATCGGTGCTGCCAACCCTTGACAACCTGGCCACCGGCACGCCGGTGCAGATCTTCGCGGAACTAACCCTCGACGTCGCGTTCACGATCGTCGTTCGGCGCGGTACACCCGCCGCCGACGTCGAGACGGTGGCCGCCTTTCCGGTCGCCGCCGCGCAGGTGTGCCACTGGTTGGCCGCGCATCTGCCCAATGCGCAAATTGTGCCGGCCAACTCCAATGCGGCGGCCGCCGCCGACGTCGCCGAAGGTCGCGCGGACGCGGGTGTCAGCACCGCGCTGGCCGCCGAACGCTACGGCTTGATGGCGCTGGCCACCGACATCGTCGACGAGCCCAATGCGCGCACGCGGTTTGTGCTGGCGGGCAAGCCCGCACCGCCGCCGAAGCGCACCGGCGCCGACCGGACATCGGTGGCGCTGCGGCTCGACAACGTTCCCGGCATGCTGGTATCAGCGCTGACCGAGTTCGCCATCCGCGACATCGACCTGACCCGCATCGAATCCCGGCCCACCCGAACCGAACTCGGCTCGTACATTTTTTTCCTGGATTGCGTCGGCCACATCGATGACGACCCGGTCGCCGAGGCACTAAAGGCGCTGCACCGTCGTTGTGCGGATGTGCGCTATCTGGGTTCGTGGCCGACGGCGTCGGCAGCAGGAGCGGCGCCGCCACAAATGGACGAGGCGTCGCAGTGGCTGAGCCGGCTTCGGGAGGGCAAGCCGTCCGTTGACGAGGGGACCGGCCGATGACCGGGCGGCTGGTCCTGGTGCGGCACGGGCAGTCGCACGGAAATGTCGAGCGGCGTCTCGACACGCGCCCCCCCGGCGCGGCGCTGACCGATCTCGGTCGTGACCAGGCCCGTGCCTTCGCCCGCGACTTGCCGCACCGACCTGCCATGATCGCGCATTCGGTGGCGCTGCGAGCCGCCCAGACGGCCTCGGAGATCGCCGACGAATTCGGCTTAGAGACCCACGAATGCGAGGGAATTCACGAGGTTCAGGTCGGCGACCTCGAGGACCGCAACGACGACGAGGCGATCGAAGAGTTCAACACCATCTACCAAAGCTGGCATAAGGGCGATATCGACCTACCGCTGCCAGGTGGCGAGACGGCACGCCAGGTGCTCGACCGCTATCTGCCGGTCATCGGTCAACTGCGCATGCGTCACCTCGACGACGACGCGTGGCACGGCGACATCATTGTGGTCAGCCACGGCGCCGCGATCAGACTCGTGTCCGCTGTGCTGGCGGGCGTGGACGCCAGCTTCGCCCTCGATCACCACCTGTCCAACACCGAATCCGTTGTGCTGGCGCCGATTACCGACGGGCGTTGGAGCTGTGTGCAATGGGGAGAGCTGACGCCGCCGTTCTATCCCGAGCCCGACGTTCACCCCGTGGAGGACGCGTTGCAGTCAGCTGACCCGATGGGCTGACTCGGCGACGGCACACTCGCACCCGACCGCCTCGCAGTCGACGGACAGCGCGTGCACCGACTCTGGCGTCGCACAATCGGGGTCGGTGCACTCAGAGCGCAAATACGCGTGGTGAATCACGGTGCCGTGACAGTGCTCCAGGCCGGCCCCACAATCCCGGCATTCACTGCTCATGGCCCGTTCATAACACCGGAGCCGGACAAATCGTGGTTGCCGCGCGGCCCCGTCCCGGTGTTTTGGTCTTCGCGCAAGCGCTCATCCCCAGCCGAGTTCGTGCAACCGGGCGTCGTCAATGCCGAAGTGGTGGGCGACTTCGTGGATCACCGTGATGGCCACCTCGTTGACGACTTCGTCCTCGTCCTCGCAGACGTCGAGCAGCGCGTCGCGGTAGATGGTAATGGTGTCCGGCAGCGATCCCGTCGCGTACCACGAATCGCGTTCGGTCAGGGCAACCCCGTGGTAAAGGCCCAGTAGGCCGGGTTCGTCGGGGTCGCGGTCCTCGACCAGCACGACGACGTTGTCGATCGCCGCCGCAAGGTCGGGCGGAATCATGTCGAGTGCGTCCGAGACGAGTTCCTCAAACCGTTGCGGGCTCATCCGCACGGCCATGCGGCTATTGCCCCGGTGGCGGAGGCGCCGGTTCGCCCGGTGGTGGACCAATCGGTGCGGGCGATTGCCCCGCGTCGGGTGCAGGCGGAGGCGCTTGGGCACCCGGAGGCGCGCCGGGACCTTGCGCGGGTACCGCGGGACCCGGAGGCACGCCGGGACCTTGCGGGAACGGAGGCACGTCCTCGCCCGGTGACGGTGGCGGCCCGTTGAGGAACGTGTTGGCCTGCGGCGGCGGCTGCGTCGGGGCTGTCTGGCTGGCCGTCGAGCCGGGACCGATCGACTGTTGCGGCATGTGCTGGGTCTGTTGGCCCGGATCGGTCGTCTGAATGCCGGCGATTTGAGACGACGTGTCCACGGGCATTTGCGGCGGCTCTATCACCGGGATCGGCGGCAGGTTCAGCCGGTCCAGTGGGATGTCAGGCGGTGCGATGGGCGGCTGACCGTTGATAAGCAGCGGGCCCTTGGCGCTGTTCAGCAGGGTCGACCAGCCGCCGTTGCCCAGCGTCGCGCCGATGCTGCACGACACCTGGTGGCTTCCGGCCGACCAGCTCGGCAGCGAGATCGTGCTGTAGGTCAGCGTCAGCGTGGTGCTGCGCAACTGGACCGGTGCGAGATACGCGTCCGTCATGCGGGTGCAGGCGTCCTTGATGAATCCGTCCTGCTCGGGCTCGGGTGGCAGCGCGTCGGGGAACTTCTCGGCGAGGTTGACCGCGCCGGTGGCCTCCATGGCGTGCGGGGCGGCGCAGTCGATCGGGATGTCGGTGGGCTGGTTGGTGCTCGGGTCGATGCCCAGGCATGTGCCGGCGGGCCACACCTTCGACTGGTCGACGTCGGCGACCTTGCCCTTGAACGCGATCTGCTGATTGTTCGGTCCGGCCAACTGCAGGCCGCAGAGCATGCGTCGCTCACCCGACTGACGCCACGCCTTGTCGCCCGACCACAGCAGGCTGGTGGTGAAGCGGCTATTGGGGTCGAACCGCGCCCCTAGGTAGTGCTTGACGGCGACCGAGCACTGCTCCTGTGTGATCTGCTGAATGCGGGCGGCGGACGGCGGCGCGGCGTCGGGGCCGTACTCGCTGCCCGGGAAGCTGCGCATGTCCACCGATTCGGCGACCTCGAAGCGGTGCTCGTCCTTGCAGTCGACGATCTCGGCTGCGTCGGGGGTGCGCTCCGGCCAGTTCAGGCAGTCGCCGCCTTTGGCGTGGTTGAAGGTGCCGCTGCCGCGCGGGCCGAGGGAGATCGCGCCGGCGGTGAGTCCGTTTGTGGTGTCGTTGCGTGGCAGCGCGGTGATCAGGCCTGCGATGAGCAGTCCGCCGAGTGCCGTCAACAGCAGCGCGCGGCGGGTCGACGTCGCCTGCAAGCTGAGCCACCACGCCACCCGCTCGGACCGCTGTTCGTCCTCGTCGGCGCGCGTTGCGTCGCTCTTTGGGCGCTCCGGTGCCTCCAACATCCGCTCCATTGTGACAGGCGTGTCAGGCGCTGTGACAAGTGATGCAGTTGTAATGTTATGCGGTTGTGCTGGGGCGGCGCGCCGACAAGTAGGGTTGCGGCCGTGATCGACCTCAAGCTGCTGCGCGAGAACCCGGACGTGGTGCGGGCGTCGCAAACAGCCCGCGGCGAAGACCCGGCCCTCGTCGACGCGTTGTCCGAAGCCGACGGCGCCCGGCGAGCCGCGGTGTCGGCGGCCGATAACCTGCGCGCCGAGCAGAAGGCCGCAAGCAAGCGAGTCGGCTCCGCCTCACCCGAGGAGCGACCCGCACTGTTGGAGGCGGCCAAGGAGCTCGCTGAGACGGTCAAGGCTGCTGAGGCGGCTCAGGCCGAGGCCGAAAAGGCATTCACCGCAGCGCATATGGCGATCTCGAACGTCATCATCGACGGCGTGCCGGCCGGCGGCGAGGACGATTTCGCGGTACTCGACGTTGTGGGTGAGCCGCGTGCCATCGACAACCCAAGGGACCACGTCGAACTCGGAGAGTCGTTGGGCCTGATCGACCTCGAACGCGGCGCCAAGGTGTCCGGCTCACGGTTCTACTTCCTCACTGGCGCCGGAGCGCTGCTGCAGCTCGGGCTGCTGCAGCTCGCGGTGCGGCTGGCCACCGCGAACGGCTTCACCCTCGTCATCCCGCCCGTGCTGGTGCGGCCGGAGGTGATGGCAGGCACCGGCTTCCTGGGTGCCCACGCCGAGGAGGTCTACCGGGTCGACTCCGACGACCTCTACCTCGTCGGCACATCCGAAGTCCCGCTGGCCGGGTATCACGCCGACGAGATCCTCGACCTGGCCGACGGCCCACTGCGCTACGCCGGCTGGTCGTCGTGTTTTCGCCGCGAGGCGGGCAGCCACGGCAAGGACACCCGCGGCATCATCCGGGTGCACCAGTTCGACAAGGTCGAGGGGTTCGTTTACTGCAAGCCGGAGGAGGCCGAAGCCGAACACGACCGGCTGCTCGGCTGGCAGCGTGAGATGCTGGCGCACATCGAGGTGCCGTATCGGGTAATCGACGTCGCCGCAGGCGATTTGGGATCGTCAGCGGCGCGCAAGTTTGACTGCGAGGCGTGGATCCCGACGCAACAGACCTACCGCGAGCTGACCTCGACGTCGAACTGCACGACGTTCCAGGCCCGTAGGCTGTCGGTACGGTACCGCGACGAGAACGGCAAGCCGCAGACGGCGGCGACGCTCAACGGGACGCTGGCGACCACCCGCTGGCTTGTCGCGATCCTGGAGAACCATCAGCAGCCCGACGGCAGCGTGCGGATTCCCGATGCGCTAGTGCCGTTCGTCGGAACGGACGTGCTGCGGCCGAAGAACTAGTGTCCTGAGTCGCTAATTCGGGTGCAGTACGCGCTGGGCGTTCCGCGTCGCCGCGACCGTAACGCCATGGCGCGGTTTCCTAGGATTGCCCGCCATGGCGTCACATTCGCGAAGCTCAATGCGCAACTGTGCCGATGGCCGCGGCAGCCTGCGAATTAACGAATCACGACACTAGCGGGAGCCCAGGAGTTCGTCGAGCCTCGCCAGAAACTCCTTCGGCCGCTGCGGAGTGAAGGCGGGGCTGGGCCGAAGACCCGGCACGTCGAGGGTCACCAGCGTGGACTTGATCGGGCGCCACACGTCCAGTGGCAGCCAGCGGCGCAGGTCCGCGCTGCCCCAGATGCGAAACCGCTGGATGAACAGTCCCAGGGATTCCGCCTTGTAGCCACGAATCGACCGCAGCGGAATGATCTTCGATGTTCCCGACGGGAAGTGATAGCGCCGCAGAGTGATCGCCTCGCGGTCCAGCTGGATCAGGCCGTCGTCGTAGTACTGGCGTGGCGCGGTCATGCTCGCCCGGATCGGAGCTCGTGACCCCTGGAGGTCAGACAGCGACCGTTCTCCAGATTCCACTGCCAGCCGTGCAGATTGCAGGTCAGAGTCGTGCCCTCGACCACGCCGAACTTCGACAGGTCGGCCTTGAGGTGAGGACATCGACGCTGAATCTCCCAGCCGTCCATCGTGATTGATGCGGTGTTGTCGTGGGCCTCGGCGAACCAGCCGTCGGCATAGGCGATGCGTTCGTCGGTCAGGCACTTGAAGAACGTGTACAGATACTCGTTGTAACCGCCGACCCGCCACGCCTCGAACCGAGTGGACAAAAAGATGGTGTTAACCCAGTCGGGCTCGTCGTCGCGCAACACCGTTCGTACCAACTCGGGAGCGATGGCGAAACCGTAGCGGAACTTCTCATCCGGAATCGGTTCGCGCACCGCGCGTTTCGGGAAGTCAAGCACCACCGTTTCCGGCCCGAGCCGGAGCTCGACCGGGTACCCGATGCCGTCGCAGATCTGGTCACTTTGAAGCATGATCGGCTCGAACTTCGCGCGCAGCGGGTCGAGCAGCGGCTCCCCCGTCCGCGGCGCCCAGCTGGCCTTCTCGGCGGCCAGTACCGGGGCCACGCGGTCGGCGTAGTCGGCTATGTAGGCCGCCTTGCCCGTTGTGAAGATGGTCTGTACCTCGTCACCGGGCAGCGGGTGGGTGAGCGAGCTCAGTTGCGGGCCGGTGAATTCCGCCGCCGAGCCGGGAATCATCAACAACCCGCGGTCGTGGCCGTGGGTGCGCATCTGGTCGAGGAAGACCACCTGGTCGGGGAAGATGTTCGCCGGGTCGCCGTGATCGTCGTTGAGATCGCGCAGCGCCGGATCGAGGAAGCAAGGCGGACCGGCCGACGGGATCACCCACGTCGCGCCGACCTGAGCGATGTACTGACGACACCGATCCATCTGGCGCTGACGCTTCTGAGTGCCGAACGCTTCCTTGGCCCGGGCAGGCATGTCGTAGACCATCGGATACCAGATAGCGCCCGAGTACTGCAGCATGTGCACGTCGACGGCGCCGAAGTCGGCATGCAGCACGTCGAGATCGACCGGCCGCGCGTCGTTCATGTTGAAACAGACGGTCTCGCCGTCGTCGACCACCAGACCGGAGTCCCCGATCGGACCGTCGGCCGGGGCACGCAGCGCGATGATCATCACGTCGAGGTCGCCCTTGGGCCCGCTGATGCGGTGCTTGACCGAGTCCGTCGTCTCGAAGAATCGATGGAAGCCCAGCGCCTCCAGCTCACGCTGCAGGTCGGGCACCGGATAGTCCGGCAGCAGCACGACGGCGTCCTTGTTGACGTGCTCGCGCAGGTTCCTCGGATCGAAGTGGTCCTTGTGCAGGTGCGAGATGTAGAGGTAGTCAACGTCGCCGAGGGCCGCCCAATCTAACTGGCTGTTGTCGGGGAACGGGAACCACGAAGTGAAATACGCCGGGTTGACCCACGGGTCGCACAGGATGCTTCCCGCCCGGGTATCGATCCGGAAGCCGGCGTGCCCGACGCTCGTGACCTGCACCAATGCCCTTTCTACGTGAAACGTGTGCCGCGTTGAGCTTAACGGGAAGAGATATCACCGGCCCGCCACTGGCGTTGGTAGTAGGCGATTCGGGCCGGGTTCGCGCCGATGCCATACGCATCGAGAAGTTCGCCTTCCCACGACCCTGCGTAATTCCATGACAGCGACATCATCGCGACGGCGAGGTCGGCCCACGGGTCGGCGATGCCGAGGTCACCCAGATCGACGTGTCCGCAGCAGCGACCCTCGACGTCGATCAATGTGTTGGGCGCGCACGGGTCGCCGTGACAGACGACGAGCCGGTCGGCGGGCGGCGCATCGTCGACCAGCCAAGGCGGCGGCCCGAACGGGCACTCGTCAACGGGCAATGCGTCGTGCAGCAGCTTCAATCCTGCGCCGATCGCCCGGGCCGCGGTCCGCGGGTCGGCCACCCACTGCGGGTCGACCGCCGAGCGCCCCGGCAGCCCGGCGGTGTGCAGCCAACCGTCGCCAACGCCGAGCACCCGCGGCACCAGGACGTACGCCTCGGCCCAGCCCAGGCGCTCGGCCTCGGCAACCAAATGGTGTGCCCACCGCGGCTGTGCGACCTTGACGTACTCACGTCCGCCGTCCACCTGAAAGGTGACGCCGCCCAACTCGTTCACCCAGACCGCGGCCACCGGCCGCCCGGCGGCGAGCTCGCTGACGACCTCCGGGACCGGCACGGGTTCGCCGGGAGGGGTCACCCGACTAGGCTGCCTGATGTGGAACCGGTATACGGCACAGTCATCCAACTCGCCCGCCTCGTGTGGTGGATGCAGGGGCTGAAGTTCACCGTTACGGGTGTCGAGAACCTGCCCCGCACCGGAGGTGCGGTCGTCGCGATCAACCACACCAGCTACTTCGACTTCACCTTCGCGGGCCTGCCGGCCCATAAGCAGCACCTCGGCCGCAAGGTCCGGTTCATGGCAAAGAAGGAAGTCTTCGACAGCAAGAAGACTGGTCCGATCATGCGCGGCATGCGCCACATCGAAGTGGACCGTGACAGTGGCGCAGCATCATTCGCCGAAGCGTGCCACCAACTCAAGGAGGGCGAGCTGGTCGGGGTCTACCCGGAAGCAACGATCAGCCGCAGCTTCGAGATCAAGGAGTTCAAGTCCGGCGCGGCCCGCATGGCAATCGCCGCGGACGTGCCGATCGTGCCGCACATCGTCTGGGGTGCACAGCGGATTTGGACCAAGGGCTACCCCAAGAACTTGTGGCGCCCGAAGGTACCGATCTCGGTGGCAGTCGGCGAGCCGATCCCGCCGACCCTGCCGGCGCCGGAGCTCACCGCGCTGCTGCATTCGCGGATGCAGCATCTGCTCGAGCGCGTGCAGGACGCCTACGGACCGCATCCGCCGGGTGAATACTGGGTACCGCACCGGCTCGGTGGCGGCGCGCCGTCGCTGGCCGAGGCCAACCGGATGGACGCCGAGGAGGCCGCCGAGAAGACCGCCCGCCGCGCCATGAGAGAACCACCCGCTGGCGAGGGACAGGCCGACCCCGCCGGAGCCCCTGGGTAGCGCTCATGGAGCCCGTCTTCCGCACGTTGGAAATCGTGGCCAAGGTGGCGATGCGGGCTACAGGCACCCGGATCACATACCTCGGACTCGAGAACATTCCGTCAACCGGCGGCGCCGTGATCGCCATCAACCACACCGGCTACATCGACTTTCTGCCGGCCGCGCTTGCCGCGTACTATCGCGAGCGCCGCATGCGCTTCATGATCAAGGCCGAGATGCAAGAGGTGAACATCGTCGGCTGGCTGATCAAGCACACCAAGACGATCCCGGTGGATCGGCGCGCCGGCGCGGGGGCGTACGCCGTCGCGGTCGAAAACCTGCGCTCCGGTGAACTCGTCGGGGTATACCCGGAAGCGACCATCAGCCGCAGCTTCGAACTGAAGGGATTCAAGACCGGCGCGTCGCGCATGGCGCGCGAGGCGCAGGTACCGATCATCCCGATCATCGTGTGGGGCGCTCATCGGGCGTGGACCAAGGACCACCCAAGATCCTTGGGCCGCAATAAACTTCCGATCACAGTGTCGGTTGGTAAGCCGATCGCACCGGCGGGCACGATGCAGGAACTCGACGCGGCGTTACGCGCTTCGATGACGGAGCTACTGCACGCGGCGCAGTCAGACTATCCGCATCCCGAAGGTGCCTACTGGGTCCCGCGTCGGCTGGGCGGTTCCGCGCCGACGCCGGCGGAGGCCGAGGTAATCGAGAAAGCGGAGCTGGCCGAGCGGGCCCGTAAACGCGCTGAGCGTGAGGCCAAGACCCAACGGTGACACTCCCCGCCCTGATAGCCACCGACGTGGACGGCACGCTGCTCGACGACGACGAGAAGATCACCGCCCGCACGCGCGCCGCTGTGCTCGCCGCCGTGGATTCCGGCGCACAGTTTGTGCTCGCCACCGGCCGCCCGCCGCGGTGGGTGCACCCGGTCGTCGACGCGCTGGGGTTTGGGCCCATGGCGGTGTGCGCCAACGGTGCAGTGATTTACAACCCGGAGACGGACCAAATCGTTTCGGCGCGAACGCTTTCCGCCGATGTGCTCAGCGAGATCGCCGAGATCGCCACCCGTGCCATCCCCGGTGTTGGCCTGGCCGTCGAGCGGGTCGGCCGTAGTGCTCACGACGCCGCAACCCCGCAGTTCGTCAGCTCACCCGGATACGAACACGCCTGGCTCAATCCGGACAACACCGAGGTGTCGCTAGAGGACCTGCTGAGCGCACCTGCGGTTAAGCTGCTCATCCGGAGGGCCGGCGCGCACAGCGCCGACATGGCCGCCGAACTAGCGAAACACATTGGTCTGCAAGGGGATATCACGTACTCCACCAACAACGGCCTTGTGGAGATCGTGCCTCTGGGCGTCAGCAAGGCAACGGGCGTCGAGGAGCTGGCCCGCCCGCGGGGCATCGCCGCCGAGGATGTGGTGGCGTTCGGCGACATGCCGAACGACGTGCCGATGCTGGACTGGGCCGGGCTGGGCGTGGCGATGGGCAACGCGCATCCGGAAGCGCTGGCCGCGGCCGACGAGGTCACCGCAACCAACACCGACGACGGGGTGGCTCGCGTCCTCGAACGCTGGTGGCTCTAAGCCGGGTTGATCGGCGGCGTGAACCGTTCGAGCTGAACCGGCTCACCCTCGGTCGCAGGCGGCGGCAGCTCGATAGGAACACCGTCGATGACACGGGTGACCGTGGCCTTCTCCCGGTCGAAGTTCAGCGTTCCGTGCTGGAAGTTCTGCACGATCCACTGCGGCTCCTGGATCTCGGCGCTGGTGGGCAGGCCGAGGGCGCCGCGTTCGAAGCCCAGCGATCCCCACGCCCGGTAGATCGCGCCGGTTACGGGCTCGGCACCGCTCTGCGGTGACCAGTAGACGGCGCCCTTCTCGAAGGTGGCGTACCGTGCTGCGCCCTCACCCGACGCCTCCGGGGAGGTGGGCGCTCCCAGCGCGCTGTTCATCGCGCCGATCGAATCCCATCGGGCCAAGATCGCTCCGCCGCGCATCGTTTCGACCAGATCCTGGGGCCCTGGCGGTAGGTTGAACCGCGCCGCGATATCGCGGAGCTGATCCATCGCCGCATAGGCCGCATCCCCGGGGCAGGCGGTGTTGCCGACGTCGCGATGGGTGAAGATCGTTGGCAGCGTCGGCGTGGCGCCGAACGGGAACTTCGTGAACGAACCGCCCGCCGAAGGCAACACGACCGTCCATCTGGGGTCGACGTGGTCAATACCGAGCCGCCAGCCGATCAGCCGGGCGGTGGTGCGCAGCTGGATCGGCGTCGGCGGCACCGTGTCGAAGTTGCCCATCATCGCGACACCCCAGGTGTTGCGATTGAAGCCGCCGGTGTGCGAGCCCTCGACCGGTTTGTCCACGCCGCCCGCGTGACCCTCAAAGACCTGGCCGTACTTGTCCACCAGGGCGTTGTAGGCGATGTCGCACCAGCCAAGCGTGCGGGTGTGGTACTCGTAGATCGACCGGATGATGCCGGCGGATTCCTGCGGCGCGTAGTCGTTGCTTCCCGCGGTGTGGTGAACGACCGCGGCGCGGATCCCGTTGTCGTACACCGCGTTCCCGCACCTTATCGACTCGTCGGCACCCCATTGCGCGCGGCTGATGATGTTCGGCGGCTGGCCGGGAACGGTAACCGCGCTGGGCAGCGGTGAGAAGTCCGGGGGTGCCTGCGGCGGGCTAATCAGCACCGCATTGATGTTCTGCCCGAATGGCTGTTCGACGTTGGCCGGCAGATAGCCCAGCCCCGGCTTGGCGGTTTGGGTCGGGGGCACGGGTCCCGTGGGCGCGGCCCCGTCAGGACGCGTCACGGCGATCTGCACGGTGGTCGTGCGCCCGACGAACACGGGTTCGGTGCCGCGGTTCACCACAGATTCTGGGCCCACACCGTCGAGTTTCTCGACGTTGAACCAGGGTCCCCACGAGCCATCGGCTTTCTGGGCGCGCACGCGGGCCGTCGTGCCGGTTAGGTCCTCGGCGGTCAACGCGACCAATGAGAACGGGGAGTCCTGGTGGACCTCGCGGATCGTCTCGCCGCCGCCCAGGCCGGTCAGCGCCTGATGCGCAACTTGCGGACCCTGGGATGCCGGGCGCTCACCGCCCTCGCCGGGCGGGCCGTTGATCGCCCAGGGCACCATGACCACTGTTGCCGCGATCGCGGTGAACAGGAGCGACGGCCCGGGACGACGGCACTGCACGGCCCGATGTTACGTATGTGTCAGTTGGTACTAGTGTTGCGACACGGTGGTTGGACGTACTAATTAGCAGGCCACACACCCTGCAACGGCACCGCACAGCACAGTCGGCATCTGCGGTGCCGTCCCGTTACAGGAGTCAGGTACCGGGGATGGGCGGAATCGCCGGGGCGATCGGAGCCGCCTGGCCGATGGCCTGGGTGATGGGCGCTGCCGCCGCTGCCGGTGCACCCGCGGGCTTGATGGCCGACATGATCGCCGGCATCAACACACCCTTGAGCAGATCGATCGCCTGGGTCGCGCCCAGCTGGTTGGCCGCGCTGCTCAAGTCGCCGAGCAATCCTCCGCCGCCGGTGCTTGCTGCGGGTGCCGTGCCCAGCGAGGGATCGCCGAGGATCGGGTATGTGCCGGCCGCCGGATCCAGCCCGATTGGCACCTCGCCGGGATTGGGCAGACCCGCCGCGTTGGAGATCGGCGATGTCAGTGCTGGATTTCCGAGCGCAGGCGGCGTCGTCAAGCCAGATGTCGGGGCCGGGGGCGTGGCACCCGCGGGCAGCGCACCGAGTGGGCTGGTCAGCGCCGGGTTGCTGAGCGCAGGGTTGGCCAGGGCCGGATCGGTCAGCCCCGGCCCGGTCGCCGTCAGCGGCGGAACGCTCGCGCTCGGTGCCGTGAGGCCCGGTGTCGTGAGGCCCGGTGTCGTGAGGCCCGGTGTCGTGAGGCCCGGTGTCGTGAGGCCCGGTGTCGTCAGACCTGGAGTTTGCAGCCCGGGCACACCCAGTCCAGGTGTGGTCATCGGCGATGCCGCTGCGCCGGGTGCGGTGAGGCCCGGTGTGGTCAGCGTCGCAGGAGTGCTCGAGCCCGACCCGGTCAGCACCCCGGTCGGCATGGGCGGCAGGTTGATCCCGAATTGCGACAGGCCCTGCGACAGCGCCGACAGCAGCTCTCCGGGCAGGTCGGTGATCATGGCGGCCTGGACGAACTCGCGGTGCTGGGTCGGGTCGGCACTCTTGGACAACTCGGTGATGGCGACTACTGCTGCTGGACTCGCGACTGCCAGGGCGGCGACTGCGCTCATGGCTGTCGAGAGCCTGCGTCGACGTCGGTTCGGCACGGAAGTCTCCTCAATATATGGACTACTTGTGGTAGGTCGGCGGCTCCGGACCCGGTCGGGCAGGGCCCAGTAGTGCCGACGTGATCGATGGTACTGATGTGACTACTGCGCCTAGAGTGACGATACGGAATTGTGAGCTAATTGCGACCTTGGCGGCTCGAGCCGGAGGCCTGTCACCGCGGGAAAGCGCTGGAGACACCTCCCGGCCCGGAGGGAATTAGGGGGACGACCCGCGAAGAGGCAAGTCGGGGCGGGACGTCGCGGTCGGATACCCTTGCTGCCGATGACAGCTCGTTTCGACCTCCTTGTGGTCGGTTCCGGATTCTTCGGTCTGACGATTGCCGAGCGCGTGGCGACGCAGCTGGACAAGCGTGTTCTGGTCGTCGAGCGGCGCCCGCACATGGGCGGCAACGCGTACTCCGAACCAGAGCCGCAGACAGGTATCGAGGTGCACAAGTACGGCGCCCACCTATTCCATACCAGCAATCAGCGGGTGTGGGATTACGTGCGCCAGTTCACCGAGTTCACTGGCTACCAGCACCGCGTCTTCGCGCTGCACAATGGGCAGGCCTACCAATTCCCGATGGGTCTTGGCCTGGTGTCGCAGTTCTTCGGCAAGTACTTCACCCCGGACGAGGCCCGCCAGCTCATCAAGGAGCAGGCCGCCGAGATCGAGACCGCCGACGCGCAGAACCTCGAGGAGAAGGCCATCTCCCTGATCGGCCGGCCGCTCTACGAGGCGTTCGTCAAGAACTACACCGCCAAGCAGTGGCAGACCGACCCCAAGGAGCTGCCCGCCGGGAACATCACCCGGCTGCCGGTGCGATACACGTTTGACAACCGGTATTTCAACGACACCTACGAAGGGCTGCCGGTCAACGGGTACACCGCGTGGCTGAAGAACATGGCGGCCGACGACCGCATCGAGGTGCGTCTGGACACCGACTGGTTCGACGTGCGCGAGCAGCTGCGCGCCGAGAGCCCCGACGCTCCGGTTGTCTACACCGGGCCGCTGGACCGTTACTTCGACTACGGCGAGGGCCGGCTGGGTTGGCGCACCTTGGATTTCGAGGTCGAGGTGCTCGACACCGGAGACTTCCAGGGCACGCCGGTGATGAACTACAGCGACCTCGACGTGTCGTACACCCGCATCCACGAGTTCCGGCACTTCCACCCCGAGCGGGCCTATCCCACGGACAAGACTGTGATCATGCGGGAGTACTCACGGTTCGCCGATGACGACGACGAGCCCTACTATCCGATCAACACCGAAGCCGACCGCGCGTTGCTGGCCGCCTACCGGGCCAGAGCCAAGGCCGAGACGGCGTCGGCGAAGGTGTTGTTCGGGGGGCGGCTGGGCACCTACCAGTACCTGGATATGCACATGGCCATCGCCAGCGCGCTGAAGATGTACGACAACACACTTGCGCCGCATCTTCGTGACGGCGCCCCGCTCGAGGAAAGCAGCAGAGCATGAGTGATATCCCGTCCGGCGCGCTCGAGGCCGGGGAATCCAGGGCGGTCAGCCTGCTTGCGCGTGTCATCCTGCCGCGCCCCGGCGAGCCCCTGGACGTCCGCAAGCTGTATGTAGAGGAATCGGAAACCAACTCTGGGCGCGCACACGCACCCACCCGCACCACGCTGGAGATCGGCGCCGAGTCCGAGGTGTCGTTCGCGACGTACTTCAACGCGTTCCCCGCCAGCTACTGGCGGCGCTGGTCGACGCTGGAGTCGGTGGTGCTGCGCGTCGAACTTACCGGCAGCGCGCGGATTGACGTCTACCGGTCCAAGGCCACCGGGGCCAGGATCACCGTCGGCGGCGCTCCGGTGTCCAGTGGTGTCGGCGGACCGGCCGCTGAATCCGGGGTCGGCGGATCCGCCTCCGTCGAGTTCGAGATCGACCTGTCGCCGTTCGAGGACGGCGGCTGGATCTGGTTCGACATCACCACCAACTCCAAGGTCATCGTGCACAATGCCGGCTGGTATGCGCCGGTGCCCGCGCCTGGCCGGGCCAACATCGCGGTGGGCATCCCGACCTTCAACAGGCCGGCCGACTGTGTCAACGCGCTGGCCGCGCTGACGTCGGATCAGTTGGTGGACAAGGCGATCGGCGCGGTCATCGTGTCCGATCAGGGCACCAAGAAGACTACGGACCATCCCGGTTTCGCGGCGGCCGCGGCCGCGCTGGGCAACCGGTTGTCGGTCCACAACCAGCCCAACCTCGGTGGCTCCGGCGGATATAGCCGAGTGATGTACGAGGCGTTGAAAAACACCGACTGCGAACAGATCCTGTTCATGGACGACGACATTCGCATCGAGCCAGACTCGGTGCTGCGCGCGCTGGCGTTGAACCGGTTCGCCAAGGCGCCAACGCTGATCGGCGGCCAGATGCTCAACCTTCAGGAACCGTCGCACCTGCACGTGATGGGCGAGATTGTCGCGCATGAGAACTTCATGTGGACCAACGCGCCACACACCGAGTACGACCACAACTTCGCGAAGTACCCGCTCAACGACGAAGAGCAGCCGCGCAGCAAGCTCCTGCACCGCCGCATCGACGTCGACTACAACGGCTGGTGGATGTGCATGATCCCGCGGCAAGTCGCCGAGGAGCTCGGCCAGCCCTTGCCGCTGTTCATCAAGTGGGACGACGCCGATTACGGCCTGCGTGCAGGCGAGCACGGCTACGGCACGGTCACCCTGCCGGGCGCGGCGATCTGGCACATGGCGTGGAGCGACAAGGACGACGCGATCGACTGGCAGGCCTACTTCCACCTGCGCAACCGGTTGGTTGTCGCAGCGATGCATTGGGACGGCAATCCCAGCGGGCTGCTGGGTTCTTCGATCAAGGCAACTGTGAAACACCTTCTGTGCCTTGAGTATTCGACAGTCGCGATCCAGACCAAGGCGATGGCCGACTTCCTCGCCGGGCCTGAGCACATCTTCTCCATCCTGGAGACCGCGCTGCCCGACGTCCGCAAGATGCGTGAGCAGTACCCCGATGCGGTCGTGCTGCCCGGCGCCACCGCGTTGTCTCCTCCTTCGGACAAGCGCCGCAAGAAGGTGAAGATCCCGACCTCGCCTCTGCGCATCGCAATCCGGCTGGTGCGTGGTGTGATCCACCAACTCAAGCCGCACGACCCGGCGCACCACGAGCGCCCGCAGCTCAACGTGGCGACCCAGGATGCGCGGTGGTTCCTCTTGTGCAAGGTCGACGGTGTCACCGTGACGACCGCCGACGGTCGGGGTGTGGTGTACCGACAGCGTGACCGCGCGAAAATGTTTGCACTGCTGCGCGCTTCGATGCGCCAGCACATCCGCCTGGCCCTCAAGTTCAACCGGATGCGCAAGGTCTACCGCAACGCGCTGCCTGCGCTCTCGAGCAAGCAAAAGTGGGAGACGGTGCTCCTTCCCAGGGAGCAGGAGCGCTGGGGGCACCTCCCGCCCGAAGGGCAGGGGGACGACCCGGGGGGCTTTGTGAGATCGTCCGCTGATGGCTGAGACCCTGCGCGGCGAAGAGGCCGCGTTGGTGGCCATTCAGTCGGCGCTGGCCAATCGGCCAGGCGTACTGGCCTGCGCGCGCGCTCTCTCGCATTTCGGTGAGCACAGCATCGGCTGGGTCGCCATCTCGGCACTGGGCGCGTTGCTGCAGCCCGCCCGGCGGGGAGCATGGCTGGCCGCCGGAGTTGGGGCGGTTCTTGCCCATGCCTGCGCGGTACTGATCAAACGCGCGGTGCGGCGAGAACGCCCGACTCACCCGGAGATCGCCGTGAACGTCGGGACGCCGAGCCAACTGAGCTTCCCGTCGGCGCACGCCACGTCCACTACCACGGCCTCGATGCTTATGGCCCGAACCACCGGACTGCCGTTGCCCGCACTACTTGTGCCGCCAATGGCGTTGTCCCGGATGGTTCTTGGCGTGCACTATCCGAGCGACGTGCTCACCGGTGTGGCGGTCGGGGCGATCGTTGCGAAGGCGGTTGGAATCGTCGCCGATCGGGTTGGAGGAGACGGATGAGCATCTCGAGTGAAAGCAGTGCAGAGAGCGCAACACAGATGAGTGACGAGCCAGCACCGGTCACCGGTCCGCCCAAGAACCTCGTCGCCGGCCTTATCAAGGCAGTTCGGCCGCGGCAGTGGGTGAAGAACCTCCTGGTGCTCGCCGCACCGGTGGCAGCGTTCGGCAGTGGCGTCCGGTACGACTACCGCGAGGTCGCGGTCAAGGTCTTGATCGCCTTCGTCGCCGTCTCCCTGGCCGCTTCAACGGTGTACCTGGTCAACGACGCCCGTGACGTCGAGGCCGACCGCCAGCATCCGACGAAGCGGTTCCGCCCGATCGCGGCGGGCGTGGTGCCCGAGTGGCTGGCCTACTGCGTTGCATTGGTGCTGGGCATCGCGGCGCTGGCGGTTTCGTGGCTGGCGACGCCGAACCTGACGTTGGTGGTGGCGATCTACATCGTAATACAGCTTGCCTACTGTTTTGGACTGAAACATCAAGCGGTGCTGGACATCTGCATCGTCTCCTCGGGCTTTTTGCTCCGCGCGATCGCCGGCGGCGTCGCCGCGAATATTCCTCTGTCGCAATGGTTCCTCTTGGTTATGGCATTCGGGTCGCTTTTCATGGCCGCCGGCAAGCGTTATGCGGAGATCCAGCTCGCCGAGCGGACCGGGGCCAAGATCCGCAAGTCGCTGGAGAGCTACACGGCCTCGTATCTGCGCTTCGTCTGGACGCTGTCGGCAACGGCAATGATCGTCTGCTACTCGCTGTGGGCATTCGAACGCGACGGCGCCAACGCATCCTGGTACGCGGTCACTATCGTCCCGATCACAATTGCGATGCTCCGGTACGCCGTCGACGTAGACGGCGGGATGGCCGGCGAGCCGGAGGAGATCGCACTGAAGGACCGCGTGCTGCAGCTTCTCTTCCTGGCATGGATCGGAACCATCGGTGCCGCCGTCTTCCTCAGTTGACCGGATGAGCGGTACGGTCGCGGGCCGGCTGGCGCGTGGGCCCGCGTTTCCCTACGACGCCACCGTCCGGCTCAGCCTCTGGGCCAGCGTGCTTTTTGTCACGGTGCTGTTCGGCTGGGGCGCCTGGGAGCGGCGCTGGATCGCCGACGACGGCCTCATCGTGTTGCGCACCGTTCGAAACCTGCTGGAGGGCAACGGCCCTGTGTTCAACGAGGGCGAGCGGGTCGAGGCGAACACGTCGACAATCTGGACCTATCTGATCTACCTCGGCGGCTGGATCGGCGGACCGGTCCGGCTGGAGTACGTAGCGTTGGTTCTCGCGCTGCTGCTCAGCTTGCTCGGGGTTGTGCTGGCCATGCTGGGGTCCGGCCGGCTTTTCGCGCCTAGCCTGCGCGGCCGGCGGGCGCTGCTGCTCCCGGCGGGAGCGTTGGTCTACATCGCAGTCCCGCCCGCCCGCGACTTCGCCACGTCGGGACTTGAAAACGGTTTGGTACTCGCTTATTTGGGCTTGCTGTGGTGGATGATGGTCTGTTGGTCGCAGGCCCTGCGCACCTACCCCGGCCCGGCCCGTCCAGCGTTGGCGCGCCCGGGTCCCCCGACGATCCGCCGGGCACCGATCGCGGCAGCGGCGATGGCGCCGCCGCAGAACGTTGTCAGTGGATTGTTCGACGGAACATTGGCTTTCGTCGCGGGCTTGAGCGTGCTGGTGCGACCGGAGCTGGCGTTGATGGGCGGGCTTGCACTGATCATGATGTTGATCGCCGCGCGTGGATGGCCGCGCCGCGTCGTGATCCTCGTCGCCGGCGGCCTCGTGCCCATCGCCTACGAGGTCTTCCGAATGGGCTACTACGGCTTGCTGTTTCCCGGCACTGCGCTCGCGAAGGACGCATCCGGGTCGAAGTGGTCAGAGGGTTTCGTCTATCTGGGCAACTTCAACCACCCATACCTATTGTGGGCGCCCGCCATCCTGCTGGGCGGGCTGGCCGTCGTGGTGTTGGTCACCCGCGGACGGCCGCGGTGGGTACAAAGACCGCCGCCGGGCTACGGCTGGATTGCCCGCATGGTCCAAAGTCCGCCTGCCGTAGTGATTTTCATGATCGTCAGCGGTCTGCTACAGGCGATCTACTGGATCCGCCAGGGCGGCGATTTCATGCACGGCCGTGTCTTATTGACACCGTTGTTCTGCATGGTGGCGCCGGTCGCGGTGATTCCCGTTCTGCTGCCCGACGGGAGCCGCATGGCGCGCGGCGCAGGATATCTGTTCGTCGGTGCCACCGGGGTGTTGTGGCTAGCCGTCGCGGGATGGTCGTTGTGGGCCGCCAACTCTCCAGGAATGGGTCCCGACGCCACCCGGGTGACGTACTCGGGCATCGTCGACGAGCGGCGGTTTTACTCCCAGGCCACGGGTAACCCGCACCCGCTGACCGCCGCGGACTATCTCGACTACCCGCGGATGCGCGCGGTGCTCATCGCGCTGAACAACACGCCCGACGGTGCGCTGCTGCTGCCATCCGGAAACTACGACCGGTGGGATGTGGTGCCTGCGATACCACCGCCGCCACCGCCTCCCGGCGCGCCGCCCGGGAAGGACCGAAAAGGTCCTCACACAGTGTTTTTCACCAACCTGGGCATGCTGGGAATGAACGTCGGCCTTGATGTACGAGTGATCGACCAGATCGGTCTGGCCAACCCGCTGGCCGCCCACACCGCACGCCTGGAGGACGGCCGCATCGGCCACGACAAAAACCTGTTCCCGGACTGGGCGGTTGCTGAAGGGCCGTTCCTGAAGACCCCTCCGTTCATTCCGGTGTACCTGGATCAGGATTGGGTCACCCAGGCACAGGCGGCGCTGAAGTGTCCGGGAACCGATGCGGTGCTGACAGCGGTCCGCGCCCCGCTTGGGGTGCGGCGCTTCATGTCTAACGTTCTGCATGCGTACCAATACACGCAGTATCGGATCGATCGGGTCCCGCTGTACGAGCTCGTCCGCTGCGGACTGGATGTGCCCGCACCGATCGCCGCCCCGTACAGCGGCATGCCGGCAACGGGGCCATGACCTCGGCGATTTGTTAGCTGAGTCGGTTTTCTGAGAGTTTGGTAACGCCGCAGCGATGGTGGGCGATACCAGTCGAGTCAAGTGAACACCGCCTCGCGCTGTGCCACGGACAACCGCCGTTCATACGGCGCCGGACATATGAACGGACGGTAACCGCAACAGATGCGTACGACATCGGTTGTCAACGCTGTGCCAAATTTGGCTCCGCCGCATGCTCGAGGCGAGCTGCTTCGGCTGGGACAGCACCTCCTTCGACGGGGGTGCCGACCCGAACCAGGCGTTCAACGCCAACAGCCTGGAGTCGACGGCCTTCAAGAGCAACGCCTTCAAGAGCAACAAGGACTTCCAGGAGACCTACCCCAACGCCGGGGGAAGCAACGCCGCCTTCCAGTTCTCGCCCGCGCGGCCGTACCGGGGTGCGCGGCGGCAAGCCCTCAAAGCAGACCTGATCGCCACACTCAAGGGCTGAGGCGGTGACCAGGGCTGACACATGCTGAGGAGAGGGATCACACAAAGATGTGGTTGACTACACGGGCACGCACGCCGAGGGCGCCTCGGATTCTGGGTGCGCAATCGACAGATGGGATAGGTAGAAGCATGACTTTCGTTGGGAAGATGCGCGGCGCCTGGGCGCGCCGGCTCACGATCGCGGCCATGGTGGCCGCCGTGTTGCCCGCCCTGGTCGGCGTCGTCGGAGGCTCGGCGACTGCAGGGGCTTTCTCTCGTCCGGGCCTGCCGGTCGAGTATCTGATGGTGCCGTCCGCCGGCATGGGCCGTGACATCAAGATCCAGTTCCAGAGCGGTGGCGCCAATTCGCCCGGCGTCTACCTGCTTGACGGCCTTCGTGCCCAGGACGACTTCAACGGCTGGGACATCAACACCGCGGCGTTCGAGTGGTACCTCGACTCGGGCCTGTCGGTGATCATGCCGGTCGGCGGTCAGTCCAGCTTCTACAGCGACTGGTACCAGCCGGCGTGCAGCAAGAAGAGCGGCACCTGCCAGACCTACAAGTGGGAGACGTTCCTGACCAGCGAGCTGCCCGCCTACCTGGCCGCCAACAAGGGTGTCGCCGCGAGCCGCAACGCCGCGGTCGGCCTGTCGATGGCCGGCTCCGCAGCCCTGACGCTGGCGATCTATCACCCGAACCAGTTCCAGTACGCCGGCTCGCTGTCGGGCTTCTTGAACCTGTCCGAGGGCTGGTGGCCGATGCTGGTCAACATGTCGATGGGTGACGCAGGCGGCTACAAGGCCGACGACATGTGGGGCAAGACCGAAGACCCGAACAGCGCGTGGAAGCGCAACGACCCGATGGTGAACATGGCGACGCTGGTGGCCAACAACACCCGCATCTGGATCTACTGCGGTAGCGGCACCCCGTCGGATCTCAGTGCGGGCCTCAGCGCAGGCAACCTGTTCAACGCCAAGTTCCTCGAGGGCTTCACGCTCCGCACGAACAAGACGTTCCAGGAGAACTACATCGCCGCGGGCGGCAAGAACGGTGTGTTCAACTTCCCGACCAACGGCGTGCACGACTGGCCCTACTGGGGTCAGCAGCTGCAGCAGATGAAGCCCGACATCCAGCGGGTGCTTGGCGCGACGCCGCAGCCGACCCCGCCATTGGCGCAGGCCGCCTCGGCCTCGGCCCCGGCCGGCGGCTAAGCGGCACCGCAGTACGCGCGGCGGCGGCGATCCTCTCGGGGTCGCCGCCGTCGGTCATTTCGGGAGCGCCCGCTCACGGTGATGTGGTTCACTACCTTGCGCGGGAAGGCAGACGACGTGAGGTGGGGTAGATGCGTGGGTTGATGCGACTGATCTTGACCGTGGTGCTGGCCGCCGGCCTGTTCGCGGCCGTCCCGACGACTGCGCAGGCCGAGGGTGTCGAGTACCTGATGGTGCCGTCGGCGGCGATGGGCCGCGACATCCCGGTCGCCTTCCAGGGCGGTGGACCGCACGCCGTCGTCCTGCTCGACGCCTTCAACGCCGGTGACCCGGTCAGCAACTGGGTGACCGCGGGCAATGCGATGAATGCCCTCGGGGGCAAGGGCATCTCGGTCGCTGCACCCGCGAGCGGCGCGTACAGCCTCTACACCAACTGGGAGCAGGACGGCAGCCGGCAGTGGGAGACGTTCCTCGCCAACGAGCTGCCGGACTGGCTGGCCGCGAACAAGGGCCTGGCGCCCGGCGGACACGGCATCGTCGGCGCAGCGCAAGGCGGTACCGGCGCACTCACCGTGGCAACCTTCCATCCCGACCGGTACCGCTACGCCGGCTCGCTGTCGGGCTTTCTGACCCCGTCGAGTACCACCATGAACGGCGCGATCACCGACGGCCTTGCACAGTACGGCGGCGTCGACATCCGCAACATGTGGGGTTTGCCGCAGCTGGGCCGGTGGAAGTGGCACGACCCGGATGTGCACGTGCAGCTGCTGGCCGACAACAACACCCGGCTGTGGGTGTACAGCCCGTCGACTCTCGGATGCAGCGATCCCGCCGCGATGATCGGCTACTGCGATCAGGCCCATGGCAGCAACCGGACGTTCTATCAGCATTACCGGGGTGTGGGCGGCCACAACGGTCACTTCGACTTCCCGGCCAGCGGTAACCACGACTGGTCGACATGGGGCCCGCAGCTGGCGGCGATGTCAGGCGAACTCGTCGCCACGATTAAATAGGCGAGTCGCAGCGTTCGCCGACCGGGGCCCTGCGTGTGCAGCCGGTACCTTGGAGTAGTGCGACGCGCGGTACAACGGCAGGCCTGTCTGACCCCGATCTACCGGTGGTCAGCAACGTCGCTGTTGCTAGCGTCCGCGGCGGTCACACTGACCGGATGTTCCGTTGGTCACGACATGATGGCGACGATCGGCATGCCGACGTCCGAGACTGCTCCCGCCCACGGACAGCCCGGGGACGAGCTTCCCCGGCCACCACAGCTCGACGGGCGGCCGGACGCCCTAATCGTGACCCCGCAGCAGCGCGCCTATCTCGACGCGCTCAAGGCCGCGGGGGTAACGCCGTCGAGCGACCTGCTGGCGCTGAGCATCGGCTCGTATGTCTGCCAGGCGCGGGCGGCCAAGCAGAGCGACCAGGCGGTGTGGGATTTCGTGCTCCCGTTGGTACGCAGTGACGTTCGCGACAACCAACTCAGCTCGATGGCACCCGCGACCGGTGCGGTCAATAGTGCGACTGCCGACTACATTCGCATCGCGACCGAACGCCTCTGCTAGCAGGAGAACATGCCCAAGAACAGTCGGCGGAAACGCCACCGCATCCTCGCGCTCGCTGCAGCCGGGGCGATGGCCCTCGTCGTGGTGTTGATCGTGGCGGTGGTGATCGTCGTGCTGCGCCAGCCCGAGACCCCGCCCAGCGCCGTGCCTCCCACAGCTGCGCCGCCTACGGCGGTGCCCCCGACGGGCAAGAAGCCGCGCCCCGAGTCTCAGGACGCCAGTTGCCCGGACGTTCAGATGATCTCGATCCCCGGCACCTGGGAGTCCTCACCGCAGCAAGACCCGCTCAACCCTGTGCAGTTCCCCTTGGCGCTTCTACTCAGTGTGACCAACCCGATCCGTCAACAGTTCGATTCGGGCCGGCTGGAGATCTACACCGTCCCGTACACCGCGCAGTTCCACAATCCGTTGTCGGCCGACAACCAGATGTCGTACAACGACAGCCGCGCCGAGGGCACCCGTGCCGCCGTGAAGGCACTCACGGACATGAACAACCGCTGCCCGCTGACCAGCTACGTGATCGCCGGCTTCTCCCAGGGTGCGGTGATCGCCGGTGACCTCGCCAGCGATATCGGCAACGGCCGCGGACCGGTGGACGGGGACCTCGTCCTCGGGGTGACGGCGATCGCCGACGGTCGCCGGCAGGACAACGTCGGACAGGACATCGGGCCGAACCCTCCCGGCCAGGGTGCCGAAATCACCCTCCAGGAGGTCCCGATGTTGTCGGCGATGGGACTGACGATGACGGGGCCGCGCCCCGGCGGGTTCGGCATGCTCAACGACCGGACCAATGAGATCTGCGCGCCGGGCGACCTGATCTGCGCCGCCCCAGAAGCTGCGTTCAACATCACGGAGCTGCCGAGAACACTGGAAGTGCTTGCCGGCAACGGGGGACAGCCGATCCACGCGATGTACGCCACGCCGCAGTTCTGGAATCTCGACGGTCAACCGGCAACGCAGTGGACACTGGGGTGGGCGCAGAACATGATCGATAACGCTCCGCACCCAAAACATGGCTAACACGTGACCGGACCGATTTGGCCTGCGAGAATCGGTCGCCTAACATTAAGAAAAAACTAAGAGCGGTGAACCGACGACTGACCTGAAAAGCCAGGTCGGGGCCGCCGCGCGGTAGGCCAGCGGCCAGGTCTGGTCTTCGACAGGAGAGTGATATGGGGTTATTCCATAACCCGTTCATCAAAGACGGACTGATCAAGTTTCCCGACAACGGGAACCTGGTGCGTCACATCGAACGATGGGCCAAGGTGCGTGGAGACAAGCTCGCCTACCGCTTCCTGGACTTCTCGACCGAGCGCGACGGCGTCGAGCGCGACCTCAACTGGGCGGCCTTCGGTGCCCGAAACCGCGCCGTCGGCGCGCGCCTGCAGCAGGTCACCGAGCCGGGCGACCGGGTGGCCATCCTGTGCCCGCAGAATCTCGAGTACCTCGTCGCGTTCTTCGGCACGCTGTACGCCGGTCGCATCGCCGTCCCGCTGTTCGACCCCAACGAGCCCGGCCACGTCGGACGCCTGCACGCCGTGCTCGACGACTGCCATCCGTCGGCCATCCTGACCACCACCGAGGCCGCCGAGGGCGTGCGGAAGTTCTTCCGCGGACGGCCCGCCAAGGAACGTCCCCGCGTCATCGCCGTCGACGCGGTGCCCGACGAGGTCGGCTCGACCTGGGTGCCGTTCGACGATGTTCAGCACGACACCATCGCCTATCTGCAATACACCTCGGGGTCGACCCGCATCCCGACCGGAGTGCAGATCACGCATCTGAACCTGGTCACCAACGTCGTGCAGGTGATTGAGGCGCTGGGGGGTGAGGAGGGCGACCGGGGGGTGTCCTGGCTGCCGTTCTTCCACGACATGGGCCTGATCACGGTGCTGCTGTCGCCGATGATCGGCCACTACGTGACCTTCATGACCCCGGCCGCTTTCGTTCGCCGGCCGGGCCGGTGGATCCGCGAACTCGCCCGCAAGGAAAGCGACACCGCCGGCACCATCTCGGTGGCCCCGAACTTCGCGTTCGACCATGCCGCGGCGCGCGGTGTGCCCAAGGCCGACGAACCGACGCTGGACTTGAGCGTCGTGAAGTGCATCCTCAACGGCAGCGAGCCGATCTCGGCGGCCACCGTGCGCCGGTTCAACGAGGCGTTCGGCCCGTACGGATTCAAGCCGCACGCCATCAAGCCGTCCTACGGCCTGGCTGAGGCGACACTATTCGTGTCCACCACGCCGATGGACGCCGAGCCCACGATCGTCCACGTCGACCGCGACGAGCTCAACAATCATCGTTTCATCCAGGTACCCGACCACTCGCCAAAGGCCGTCGCCCAGGCCGGGGCGGGCAAGATCGGCATCGCGGAGTGGGCGGTGATCGTCGACAACGACACCGCCACCGAACTGCCCGACGGACAGATCGGCGAGATCTGGATCAGCGGCCAGAACATGGGCACCGGCTACTGGGGCAAGCCGGAGGAGACGATCGCGACGTTTCAAAACATCCTCAAGTCGCGGAGCAATCCGTCGCACGCGGAGGGCGCAACCGACGACGCGACCTGGGTGCGGACCGGTGACTACGGTGCCTACCACGACGGCGAGCTCTACATCACCGGCCGCGTCAAGGATCTGGTGATCATCGACGGTCGCAACCACTATCCGCAGGACCTCGAGTACTCCGCGCAGGAGTCCACCAAGGCGCTGCGCACGGGGTTCGTCGCGGCGTTTTCCGTGCCCGCGAACCAACTGCCCGATGAGGTGTTCGAGAACCCGCATTCCGGTCTCAAGCGTGATCGCGACGACACCTCCGAGCAGCTCGTCATCGTCGGCGAGCGCGCACCCGGTGCGCACAAGCTCGACATGGGACCAATCGCCGATGACATTCGCGCTGCGATCGCGGTGCGCCACGGAGTCACCGTGCGCGATGTGCTGCTGACTCCTGCGGGCGCGATCCCGCGGACGTCAAGCGGCAAGATCGGCCGCCGCGCCTGCCGCAGCGCCTATCTGGACGGCAGTCTGCGAAGTGGCAAGGTGGCGAACGCGTTCCCTGACGAGAACGACTGACGGACGACCCCAACGAAATGCGGACGACGGGCGCCCCCGGTCGATCCAGAGGTGATCATGGCTGAAACACAAGACGATTCGACTCCCGCCGGCGAGCAGCAGGCTCCCGAGATCCAACTGGCTCCCGAGAGGCCCGCGACTCCCTCCCGCACCGACATGACGGTCGCCGAGATGCGAGAGTGGCTGCGCAACTGGATCGGCAATGCCACCGGTCAGTCCCCCGACGCGATCAGCGAGTCGACACCGATGGTGGAGCTGGGCCTATCGTCACGTGACGCGGTCGCGATGGCCAGCGACATCGAGGATGTGACCGGGGTGACGCTGACGGCCACCGTCGCGTTCCGTCATCCGACCATCGAGTCGCTGGCAACTGTGATCGTTGAGGGCGAGCCCGAGATCGAGGACGCCGGCGAAGACGAAGACTGGTCCCGCGAGCGCGATGTGGACGACATCGCGATCGTCGGCATCGCCACCCGCTTCCCCGGCGACTTGAACACCCCGGACGAGACGTGGCAGGCGCTGCTCGAGGGCCGCGACGCGATCACCGACCTGCCGGAGGGGCGCTGGGAGGAGTTCCTCGGTGAGCCGCGGATCGCCGAGCGCGTCGCCAAGGCCCGCACCCGCGGCGGCTACCTGTCCGATATCAAGGGCTTCGACGCCGAGTTCTTCGCACTGTCGAAGATGGAGGCCGACAACATCGATCCGCAGCAGCGGATGGCGCTCGAATTGACCTGGGAGGCACTGGAACACGCCCGCATCCCGGCGTCGAGCCTGCGCGGCGGCGGCGTCGGCGTCTACATCGGTAGCTCCAACAACGACTACCAGTTCCTTTCGGTGTCGGACCCGTCGGTCGCGCATCCGTACGCGATTACCGGCACGACGAGTTCGATCATCGCCAACCGGGTCTCCTACTTCTATGACTTCCGCGGTCCGTCGATGGCCATCGACACCGCGTGTTCGTCCTCACTGGTCGCCGTGCACGAAGGTGTCAAGGCGCTGCGGGCGGGCGACGCCGACATGGTCCTCGCCGGCGGCGTCAACGCGATGATCACCCCGCTGGTGACGATCGGCTTCGACGAGGTCGGCGGCGTCCTGGCGTCCGACGGCCGGATCAAGTCGTTCTCCCAGGACGCCGACGGCTACGCCCGGTCCGAGGGCGGCGGCATGCTCGTGCTGAAGCGGGTCACCGACGCCCGGCGCGACGGCGACGAGATCATCGCGGTCATCGCGGGCAGCGCGGTCAACCACGACGGCCGGTCCAACGGCCTGCTGGCACCGAACCCCGACGCGCAGGCCGAGGTGTTGCGCAAGGCCTACAAGGACGCAGGCATCAACCCGCGCGACGTCGACTACATCGAGGCACACGGTACCGGCACCATCCTCGGCGACCCGATCGAGGCCGACGCGCTCGGCCGTGTCGTCGGCAGGGGCCGTCCCGTCGACAAGCCCGTGCTGCTGGGGGCGGTGAAATCCAATGTGGGGCACCTGGAATCGGCGGCAGGCGCGGCCAGCCTGGCCAAGATGGCGCTCGCGCTCAAGTACAACAAGATCCCGCCGTCGATCAACTACACCGGGCCCAACCCGTATATCGACTTCGAGAAGGAGCGGCTGAAGGTCGCCGACACCGTCACCGACTGGCCTCGCTATAGCGGCCACGCGATCAGCGGTGTGTCCGGCTTCGGCTTCGGTGGCGCTAACGCGCACCTTGTGCTGCGCGAGGTGCTGCCGTCGGACCTTGTTGAGCCGGAACCGGAACCGGAAGCCGAGCCCGAAAAGCCCAAGCAATCCGAGGCCGACGCCGTGTACGTGGGCGGCGTACGGATGGACGAATACGGCGAGTTCATCGATGACGAGGACGATGAGCCCGGGCACGTGAGCATCGCGGATGGGGAACCCGAACTGCCCGGTCTGACGGACGAGGCTCAGCGGCTACTCGAGGTGGCGCGCCAGGAGCTTGACGCCGAAGAGCCGCCGGCTCCCGTTGTGCCGCTGGCCGTTTCCGGGTTCCTGACGTCTCGCAAGAAGGCCACCGCCGCTGAGCTGGCCGACTGGATCGACAGCCCGGAAGGCCGGGCGTCGTCGCTGGAGTCAATCGGTCGGTCGCTGTCGCGGCGTAACCACGGCCGCTCCCGCGCAGTCGTGCTGGCCCATGACCACGATGAGGCGATCAAGGGTCTGCGCGCGCTGGCAGACGGCAAGCAGAACCCGAACGTGTTCACCGCGGACGGGCCGGTCACCAGCGGTCCCGTCTGGGTGTTGGCCGGTTTCGGCGCGCAGCACCGCAAGATGGCGAAGAGCCTGTATCTGCGCGACGAGACGTTCGCCGAGTGGATCAACAAGGTCGACGCGCTCGTCCAGGACGAGTTGGGCTACTCGGTGGTCGAGCTCATCCTCGACGACTCACAGGACTACGGCATCGAGACCACGCAGGTAACCATCTTCGCGATCCAGGTCGCGCTTGGTGAGCTGCTCAAGGCGCACGGCGCGAAACCCGCTGCGGTAGTTGGGCAGTCGCTTGGCGAGGCCGCCGCTGCCTACTTCGCCGGCGGCCTGTCACTTGCGGACGCTACCCGCGCGATCTGCTCGCGCTCGCACCTGATGGGCGAGGGCGAGGCTATGTTGTTCGGCGAGTACATCCGGTTGATGGCGTTGGTGGAGTACTCCGCCGAGGAGATCGACACGGTGTTCGCCGACTTCAAGGACCTCGAGGTGTGCGTATACGCCGCCCCGTCCCAGACCGTCATCGGCGGACCGCCGGAGCAGGTCGACGCGATCATCGCGCGCGCCGAGTCGGAGGGGAGGTTCGCCCGCAAGTTCCAGACCAAGGGTGCCAGCCACACGTCGCAGATGGATCCGCTGCTCGGTGAGTTGGCGGCGGAGTTGCAGGGCATCGAAGCCCATCCGCTGACCATCGGCTACTTCTCGACGGTGCACGAGGGTCGCTACATCCGGCCGGGTGGTGAGCCCATCCACGGCGTGGACTACTGGAAGAAGGGCCTGCGGCACAGCGTCTACTTCACCCACGGGATCCGCAACGCCGTCGACAACGGCCACACCACTTTCCTTGAGCTGGCGCCCAATCCGGTGGCGCTGATGCAGGTGGGCCTGACGACGGCGGCCGCCGGTCTGCACGATGCACAGCTGATCGCGACGCTGGCGCGCAAGCAGGACGAAGTCGACTCGATGACCACCACGATGGCGCAGCTGTTCGTGCACGGTCACGATCTGGACTTCCGCACTTTATTTCCCCGGCGATCCGCCGAGGATGAGTATGCGAACATCCCGCCGACCCGCTTCCGCCGCAAGCCCCACTGGCTCGAGGCACGCTTCACCGGCGACAGCTCGGTGGTGATGCCGGGCAATCATGTCGCGACCCCGGATGGTCGCCACGTGTGGGAGTACTCCCCACGCGGTGAGACTGACCTCGGCGCGCTGGTGAAAAGCGCTGCAGCACAGGTTCTTCCAGAGGCCAAGCTGACGGCGTCGGAGCAGCGTGCGGTCCCTGGTGAAGGCGCGCGTTTGGTGACGACGCTGACCCGCCATCCCGGCGGCGCGAGCGTCCAGGTGCATGCCCGCATCGACGAGTCCTTCACTCTCGTCTACGACGCGATCGTCAGCCGCGACGGCACGGCGGCCGCGCTGCCGACCGCGGTGGGCGCGGGAGCGGTGGTCACCCAGGAACTGGTCGAAGCGGCTCCGGGGCTCGATGTCGCCGCCGAAGCGGCTCCGGCGATCTTGTCCGACTACCTCACCCAGGGTGCGAATCTCGGTGCGGGCTTCAAGAAGTGGTCCCCGGATTCCGGTGAGACGGTGCACGACCGGCTGGCTGTGATCGTTGGCGGTGCGATGGGCTACGAGCCCGAGGACCTGCCGTGGGAGGTGCCGCTGATCGAGCTCGGACTGGACTCGCTGATGGCGGTGCGGATCAAGAACCGCGTCGAGTACGACTTCGACCTGCCGCCGATCCAGCTGACCGCGGTGCGCGACGCGAACCTGTATAACGTCGAGAAGCTGATCGAGTACGCGGTCGAGCACCGCGACGATGTCGAGGAGCTGCACGAGCACCAGAAGTCGCTGACGCCCTAGGAGATCGCGGCGGAGCAGGCCGCGTTGATGTCCGGCGGTGGAGTGCCGACCGAGGCGCCGGCCGAAAGACTGGATGACCCACCGGCTGTGTCCGCTCCAGTTTCCGATGTCGCGGCCGCTGCCGCTCCAGTTTCCGACATCCCGATCCCACCGCCGCCGACCGATCCGTCCGGCCCGGCCCCAGCGCAGTCACCGGCAGCGATGGCCGCGCAGGTCCTGACGCAGGAGGCGGTCACCGAGGCGCTGGGCGCTGACGTGCCGCCGCGCGAGGCCGCTGAACGCGTGGCGTTCGCGACGTGGGCCATCGTCACCGGCAAGTCGCCGGGCGGCATCTTCAACGCGCTGCCGACGCTGGACGACGAGACGGCGCAGAAGATGGCCGAGCGGCTTTCCGAGCGCGCTGAGGGCACCATCACCGTCGACGATGTGCAGACCGCGCCGACGATCGAGGCGCTGGCGACCATCGTGCGTGAGCACCTGGAGGCCGGCGAGCTCGACGGCTTCGTCCGCACCATCCGGGCCCCGAAGGAGCGCTCTTCGAAAACGCCCGTGTTCGTGTTCCATCCGGCCGGTGGCTCGACTGTGGTGTACGAGCCGCTGCTGAACCGCCTGCCGTCGGATACCCCGATGTATGGAATCGAACGCGTCGAGGGCTCCGTCGAGGAGCGCGCCGCACAGTACGTGCCGAAGCTGCTCGAGATGCAGGGCAATGGTCCGTTCATCCTGGCCGGCTGGTCGCTGGGTGGGGTACTGGCCTACGCCTGCGGGATCGGGCTCAAGCGCGCCGGCGCGGACGTGCGTTTCGTCGGTTTGATCGACGCGGTGCGTGCCGGCGAAGAGGTTCCACAGACCAGGGAGGAAACCCGCGCCCGCTGGGACCGCTACGCGCGCTTCGCAGAGCGGACGTTCAACGTCGAGGTCCCGCCGATCCCGTACGAGCAGCTCGAGGAGCTCGACGACGAGGGCCAGGTGCAGTTCGTGCTGGACGCGGTCAAGGACAGCGGCGTGCAGATCCCGGGCGGGATCATCGAGCACCAGCGGACGTCCTACCTGGACAATCGTGTGATCGACACCGCGAAAATCGAGCCGTACGACGGGCACGTCACGCTGTACATGGCCGACCGCTATCACGACGACGCGATCTACTTCGAACCGCGCTACGCCATCCGCCAACCCGACGGCGGTTGGGGTGAGTTTGTATCCGACCTCGAGATCGTGCCCATCGGGGGCGAGCACATCCAGGCGATCGACGAGCCGTACATTGCCAAGATCGGCGCGCACATGAGCGAGGCGATCAACCGCATCGACGCAGGCGAGGAGAAGCAGGCGAAGTGACCGCTGAGGAATCTCCCACCCACCACCCGGCGGTATCGCCCACCCACCACCCGACTACCACCGCAGAAAAACTGGCAGAGCTTCGAGAGAAGCTGGAGCTGGCGAAGGAGCCCGGTGGTGAGAAGGCCGTCGCCAAGCGGGACAAGAAGGGTATTCCGAGTGCCCGCGCACGCATCCAGTCGCTGCTCGACCCTGGCAGCTTTCTCGAAATCGGCGCGCTGTGCAAGACGCCGGGCGATCCCGACGCGCTGTTCGGCGACGGCGTGGTCACCGGGCATGGCACGATCAACGGCCGGCCGGTCGGTGTCTTCAGCCACGACCAGACGGTGTTTCAGGGCTCGGTCGGTGAGATGTTCGGCCGCAAGGTCGCAAAGCTGATGGAGTGGGTGGCGATGGTCGGCTGTCCGATCATCGGCATCAACGACTCCGCGGGCGCCCGGATCCAGGACGCGGTGACCTCGCTGGCGTGGTACGCCGAGCTGGGCCGCCGCCACGAGTTCCTGCGCGGCCTGGTCCCGGAGGTCTCCATCATCCTCGGCAAATGCGCAGGCGGAGCGGTGTATTCACCGATCCAGACCGACCTGGTGGTGGCGGTGCGCGGCCAGGGCTACATGTTCGTCACCGGCCCGGACGTGATCAAGGACGTCACAGGTGAGGACGTGTCGCTCGACGAGCTCGGCGGCGCCGACGCGCAGGCGCGTTTCGGCAACATCCATCAGGTGGTCGAAGACGAGGCCGCGGCTTTCCAGTATGTCCGCGACTACTTGAGCTTTCTTCCCGCCAACACGTTCGACGACGCACCGATCGTCAACCCCGGCCTCGAGCCGGAGATCACCCCGCACGACCACGAGCTCGACTCGATCGTGCCAGACAGCGACAACATGGCATACGACATGCACGAGATCCTGCTGCGGATCTTCGACGATGGTGACGTCTTCGACGTCGCCCAGCAGCAGGGACCCGCGATCATCACCGCCTTCGCACGTGTTGACGGAAGGCCGGTCGGTGTGGTCGCCAACCAGCCCATGATGATGTCCGGCGCGATCGACAATGAGGCCTCCGACAAAGCCGCGCGCTTCATCAGGTTCTGCGACTCCTACAATCTCCCGCTGGTTTTCGTCGTGGATACCCCGGGCTTCCTGCCCGGCGTCGAGCAGGAGAAGGGCGGCATCATCAAGCGTGGTGGCAGGTTCCTCAATGCGGTCGTCGAGGCGGACGTGCCGAAGGTGACGATCACCATCCGCAAGTCCTACGGCGGTGCCTACGCGGTGATGGGCTCAAAACAGCTGACGGCAGACTTCAACTTCGCATGGCCAACGGCCAGGATCGCGGTGATCGGTGCAGAGGGCGCGGCCCAGCTTCTGGTGAAGCGGTTCCCGGATCCCACCGCGCCGGAGGTGCAGAAGATCCGCGCCGATTTCATCGAGGGCTACAACCTCAACATGGCGACCCCGTGGATCGCGGCCGAGCGCGGTTTCATCGACGCGGTGATCCAGCCGCATGAAACGCGCCTGCTGCTGCGCAAATCCCTGCGATTGCTGCGCGATAAGCAGATCGCACGTGTGCAGCGCAAGCACGGCCTGCTCCCGATCTAAACCGCCGTGCCGCTAGCCGAGGGCCAGGAGATCGCCGGGTACACGATCCTGCGATCCCTCGGCGCCGGCGGGATGGGCGAGGTCTATCTGGCACAGCATCCCCGGCTGCCGCGCCGCGATGCGCTCAAGGTGCTGTCGACGTCGGTCTGTGCGGACAGCGAATACTGCGAACGGTTCAAGAGGGAAGCCGACATCGCCGCGTCCCTGTGGCACCCGCACATCGTCGAGGTGCACGACCGCGGCGAGGTCGACGGCCAGCTCTGGATCGCAATGGACTACGTCGAGGGCACCGACGCGGCTTGCCTTCTGGCGGAACGCTATCAGGACGGCATGCCACCCGACGAGGTGGTCCGCATCGTGACCGCGGTCGCCGACGCGCTCGACTACGCGCATCAGCGCAACCTCACACACCGTGACGTCAAGCCGGCCAACATCCTGATCTCGAAACCGGACACCGACGACGAGCGGATCATGCTGGCCGACTTCGGGATCGCCCGGCGCGGTGATGACGCCAGCGGGCTGACCGGCACGAACATGACGGTGGGCACCGTGGCCTACGCCGCGCCGGAACAGCTGAAGGGCGACGAGATCGATGGACGGGCAGACCAATACGCCCTGGCGGCCACCGCATTTCAGTTGTTGACCGGCTCGCCACCATTCAAGCATTCCAACCCCGCGGTCGTGATCAGCCAGCACCTGACCTCCGTCCCGCCGGAAATCGGTTCCCGTCGTCCGGAGTTGTCGAGCCTTGGACCGGCGTTCGACAAGGCGCTCGCGAAGGCGCCGGAAGACCGGTATGACCGGTGCATCGACTTCGCGCGCGCGTTAGCGCAGCGGCCCGGCATCGTGGCAGAAGAACTCGGCGCGGCCGAACCGACGATGCTGGCTCAGGCCGCGACCGGACCGCGGCACGCCAAGCGGCAGGGGAAGTCCCGTCGCCGCGTGCTGGTGTCCGCCGCCGTCGCGCTTGTCGTGATCGCGGTCGCCGCCGTCACTTTCGTGGTTGTCGACCGCGGTCGCAACCATCCGGCAAATGCGCCGTCGCCGCCGTCGTCGGGAACCGTTGCGCTGCCGGTGGTCGTCGTCGGCGCGAGCTGCGCCACCCTGGGCGCCGCTGGCGTAACCGAGGGCGGCGCGCCCGCATACTGTGCGCATCTGTCGACAGCGAACGCCAGCCTGTGGTCGCTCTACCCTGGCGAAATATCCAGCCCGACAGTCACTCCCGGCCCAAATGACGAGGTCTACCCGCCAGAGACCGAATCGCCGGTACTGGTCTGCATGGAGCAGACCGGCCAAAGCCGACTGGACTGCCACGACGACATCCTGCAGCGCAACGCCGGTAGCGCGAACCCGGCACCCTGATGAGACGAGTCGCGTTTGCCGCGGCCCTCAGATCTCCGGAAGTCCCAGCCAGTCGTCGACCATGAACGCATCGCCCCGGGCGACCACTGTCGCTCCGCCGTGGCCCGGATAGTGTGCTGGGACGACTGAAGCGCGTCGACGCGACGCCTCGGTCAGAATCCGCCTGCGGGTCACCGCGGCGGTGGCGAAGTCCTCATCGAATGCGCACGGATCGGTCGGGCGATGCAGCTGAATCGGACTGTGCGTGAGATCGCCGACGAACACCGCGGGCTTGCCCGCGTCCAGCCACACCACGGAGGACCCGGGTGTATGGCCGGGCGCGGGACGCAGCCGCAGCGACTCGCTGACCTGAAGGCCTTCTGACCACAGCTGGATCTGGTCGCCGACGGGAAGGATGCTGTCTTCGAACACAATTCGCATTCCTGCCTGCCGTGCTGCGTCGGCTTCGGTGCGCGGAGTCGGAAGCTCGCTGGCATTGTCGGGGTGGAATAGTAGGTAGTCGGCATCCGGCATCAGGTAGCGGGCGTTCGGGAAGGTTGCCACCCAATCGTCATTCTGCCGCTTCGTGTTCCAGCCGACGTGATCGGAGTGGATGTGCGTGTTGATGACGATGTCGACTCCGGCGGGGTCGATACCGGCCCGCTGGAGTGACTCCAGGAAGTCGGTGTTCAGGTGGTCCAGCGGCGGCATCGCCGGACGGTCGCGGTCGTTGCCGACGCCCGTATCGACGAGCACGGTCAGGCCGTCCACTTCGATCACCCACGTCTGCACCGCGATTCGCCAGCCGCTGTCGGTCCAGAAGGACGGCGTGTACTCGTCGGCGAGTTCCTGCCACGCCTCTGCCGGTGTCTGCGGGAACGACCGCTTAGTCAGCCCGTCGACCTGCCACTCGATCACACGGGTGAGGATCGCGTGGCCTAGCCGGATCCGGTCGGACATCGGCTAAGGGCCGATCCGTATCTTGCCGGGCTTGTACAGCCCGCTGTGGGTGGCGGTGCCGAAATCGAGCTGGGCCGGCTGTGCATCCACGACGGTGTCGAACTTGCGCAGTGAGCCCCAGTCGCGGCCCCAGTCGCGCGACAGGTACGTCGCCATCACATGCGCCCGCAACAGCAGATCGGTGATACCGAGCAGGCCGCCGTTGAGGCCGTCCTCCCAGGTGTCGGTGTCCTTACGCTTGGCGTTGTAGTCCGGGGTAATCCGGAACTTCGGAATCTGGGTGACCCCGTTGGCGTGCAGCATCGGCTGCTGGCAGGGGAACGCCATTCCGACCGCCCAGTCCATCAAGACCGGCTGTTTGGACCCGAGGTACTCCTGCACCGACCGCAGCTCCGGCACCCGCGGCGGGGTGACTGCGACCCAGTCACCGGGCGTCAGCGACAGATCCTCGACCACCAACCGCGCAGCGACGGCGTCGGCCGGGATCTGCGAGCGGGCGAACCTCAGGTTGCGCCACGACGGAATCGGGCCGATGTCGTAGGGTACTAGCCTGCCCGCCGGAACCGGCGCGCCGTCCGGCCCGGGGCGCGCGTACTCCAATTCGACTTTCTGACCTTCGGTTCTGCCGTTGAACACGCTGTCGCCGGTGATGCTGCCTGCGGCGGTGACCACGACCAGTGGATGTGCGTCGTCCGGTTGCGGCAGCTCATACCAGGCCGAGGTGAGCCTGCTCTGCTGTTGTGGACCTTCGACGTAGGTGCCCGCCAACGGAACTCGGGCAGGATCCAAGCCGTAGGGCAACGGCACCGTCGAACCGTTGACACCGGCCGCCTTGAGTTTGGTGGGCTGGTCCCAGTCGTAGTCGGTACCCGGCATCGGCAGCGACATCCGGATCGTCTCGGCGACAATCTTCTCCGGCACGCCGTTGGGCGTGAATCCGACCGGGCCGATGCCACCAAGCGGACCGAGGGGGCCGTAGTTGCCCGGGAGGGGCTTCAGGAAGCCGTCATTGGTGTCGGGCTCGACCAGCACGTCGTCGGCCAGCCCGCAGCCTCCGGTGAACGCTCGCAGGTTGGCCCAGCCGTTGGAGTACGTCGGATACTGGCGCACAATGCCCGCGACCATCGACGCCACGAAAACCATCACCATGAAACCGGCGGCGACGGGGATGGGCGCGGCGGTCAACGCACGCGCAACCCGCCCTTCACCGTGGTCTCCTGAGACGAAATGCAGCCACACCGCATAGAGAGCGGTGATCGCGAATAGCGCGAAGAAGATTGTGCTGACCGTGATTCCGCCGATCTTTGGCATCGCGTTGTTGAACGGCACACCGTAACTCGACACATACCACCAGCCGTTGGTGGTCGCGAAGCATAGCGCTAGCACGAAGAACACCGCCGCAACGAACGCCATGCGATTACGCGACCATTTCAGCACCGCCGGGGATACGAGCACAGTGGTCACAGCCGCCATCGCCGCGCCCACGGCGGCGAACAGCCCGAAGTGATGCACCCACTTGGTCGGGGTGAACATCAGGAAGAACATCGTCCCGAGAATGACACCCATCAGCCGCCAGACGGGACCACGGGCCACCCCGGGAACCCGCCTGCGTCTCAACATGATGAACATAGAGGCGAACAGCGACACGGCGGTGATCAGGAAGCCAAAGCGCCGTGACAGCGAGCCGTCCACGGTAGGCAGGATCAGATAGTAGTACCGCAGGTTCTCGGTGTACCACGGCTGGCTCGGTCCGATCGCGGTGCGAATCCTGGTCGCCTCCAACACCGTTGCCAATGTCTGGTCGGCGAATACCACCGTCAGCACTACCGTTCCCGCGGCCAGCAGCGGTGCCACGAGCGGCCAGGTGCCCACGATGCGGTGCCTGCGCACCAGGATCCGAAGAAGCGGCCGGCCACCGGCCAGCAGTGCGGCGACCGCGATCAGCCCGGTGGGCTGGATGCCAAGCGTAAACGCCGCGGCGACGACGGCGAGCGCGGCCGGTGTCATGCGGCCTGAAATGATTGCGCGTTCGATCAGCACGTAGGTAATCAGCGCGCCGGTGGCGATCTGACCCTCCGGACGCAGGCCGTTGTTGAAAGGCATCCAGGCCGCCAGCAGCACCAGGCCGGCCGCCCACAACGCCGGCTTGCTTGCCACGACCGCTGGCCCCAGACGGGGCAGCACCTCACGAGACAGCAAGAGCCAGCACACGATTCCGCATAGCAGATCGGGCAGCCGCATCCAGATGGAGGCGTCGCTGACGCTCGTCATCAACGCCAGCAAGTTGTAGTACCAGCCGAACGGGTCCTCGGGGCTGCCGAACCAGCGGAAGTAGTTCGACATGTAGCCGGCGTGCCCGGCGACGCGGGCCATACCGAGGATGTAGCCGTCGTCGGAGGAGTTTGCCCCGATCACGTGCCACACCAGAAACGCGCCCACCACCACCACATCGGTGGCCGTGAACGTGCGCCAACGTGCCGGAATGAGTCGGCGCATTCGGCGGCCGTCGAGCCGGTCCAACCGCCACAGCGCGACCAGGGCCACCACGGTCGCAACAATCGCCAGCACCATCGCCGCGAGTTTCAAAGGTGTTGGCTTGGTGGAGAACCGGGTGTCGATGACCGCCGTAACCCTCAACCCCGGCGGTGCAGGCCCGGTCAGGTCGGTGAAGATCCCGACGATCTGGGGGCGCAGGTTCGGGTCGGTGAATCCGGACCGCTGTTCCCTACCGGTGGTGGGATCGGTCAGGCCAACGAACGTGGCGAAGGTACCGGCCTCCGACGAGGTAATCTCGATCCGCTGACATTCGGGTGCTACGACGCGCGCCCGAGGCACGCTGGCCACAACGACATTGCGGTCGGTGATGTCGACCCGCTGGGTTGTGACGTTGACGAACAATGCGTTGAGTGCCGCCTGCTTGCCGTCCTTGGGCGCGGTGCTCAACACTGTTCCGCCGTTGGGTGGCATCGAGCGGATGACGTCGCACGGCACCGTCACCGTCATGGTCACCGGCACCTGCGAAATCAGCGGTGCTGTAACGTTATTCAGCTGCCCGCCCTGCGGCCAATTCAGCGTCGTGGTGGTCTGCACTACCGGAAGTAGCGGCGTGGCAACAGACAACACAAAGCCGATCAGGCCCGCGATCGTCGCCACCCAGCGAGCGATCTTGAAATCACGACTCATGGCAGGGCCCTAATCGGTCCGCTGCGGCTCCAGCCAAACACCCGCATCGAACCCTGATCAATCACGGCGTTCGGCGCCGCCGACGCGGGCACCACGCGGTCGTAGCGCTCGATCGAGCCCCAGTCGCGGTACCAATCGTCCCGTAGGTACGTCGGAACTGCGGATGTGCGCAGCAGCGCCTGGATGAATAGGAACGGGCCGCCGGCATCGGCAGACTGCCACTGGTTGGACGACACCACTATCTGCTTGAAGTTCGGCAGGATGCGAAACTCCGGAAGTTCAGCCACCCCAAGGTGTTCGGAGTACGGGCGCTGGCACGGGAAGTTCGCCGCCGTCGCGATATCCATCAGCACCGGCGTCTGCGATCCCAGGAGCTGTTGCGCGGTCTCGAGCACCGGCACCCTCGGTGGGGTGAACGCAAACCACTGATCGCTGCTCAGGTTGGGGTCGTCGGCGACGATGCGCGCCACATTGGCTTCCGGCGGCGCCCAGGCCATCGGGAATCGGAGATTGCGCCAGGCCTTCTGCGGGAAGATGTCGATCGGCTGCACCGAGTTCAATGCTTGGAAGCTGCCGTCAGGACGCTGCACCCCCCATTGCAGTTTGAGCGACTGGCCATAGTTGAACGAGCCGTCCTCCTTGTAGTACCAGATCGCGCCCGCGGCGGCGACGGTTACCAGCGGGCGGTCCGGAGTGCGCGGTGGCAGCTGGTACCACGCCGAAGTGACCTTGGCCGCAACGGTGTTCTCGTTATAGCTGCCCATGACCGGGGTGCGTTTCGGGTCGAGGCCGAACGGAAGGAAGACATTGGAGCCGTTCACGCCGACGGGCCCGTATCCGCCTCCGGTGCCTGCCGCATAGCCGATGCCGATGTTGGGTTCGTTGGGCGAGCCGGGGGAATTCACGGTGCCCGGATTGGCGGTGACCGGTTCGGCGGGCTCGAGGGTGTCGCTGACGCCGTTCGGTGTGAACCCGATCGGGTCCTCCCCGCCGAGCGGTCCGTACTGGCCGAAGCGCTGACCCGGAACGGGTTGTAACAGACCGGCATTCGTATCGGGTTCGACGAGCACGTCGTCTGCCATCGCGCAGCTGGTGTTGCTCAGCCCCGAGGTAAGGGCTTCGATGTTGGCCTTCGCGGTGGTGTAGACGGGGTAGCGCTGCGCGGCGCCTTTGGCCATCGAACCCACTTCCAGGATGACCATGATGGTGGCCACCACCAGCAGCGGGGTCGAGGCCAGCACCCGGTTGCGGCGGGTATTGGCGACCTCGATATGCCCGGTGTAGTCCATCCTGAAGTGCAGCCAGCCGGCGAGCAGGCCGGTCGCGATCGCCAGCGTCAGAAAGATAATGAGCACCGGGATTCCCGCGATCACCGGTTGCTTGTCGAACCACGGCACCCCGTAGTTGCCGACGTAGAACCACGCGTTGATGCCCGAGGTCGCCCAGGCGAGCACGAACAGCAGTGCGGTCACATACAGCGCGAGGTTCCGCCTACTGTGCAGCCCGACCCGGGCGAACGCGAACGCCGCCACCCCGCCGAGCGCACCGGCCAGTCCCGCGAACGCCCCGAACTGCACCGCCCACTTCGTCGGCGTGAACGTCAGCAGCAGCAGCCCGACCGCGGTGGTGCCGATCAGCCGCCACACCGGGCCGTTGGCGACCCCGGGCACGCTGCCGCGCCGCAGCAGCACGGTGAGTAGCCCGAACAGGCAAAGCAGCAGCACGAGCACCGAGAAGCGGCGCGTCAGGGAGCTGTCGACGCTGTCCTCGACGGTAAGGAAGTAGTAGCGCAGCAGCTCCTGGTACCAGGCGATGGTCGGTCCCACCACGTACTTGATGCGGGCGGATTCGGCGACGGAGGCCAGCGTCTGATCGCGGAACACGATCACGAATATCAGCGAAAGCGCGGCGGCTAACGGCGCGAGCTGTGCCAGCACCCCGTCGACGGGGCGCCTGATGCGGACGATCCGGGCGATGGCACGCGCGCCGACCAGCAGCGGGGCCAGCGCGATCAGACCCTGCGGCGCGAGCGTGACGCTGAAGATCGCCACGATGATCGCTACCGCGGCGGGCCACAGCCTGCGGGTCCCGATGGCGTTCTCCACCAGCACCCAGGCGGCGACCGCGCCGAATGCGATGAGCGGCTCCGGCCGCAGCCCGTTGTTGAACGGCAGCCACGCCGCCAGGAAGACCGCTCCTGCGGTCCAAACCGCGACGCGGTTGACCGCGATTTTTCTTCCGAGCCGTGGCAGCATGCACCGGCTGATGATCAGCCACGTCGCGATCGCCGCTGCCGTCGCGGGTAACCGCATCCATATGCCGGCCGTGCTTATCGAAGCCATCTGCGCCAGCACCGACTGGTACCAGTCGAACGGAGCCTCGGTGGCTCCGAAGAAGCGGTAGTAGTTGGCTGTGTAGCCGGCGCCGGTGGAGACGCGGGCGATGGTGAGGTTGTAGCCGTCGTCCGACGAGATGGTCCCGATCAGGTGCCACAACAGCAGCGTGCCGACGACACCGATATCGGCCAGCCAGGTCCACAACCCGACGCGCCAGAACCGTCGCCATGCGCCCGGCACGCGCCTGCCAGACCGGCGGTCCAGGATCGCCAGCGCGACGATCGAGCCGACCACGCAGATGACGCCGAGCACCATCATCGCCAGCTTGAGGGGTGTCGGGGTGGTGATGAACCGGGTGTCGACGTCGATGCGAGCCGATAGCCCCGGCTGAGGTGGCACTCGCAGGTCGGTGAACACACCCGCGATTTGTGGTCGCTTCTCCGCCGACAGGGTGCCGGTGGCGCCGGGGATGCCGACGAAGTCGGCGCCCACTCCGCCGACCGTCGCCCAGATGTGCAGTGCGCTGCAGGCGCCGGAGGCGATCGCCGGGCGCGGGGCGACGGCAGCAACGGAGTCGCGGAAGGCGACGACGACCACGTCGGCGTTGGCGTTGACGAACAGGCCGTTCTTGGTGGCCGCGATGCCGTTGGCCGGGATGGTGGAGAAGACCAGACCGCCTGCCGCGGGGAGGGTGGCGATCGCACGGCAGGGGATCGAGATGTCGAGGGCCCGCGGCGCGCCGGACACCAGCGGCGCGGTGATGCCGGTGATCAGCCCGTCGGCTCCGGTGCTGGATGTCGCCGCCGTAGCGGCTCCGGTGGACTGCGGCCACTGAATCGTGGCCGTGGTCTGGTTGACCGGGAGCAGCGGAACCAGCCCGCACAGCAGTACCCCGGCGATGCCCGCGACGGCGGCGACCAGACGCGCGATTCGGAGGGCAGGCACGAGGCTCGATGGTAGGCGACGCACCTAATGACGCAGCGGTGCCGGGCTCCAGAGTCCGCTACGGGTTGCTGAACCGAGATCCAGCCGGGCCGGTTGCGCGTTCGGGTAGTACGGCATGAGCTGCTGCAGCTCTCCCCAGTCGCGGAACCAGTCGCCCTTCAGATAGGACGGCACGGTGGTCGGGCGCAGCAGGAGCTCGGTAATGCCGAGTGGCCCGCCGCCGAGGTTGTCCATCACCGGTGAGTTGGCCTCTGCGCCGAACCGGTCGGGCAGGATGCGCCACTTGGGGACCTCGACGACGCCGTATTGGTGGCCGAACGGGCGCTGGCAGGGGAAGGCCATGCCAACGAGCCAGTCCAATAGCACCGGATCCTGCGACCCGACGACGTCCTGCAGCGTGCGCAGCTGCGGGATCCGCGGCGGGGTGAGCGCGATCCAGTGCATCGGGTTGAGGTCGTCGTCCGTGGCGACCACCCGCACACGAGTTGCCTCGCGCGGTATAGCTGCCAGCGGCGCCCTCAGGTTGCGCCAGGCCGGAGCGGATCCGACGTCGGCGAAGCCGACATGGCCCGCCGGTTCACCCTTGTCGTTGGCCCACTCGACGACGACCTCGCCGGGGTTGAATCGCCCGGCTGCGGAAACGACAAGCAGTGAGTCGGACCGGTCCCCGTTGTTCCAATTGGCTGGAAGTTGATACCACGCCGAGCGCAGCACGGCCGGTTGTTGAGTTCCGCTGCGCCAGCTGCCCATCACCGGCGTGCGGGCGGAGTCGAGGTTGTAGGGCAGCCGGGCCCGAGATCCGTTGACACCGGCAGCGGCGGTCGTGCCGCCTTCCGTGCCTGCCTCATTAGCGGTCATGGTGCCGGTTTCGGTGTCGGCGAAGTTGGAGGTACCGGGGGACCCCATGACCGGGTCGGCGGACACGTCGGCGGGAATGCCGTTGGGGCCGAACCCTTCTGCGGTTACGGCGCCGAGCGCCTCGCGGACTGGCACGCCAAGCGGGGGCAGCATCCCTGCGTTGGGATCCTGTTCGACCAGGACGTCGTTGGCCATTCCACAGGTCTTTCCGGTCAACGCCTCGAGGTTGGATCGGCCCACACTCCACGCCGGGTACTGCTCAGTCACCCCCAATGTCAACGTCAGCACCTCGAAGAAGACCAGCAGCCACGCGGCAATCGCCAAGGGGGACTGCACGATTCGCTGCGATCGGCGCGGGTTGCCGTCCGGTGGTGGCTGATCACGGCCGGAGAAGTGGAACCACGCAGCCACCAGCAGCGCCACTACCGAGAGTCCGAGCCCGAAAGTGGTGAAGCCGAACCTCCACTCCGGGAACTGATTTGACCACGGCACCCCGAAGTTGGAAACATACCACCAGCCGTTGACTGTCGCGAAGGACAACGCCATCACGAACAGCACAGCGGCGGCGAACATCGCCCGGTTTCGGCGCGACCGCATCGCGGCGGCGGTGACGGCGACGGCCGCCAGCGCACCCAGCGACCCCGCCAAACCGGCGAACACCCCGAAGTGGTGGGTCCACTTCGTTGGGGTGAACATCATCGCGAGGAACGAGATGATCGTGATGCCGACGATCCGCCGGCTCGGGCCGAGGGCGGTTCCCGGAATCCGGCCTTTGCGCAACGCCATTGCCACCGACACCGCCAATGCCAGCAGCAAGGTCAGCACCGCGAACCTGCGGGCCACCGAGCCGTCGGGGCTGGTGGTGAACAGGCGTTCGTAGCGGATGTGCTCGTCGAACCAGCTCAGGCTGGGACCAACCGACGACTTGAATGTGCTGGCCTGCAGTTCACCGATCAGTGTCTGGTCATGGAAGATCAGGATGATCGTCACCGTGCACGCCGCCAGGATCGGCGCCAACAGAGCGAGGTATCCGAATCGTGAAGTATGCGCGGCCACAATGGTTTTCAGCGGGCCGACGGCGACCAGCAGTGCACCGACGGCCGCGATGCCGGTGGGACCGGAGAACAGGGTGAGCGCACCGATGACGATCGCGATGGCCACGGGCAGCAGCCTGCTGGTGGCCACACCGCGTTCGACCGAGCACCAGGTCAGCAGGATGCCAAGGGCGATAATCGGTTCCGGCCGGAGCCCGTTGTTCAGCGGCAACCAGAACGCGAGGAACATCCCGGCCGCTGTCCACGCCGCGGCAGGGCTGGCCTTGACGGCGTGGCCCAGTCGGGGGATGACCTCGCGGCTGATCAGCCACCAGCACCCGAGCGCCATCACAAGGGTCGGCAACCGTACCCAGGCGCTGTTGGTGCTGACGTGCGCCCACAGTGCCAGCAGGTCGTAATACCAGCCGAACGGGGCTTCGGGGGTGCCGAACCATCGGTAATAGTTAGCCATGTAGCCGGCGTGCTCGGACACCCTGGCCATGGTGAGGATGTAGCCGTCGTCGGATGTGTTGGCGCCGACGAAATGCCACCACACAAGCACCGCGGTGACCACGCCGTCGAGGGGTGTTATCGACCACCACCGTGGCGGCAGGAAGCGTTTGACCTTCCTACCATCGGCGGTGTCCAGTATGTGCAGGGCGCCAAGCGCGATAACGGTCAGCGCCACCCCGAAGATCATTGCGAGCATCTTGAGCAGCGTCGGAGACGAGCTGTAGCGAGAGTCGATGGTCGCGGAGAACTTCAGACCGGGTGGGGCAGGGCCGGATAGATCGGTGAAGACGCCGACGATCTGCGGGCGGAAGTCGTAGCCGCTGCGTTCGCCGCGCAGCGGATCGCCCGGATGGTCGCTATCGGGGCCCTTGACCAAGCCGACGAATTCGCCGGTGACCCTGTCGGCATGCGCGGTGAATGTCAGCTGCTTGCACGCGGAACTGAGCACTTGGCTCAGCGGCGCGGTGACCACCGGGGTGTTGCGCACGATGACCAGTAGGTCGTTGTTGACCCGTTCGATGAGCAGCCCGCGGTCGACGGCCTTCGGGGCCTGCTTTGGGACCGTCGACAGCAGCACGGTTTTGGCGGGGTTCTCCGGTCCGGCGAGCCCGGCGGCGGCGCTGCACGGCACGGTGATGGTGAGGTCGGTGGCGACGTATCCGATCAGCGGCGCGTCGACGCTCTGCAGCACGCCGTTCTGCGGCCAGTTCAGCTGCGCCGTGGTTTGCGTCACGGGAAGCAAGGGCGTCGCGATGGCCAAAGCCGCCCCGAGCAATCCGGCGACGATCGCGATGATTCGCGCGGTCCGGTGGTTGCTACCTGCGGCGATCACGGGGCTAGATGCTGCCATCAGGGCTTCCTGATGGCCAATACGAACGGTCCGATCTCGGAGACCTCGAAGCGCCGATCGTCGAACAGTGCCTGGTCCAGCGCCACATGGTAGCGACGGACATTGGGTTGGTTGGGGTAGACGTCGGCGGCAAGCCGCAGGGTATAGGTCTTGTCGGCGCCACGGCGCATCAGGAAAACCGTCGGGGGCTTCCACGGCAGTTTGTCCAGCGCCGCGATGAATTGGCCGGCGTCGGTGAGGGTCGCCCAGCTCTTGATGGCATCGGCCCGCTTGTCGAACTGCGCCAATGGATTTGCGTAGTGCGACGTCAGGCCCTGGAATCCGTAGTACGGGTAGTAGGACAGAAAGCTGTAGTCCGCGGTGAGCACCACGGTTTCATTGCGGGGTTGGCCGGTCACGGCTCGGATCTTGGTGTCGATCTCGCGGTAGTACTGCTCGGCACCCGGTGGCCGCCGGTCGGCGCGCAGGCCGTCGGCGTCGGTGTCGGTGTAGGCGACGACGATGTCGGGCTTGAGCACGTTGGGGATGTCCTGGCTGAATCCGAGTGCGCCGGCCGCTCCTAGGGCCGCGGCGGCGATTACGACGCGGCGGCCGATCTCGGGGCGGTATCGCCGGGCGATCGCGAGCGTTAACTCGACGAAACCGAAGGCGCCCGCAGCGGCCAACAGGACCGTCAGCGTCGGTTGCAGACGGAACGACAGCAGCGTGGTGCGGAGAAGTGTGGTCAGCATCGAGAGCAGCGACCAGGCGTAGACGGCCAGCACCGCGACGGTGAGCGCCCCTGCGCGGGTCGAGGATCGGGCGCGCACCGCAAGCCACAGCGTGCCGATCATGCAGAGCCCGCCCAGAAGCGTGAACTGCAACATCGGGAAGGACAGCTCTGCGCCGTCGGCGGGCAGATAGTGCTGCGCGGTGCCCGAATCGGCGGGCGATCCGCTGATCGCCGCGATCAGGTACGGCGCCCAGCCGAGGAGAGCGATGGCGATGGCGATGACGGCGATTGCGGCCAGCCGCAACAGTGGATCCCATGTGCGCCGTGCCACTGCTACGACCACCGCCATGATCGTCAGCGTGAACGCGGAATAGGCCGGAAGCAGCGTGTAGAACAGCGCGGCGATGCCCAGGAAGATGCCGACGCCGATCACCGCGGCCCAGCCGCCGGACCGGGATCCACCCCGCAGCCCCGACCAGGCCAGCACAAAGACCGGAGGCAGCAGCACCGCGATGATCGCGGCGTACGGCTCGGCAGGTGAGTATGCCAGCGTGGCCGCTGCGGTGGCGGTCGACACGATCACCGCGTACTCGAAGCGAACCATGCTGGCCCACAACACAAACGCCATCACGATCGCGACCGTGATGGAGGTGATGGCCCACGGCTTGAACATCTCCCAGGCCGGCGTGCCGGTCAACGCCGCGAGCCGGCCGCCGACCCAGAACCAGCCGGGCGGATAAAACGGCGGCAGGCCGTAGTAGGTCATGTCGTGCGGGCCGGCGGTGTCGGTGAGCCGGGTGAGGTACTCGGTGCGGAACTGCTGGTCGACAGAGATTCCGTAGAGATACAGCTTGGTTGCGCCCAACGGCATCCCGAGTGTGACGACAGAGAACGCCGACAGGAAGATCAGCGTACCGCCCCGGGCAAGCGCACGCCTGCCGCGTCGCCAGATCCAACCGCACACCAACAGCCCTGCCAGGCAGGCGAATTGGCCGACTGTAGTGAGGGCGTGCAGTTGGTTCGACGAGTTGTATGCAGGCCACTCCACCCGTGCGATCGCGTTCAGTGAAATCATCGCGACCAGCACCGCTACGACGACGGCCACTGTCATCTGGCCGATGACGGCCAGCGCGCCGCGCATCAGATGGGGAGCTTGCGAAAGATGGGGCGCGGGATGTGCCGCAACACCATCATCACGTACCTGAACGCCCCCGGCGCCCATACCAGTTCCTTGCCTTTGGCCGATGCCGTGACCGCCAACTCTGCGACGTACTCCTTGTCGACGGTGAACGGCGCTTCCTTCGTGCCGGTGGATTTCCAGTGCTCGATCGTCGTCCGGGTGCGCACCTGTCCAGGCCTGATCACTAGGACCCGAACCCCAAACTCGCGCAACGCCTCTCCGAGGCCGAGGTAGAAGCCGTCCAGTCCGGCCTTGGTGGAGCCGTACACGAAGTTGGACCGGCGAACGCGCTCACCGGCCGCGGAGCTCATCGCGATGATCTGACCGAAGCCCTGCGCCCGCATCTTCTCACCGAGCAGCACACCGACGGAAACCGCAGCGGTGTAATTGATCTCGGCGATCTGCACGGCCTTGCGCTGGTCCTGCCACAGTTCCTCGGCGTTGCCCAGCAGGCCGAACGCCACGATCGCGACATCGACGTCGCCGCCGGTGAAGGCAGCATCGATCACCTTGGGGTGGCTCTCTGTGTCTACGGCGTCGAAGTCGATCAGCTCGACGGACTTGGCCCCGGCCGCCTTCATCTGCGCGACGGCGTCGTCGCGCAGCGGGTCATCGGGCAGCGCGGTCAGCACGATACGCGCCGGCGCGTTGCGCAGATACCGTTCGCAGATCGCCAGCCCGATCTCGGATGTGCCGCCGAGCAGCAGAATGGTCTGGGGATTGCCTACCGCGTCGAGCACCATTTAGAGCAGCTCAAAACGTCGGGCCATGTCGGAGGCAAACACGCCGTCGGGATCGACCTTGCGGCGCACGGCGATCCATTCGTCGATTCGCGGATACATGGCGTGGAACATCTCGGCGGTGGTGCGGGAATCCTTGGCGGTATAGAGCCGGCCGCCGAACTCCAACACTCTTCGGTCGAGTGCGTTGAGCAGTTCGTTGATGCCGCGTTTCATCGGGAAGTCCATCGCGACATTCCAGCCGGCCATCGGAAAACTCAGCGGCGCTTGATTTCCCGGGCCGAAAAGCTTGAAGACGTTGAGCGCTGAATAATGGCCGCTGGCCTGGATGTCGCGGATGATCTGCTTGAACTCGTCGACTGCAGAGAGCGGCACCAAAAACTGGTACTGCGCGAAACCGGCTGGCCCATAGCCTCGGTTCCATTCGCCGAGGAGATCCAGCGGGTGGTAGAACTGCGTCAGGTTCTGCACCTTGCCGCGGTAATGACCGCCTCGCCGGTAATACAGCTCGCCGATAGTGCTCAGCGTCAGCTTGTTCATCAGGCCGTTCGGAAACACGTCGGGCACCGTCATCAGCTGTGGTGCATCGAATTTCAGCGGGTTCTTGGCCAGCGCTTTTGGTAGGTCGTCGCGCAGCGCGAGCCGACCGCGGGTTATGGCGGCGCGACCCAATTTCGGCGGCGGGCTGATCGCGTCGAACCACGCGCTGGAGTAGGTGTAGTTGTCTTCGCTGCCGTCGGTGTGAAAGGCGATGGTCTCGTCGAGCGAAGACGTGTTGTCGCCGTCGTTGATGAAATACGCGGTCTCGGTCGGCGTCATCTCGATCGTGGCCCGCATGATGATTCCGGTCAACCCGTTGCCGCCGACCGTCGCCCAGAACAGTTCGCTGTCAGGGCCGTCGGGTGTGAGCCTGCGGTTCTCGCCGTCGGCGGTCAGCAGGTCCATTGACCGCACGTGGTCGGCGAAGCTGCCTGCGCTGTGGTGGTTCTTGCCGTGGATGTCGCACGCGATTGCGCCGCCGATGGTGACCTGCCGGGTCCCGGGCAGTACGGGCACCCACAGGCCGAACGGAAGCGCGGCCTTCATAAGCGCGTCCAGGCTGACGCCGGCGTCGAGGTCCACCAGGTGGGTATCGGCGTCGATCGAATGGATCCGGTCGAGCGGCGTCATATCGACGACCAGCCCGCCGCCATTCTGGGCGTTGTCGCCGTAGGAACGGCCGAGCCCGCGGGCGATGACGCCGCGGCCCCCGGCCTGCGACACCGCTTTGGCGATCACCTCGGGGTCGCGGGTCGACAGCACCTGCGCAACGCTGGGCGCGGTGCGACCCCAGCCGGTGAGCCGCTGGGTACTGGTGTCAAACATCGTGACGAGGGTACCGCCTGCCGCGCCGGGCTCAGCTCAGCCGGAATATGACAGCCCGCTGGACGATGAAGTTGATCACGGTCGCGGTGCCCTGCGCGATGACGAATGCCACAGGCACCCGCCAGGGCTGATTTGCGAATTGCATGTAGAAGAGGTAGTTGATGCCGACCTGCACGGCGTAAGTCACGGCGTAC
>DATARY010000076.1:0-1983 GCA_036263935.1 Mycobacterium sp.
GTGGAATCGGGCGTTTCGGATGCCGACGCCGAGAAACAGTCGACCGAAGCCGGTCGCGAAGCGCTGATCAAGACGGTCGCCAACTTGACCGGTGTCACCGTCGACCACTACGCCGAGATCGGGCTGCTTGGCTTCGCGTTGATCACCGACGCGCTCGGTGGTGTCAACGTCTGCCTGAAAGACGCTGTCTACGAACCACTTTCGGGTGCCGACTTTCCCGCGGGCTGGCAGAAGCTGACCGGACCGCAGGCATTGAGCTTCGTCCGCCAACGCCACGATCTGCCCCGGGGCGATCTGGACCGGGTGACCCGCCAGCAGGCGGTGATGGCATCGCTCGCCCACGCCGTGATCTCTGGCCAGACGCTGTCCAGTCCGGCCGCCCTGAACCGGCTGCAGGGGGCCGTCCAGCGATCCGTCGTGATATCCGACGGTTGGGACATCATGGATTTCATCCAGCAGTTGCAGAAGCTGGCCGCGGGCAGCGTCGCGTTCGCCACCATCCCCATCCTCGAGGAAGCCGGGTGGAGCGACGACGGCATGCAGAGCGTCGTGCGGGTGGATCCAAAACAGGTCAAGGACTGGGTGGGCGGACTGCTGCACGATCAATCCGAAGGCAAGACCGAGCAATTGGCTTACTCGCCAGGCAAGACCACCGCCGATGTGGTCAACGACACCGATATCAACGGGCTGGCCACCGCGGTGGCGCAGGTGTTGACCAACAAGGGCTTCGCGGCCGGCAAAATCGGCAACAACCAAGCCGGTCACGTCACCGGCAGCCAGGTGCAGGCGGCCAAGGCCAACGACCCTGGCGCGCAGGCGATTTCCAAGAACCTCGGCGGGCTGCCGGTGGTCGAGAACGCTTCGGTGGCGCCGGGATCGGTGCGGGTCGTGCTCGCGGGTGACTACACCGGCCCCGGTTCCGGTCTCGACGGCAGCGGTCGGACCCTCGCCACGGCCGACCCCGTCGCCGCCGGATCAAGCGACACGGGCAATGCGACCGGGGCACCGGCGCCGTCGCCGATCCTCACCGCCGGCTCCAACGACCCAGCGTGCGTCAACTGACAACGCTCACGTCGGCGCTGCTGGATCCGCTGATGGCCGCCGACCCGATGGGTCCCCGGATCACCTACTACGACGACGCCACCGGCGAGCGCATCGAGTTGTCGACGGTTACCCTGGCCAACTGGGCGGCCAAGACCGGTAACCTGCTGCGCGACGAACTGGGCGCCGGATCCGCCAGCCGGGTGGCCGTGTTGCTGCCGGCGCATTGGCAGACCGCCGCCGTGATGTTCGGGATCTGGTGGGTCGGTGCCGAAGTCGTGCTGAGCGGGGGCGCCGACATCGCGCTGTGCACCGCCGACCGGCTAGCCGATGCCGACGATACGGTCGGCGCGGGCGAGGTCGCGGTGCTGTCGCTGGATCCATTCGGAAAGCCGGCCGCCGACCTGCCCGTCGGCGTCACCGATTACGCGACGGCGGTGCGCATCCACGGCGACCAGATCTCGCCGGAACGCCATCCCGGTCCCGCCTTGGACGGGCGCGCTGTCACCGAGGTTCTCGCCGGCGCCCAAGCGTCCGCCGCCACTCAGGGCTTCACCGGCGCCGACCGCGTGCTGTCAACGGGCGGCTGGAACACGGCCGATGAGCTGACCGACAATCTATTGGCGATCTATTCGGCAGGTGCGTCGCTGGTACAGGTGGCCAATCCCGACGCGTCCGCGTTGGACCGTCGCCGGCAGATGGAGAAAGTCACCCGCGGGTAGGTACCGGGTCTCCAGGTTTGATTAACGCAGCAGCGAGTTTGATTAACGCAGCAGCGAGCGCGCCATCACGACGCGCTGAATCTGGTTGGTGCCCTCGTAGATCTGGGTGATCTTGGCGTCGCGCATGAACCGCTCGACCGGAAAGTCCGTGGTGTATCCATATCCGCCGAACAACTGAACGGCATCGGTGGTTACTTCCATCGCCACGTCAGACGCGAAG
>DATARY010000091.1:0-4897 GCA_036263935.1 Mycobacterium sp.
CGGTGACAGCAGCGGTATCTCGGCGACCTCGTCGTCCAGCTCGACCGCCTCCGGCTCGCTGCTCACCGGCGCCGCGTCGGCGGCGCGGATGAGCCCGGAATACGAGGTTCGCCGCCAGGAGGTGTCGATCGCGCGGCGGAACGGGCGGGCATCAAGTTCCGCTGGCGGCCGCTCGCGCGGCAACGCAGGCACCGGCCGAGCCACGGAGTCCTCGATCACCGGACCGCCCGCGGCCTCCCACTCGCGCAACCGCGCAAGGGCGTCGCCGTCGGAGACCTTCGCCGGCTGAACCGAATTCGGTACGTGTGGCTCACCCGGCCGACGGCCCCGCAGCAGCCGTGACAATCCGCCGTTCGGCTCGTCGCTCGACGGTGCCCACCACGCGACGACCTGGGCCTGAGCCCGCGTCAGCGCCACGTAGGTCAGCCGGCTGTCGTCGCTGGCGTCCTCGGCGCGCCCCTGCTTCACCACGGCGTTGTAATCCGGGCTGTCGGGGCCGCCGATGTGCAGGCACCGCACATCCCCTTCGTGGAACAACACGAGTTCGGGGTCCGTCACGTGCCGGTTGAACGCGAAGGGTAGATACACCACAGGGAACTGCAGGCCCTTCGCGACGAACACGGTCATCACCTGCACGGCCGCGGCGTCGTTGTCCAGCCGGCGGGCGTGTTCGGTTGCGCGGCTGCGCTCGTCGCGCTGGGCCCGCAGCCAATCGCGCAGCGCGGGCAGGCCGAAGTGTTCGCGATGCGCGGCCTCCTGCAGCAGCTGACTGACGTGGGCGAGATCCGTCATGTCGCGCTCGCCGCCCTGCCTCGACAGCACGCGGTCAGCCATGCCCGCGATCTGGGCGGCCTCGAAAATCGCGGCGACACCGCGTTCGCGGGCGTGACCGGCCCACTCCCGCAACGTCTCCGCGACCCGGTCCGTCAGCGCGTCACCGCCCGCGGCGAGTGACTCGGCGGTCTCGCCGATGAACATCGTCGCCGCGGCGGCCCGCACCATCCCGGGGCGGTGCGGCTGGTCGAACGCTTCCAGCAGGCACAGCCAGTCCTCGGCGGCGTCGGATCCGAAGACGTCGGAGTCGCCGGTGTAGACGGCCGGGATGCCGGCTGCACACAGCTCGTCATAACAGGCGCGAGCGTCCTTGTGCTTCTCGACGATCACCGCGATCTGACCCGCCCGCAGCGGCTCGCCGTCGAACGTCGCGCCGCTTGTCAGCAAGTCGCCGATGTCGGCGGCCATGTCGGCGGGTATGTGCAAGCGCAGATCCCCGATCAGCAACGCGCGAGTACCGCTGCGGCCCAATGTTTCCCGGCGCACCACGCGAAGCCGGAACGGATCGGTGCACGGTGCGCCCACCAGACGGGAACCGGCGTGGTGCGCATCGACGTCGTGGACGATGATCCGCGGGTCGCCGAGTTCGGCGCCCTCGAGCACCACCTGCAACGCGCCAACCAGGTCGCCGTCGCTGCGCCAATTCGTGCCGAGCGTCTTCTGCACCCCCGCCGTGGCGGCGGCGTCGAGGTATGTGACGATGTCGCCGCCCCGGAACGAGTAGATGGCCTGCTTGGGGTCGCCGATCAGAATCAGCGTCGAGCGGTCGGTGAACGCGCGGTCGATCACCCTCCACTGCACCGGGTCGGTGTCCTGGAACTCGTCGACCAACACGATCGGCCAGCGCTGATGCATCCGCACCTGGGCCGGCGCGTCGTCGGCGTCCAGTGCGTCGGCCAGTCGGCCGAGCAGGTCGTCGTAACCCAAAATGCCGCGGCGCCGCTTGCGGAACTCGAGTTCGGAATTAACGTCTTTCGCGAACCCGACGCAGACCGCGGCGCGCGAGTCGGGGTCGGGGTCTTTCGGCCGCAGCTCGGTCGCCGGCTTGTTGACCACCTCGCGGGCCAGGCGGAGCGCGTCGGCATAGGCCAACAGCGGGTCGTCGCGCTCGCGGCCGAAGTGGCGCAGGTACAGGTCGTCGACGATCTCCGAGACCAGCTCGTCGAGGCTTTCCACCAGCGTCACCCCGGCGTCGGTGTCGCCGGCGACGCCAAGCGAACGCAGCACCAGTTGGCAGAACTGGTGGGTGGTGGCGATGGTGGCGGCGTCGAACGCGGCCAGCGCGTCGCGCAGGTTCCGGCGGCGGTCCTGCAGCTCCTCCGCGGTTCCGTTGAGCAGATGCTCGATCACCTGGTTGTCCCCGACCGCCTCGGGATCGTCGAAAGCCGCTACCGCGTCCACGATTTGGTGGCGCACCCGATCGCGCAATTCCTGAGTTGCCGCCCGGCTGAAGGTGATGAGCAGCATCTGGTCCAGCCTCGCCACGCCCTCGGCGATGTACCGCGTGACCAGACCGGCCAGCGCGAACGTCTTGCCGGTGCCTGCGCTGGCCTCCAGCACCGTGGTCGACCCCGCGGCGGGCAGCGGGCCCAGGAGGTCAAACCGGTCCATCACACGCCGTCCATGGCCCGCAGCATCGGCAACCACAGCCGGCAGGCGTACTCGTCGAGCCCCGCATCGAGCAGAGCGGACAGCCAGACGCCCTTGCCCCATGCCCGTTCGTGTGCCTTCTCGGCGTCCTCGCCGGGATAGCGATCGGTGGATCGCCACCGGAACCCAGCCGCCCGCTCAGGATCACCATGCGTGTGCTTGGCTTCGGCCCACGCATAGGACGTCTTGACCGGAAGCGGCAGCGGTTCGCGACGGCCCGCGTCGTAAATCGCCACCAGGTCGGCCAACAGGTCGACCGCCGCGTCGGCCGGGCGTCCGAGTTCCTCCTGTTGTGGGGTGGTGCCCCGCTTGGGGCGGCCGATGACGATCGCCGACCAGTCCCGGCGCGGCGTGTGAGCGAGCAACGCCAGCAACGGAATCCACGACTGCAGCAGATGACGACCGTCAAGCTTGGAGTACGTCACCGAGACCAGCCGGTCGCTGAACACCGGAGAGACTGTACCGGTCAGCCGCCGTCCCGAGCCGAGGTCGACGTCGACATCGATGGCATCGGGCCCGACGCGGTACTGCCGGGCAGCCCCGGCCAACAGTGCGGCCCGGTCGCGGATCTCGGTCGCCTTGCGCCATCCCAGCCGCCCGGGCGGCAGCGTGCCGCGCCGCCACTCGGCGTCCCGTGCCTGATCGGGCTGCATGCCGTCGAGCATGTCGCGCAGCATGCGGTCGCCAACGGTCCACTCCTCGAGCGCGTTGATGTCGACCGGCATGGCGTCCTGGACCCCGTCGATCTCCCACGGCAGCGTGAAGTCGAGCGCGCGGAAGAACCCCTTCACCGGATCCCGGAAGAACGCCGCCAGGTCAGCCAGCACCACGTCCTCGGGTGGCGGTGCGGGCAGCGGACCGGAGATGAACCGGGGCCGCTCGGCGCGCTCGCCCTCGCGGGCGCGGGCCGCCCGCAACACGGTGGGGTCGAATGTGAACGGCTCGTCGGGGATCAGCTCGCCGCGGATGACGTTGCGAGTGTCGAAGGGCTGCAACGGATGTTTGACGAGGACCGCGTCGCGCACCTTGTCGGGGGTGGTCACGTCGAGCGTGTCGAGCAGCTCGGCCAGCGGCACCGCGGGCGGTCGTTCGTGGCCCGAGTATTCGTTGGCGCCGGTGTAGGTGATCACCAGCGTCTCGGTGGCCGCGCCGATGGCGTCGAGCAGCAGTTGCCTGTCCTCGGAGCGGATGTCGCGCTCACCGGTCATCGGGTTGCGGGCCAGCACGTCGTCGCCGTCGACCACGCCGAGCCGCGGGAACACCCCGTCGTCGAGACCGACCAGGCACACCACCCTGTGCGGCACCGACCGCATCGGCACCATCGTGCACACCGTCAGCGTCCCGGTGCGAAAGTTGGCGCGCGTTGGGCGTCCGGCCAGATGACGCTCGAGCAGAGCGCGGATGTCGGGGAGCCGCATCGTCGTATCACCCCGCGGGCCGGCGCTGTTCAGCACATCGGCAAACTCGCGCTGTAGCTGGCTGGTCTGCCACGCATCGTCGTCGTTGACCGCGGCCAGAAGCTCGATGCCGTGTTGCAGCGCACTCAACCAGCCACGCAGTGGCCGTGCGCCGGTGATTGATTCAACGACATATTGCAGCCGGTCGATGTACTCGGCGAATCTTCCCGCCAGCTCGACACGGTTGCTGCTGACGTCGTCGAGGGGCAGTGTGGTGTCGATCCAGGCGTGCGAGTCCTCGGACATCGCCACCCCTGCCAGCACGCGGTCGATGCCGAATCGCCAAGTGTTCTGGATGAAGTCGACGCCGAACGGCTGCCGATGCTCACTGTTGAACCCCCAGCGGATGTTCGCTTCGCGCACCCAGCGGGTGATGTCCTCGAGGTCGTCGTCGCTGAACTCGAACCGGGCCCGCACGGGCGCGCCCGCGGCGAGGTTGAGCACCTCACTGGCGGTGGCCCGCCCGCCGGCCAGCGCGAGCAGCTGCGACGCGACACCGAGCAACGGGTTGGTCTGAACAAGCGATCGGTCGGCGAGCCGCACCCGAAGCCGGTGTGCGGGATGCACCCCGTGAATCATGTCGCCGAGACCGAAGCCGGCGACGATCAGCGGCGCGAAGGTTTCGATGTCCGGGCACATAACGAGGATGTCGCGGGGTTCAAGCGTGGGGTCGTCGGCGAGCAGGCCGAGCAACAGTTCTCGCAGCACGTCGATTTGGCGGGCGGGTCCGTGGCAGCTGTGCACCTGCACCGAGCGGTCGTTCCGGGTGTGGTTTCGTCCTTCTGGCCGAACGGTATTGGCGGTGATGTCGGACTGCAGCCAGCCCAGCAGCGTGTCGGGCCGGTCGTGGGCGCCGAGGTATTCATCGGTCCGCGGGTCCGTGGGCAGGCCGCGTTGGAGTTCGCGAAGGTCGCGGCCCAGGGTGGCCAGCAGCGGGTGCCCGACGTTGCGGTGGC
>DATARY010000126.1:0-18588 GCA_036263935.1 Mycobacterium sp.
GCGAGCAGCCATCCGTCGTTGTCCTCCACCTCGAATGCCCGATTCTCACCGACCGCGTTGACGACCAGCAAATCACACTCTTTCCGCTGCAATTTCGCGCGAGCATGGAATAGCACATCGCCGTTTGCGTCGCCTGTCTCCGCGGCGAACCCGACGATGGCCCTCATATTGGGCAGCTGACCGTCGGCGCGGGCACGCACCGCACCGGCCAGCACGTCGTCGTTGCGGACCAGCTCGATCGAGGGTTCGCCCTGGCTTTCCGGGCCCTTCTTTATCTTGCTCGTCGCAGCGTGGGCGGGCCGAAAGTCCGCGACCGCGGCGGCCATCACCAGCACGTGCGCGTCGGGGGCGTGTTTGGAGACGGCGTCGCGCAGCTGCGCGGCCGAGCCGATGTGGACGACGTCGACACCGGCCGGATCTATCAGGCCGGCGGTATTGCCGGCGATCAGCGTGACGTCGGCGCCGCGCTGGGCCATCACACGGGCCATCGCATAGCCCTGCTTGCCCGAGCTGCGGTTGCCGATGAAGCGGACGGGGTCGATGGGCTCGCGGGTGCCGCCGGCGGTCACCAGCACCTTGACGCCGGCCAGGTCGTATGGGAGCGCGTCGCCGCGCACCAGCAGCAGCTGTGCCAGCGTGGTGATCTCCTCGGCTTCCGGCAGCCGGCCCGCGCCACTGTCGGCGCCCGTCAGCCGGCCCGACGCGGGCTCCAGCACGATCGCGCCGCGGCGGCGCAACGTCGCGACGTTCTCGACGGTCGCCGGGTGAACCCACATCTCGGTGTGCATGGCCGGCGCGAACAGCACCGGACATCGCGCGGTCAGCAACGTCGCGCTGAGCAGGTCGTCGGCGCGGCCGGCCGCGGCGCGCGCCAGCAGGTCGGCGGTGGCCGGTGCGACCACGACGAGATCGGCCTCCTGGCCGATCCGCACGTGTGGCACCTCGTGGACGTCGTCCCAGACGCCGGTGTGGACGGGGTTGCCGGAAAGGGCTTCGAACGTGGCGGCGCCGATGAATCGCAGCGCGGACTCGGTGGGGACGACGCGCACGGAATGGCCGGCCTCGGTGAGCTGACGGACCACGGTGGCCGCCTTGTAGGCGGCGATGCCTCCGGCGACGCCGACGACGATCCGCTTGCGGTCGCTCACGGCCCTTGGCTACTCGCCCTCGGTGTGCTCGAGCAGGTCTTCGTGGATCTCGCGCAGCGCGATCGACAGCGGCTTTTCCTGCAGTCCCGGCTCGACCAGCGGGCCGACGTACTCGAGGATGCCGTCGCCGAGCTGGTTGTAGTAGTCGTTGATCTGACGCGCACGCTTGGCGGCATAGATCACCAGCGCGTACTTGCTCGACGCGCGGTCCAGCAGCTCGTCGATGGGCGGATTGGTGATGCCCAGTGGCGTGTCGTAAGTGCCGGCGGCGGACGGGTCGATGTCGTCCACAGCGGCCAGCTGCGGATCGGCGTGCGGGGTGCTCACGTAGCGAATCTCCTGGCGGTTAGGTGGCTATCGGGCCGGATCGCGCTGTACCGGCGCGTTGCCCACCAGCAAGGATACCAATTCGGCGCAGGCAGACTCCAATTGGCTGTTCACGACAATCCTGTCGAAGTCGTCCTTGGCAGACAGCTCGGCCCGGGCGGTCTCCAGCCTCCTGGCCATCACGTCAGCGCTTTCGGTGCCGCGGCCGGACAGCCGGCTCTCCAGCGCTTCCCAGTTGGGCGGGGCGAGGAACACGGTGATGGCCCCCGGCATGGCTTGCTTGACAGCCCGCGCTCCCGCCAGATCAACCTCCAGCAGGACCGGTTGGCCGGCCTCGGTGGCGTCGCGAATCGGCCGGACGGGCGTCCCCGAGCGGTGCAGCCCGCCATGGATCTCCGCCCATTCCAGCAGCTCACCGTCGTCGATCAGCTGCTGGAACCGCTCGGGCGTTACGAATGTGTAGTCGACGCCGTCCACCTCACCAGGACGCGGCGCCCTGGTGGTGACAGAAACGCTGAAATGCAGGTTGCGAACGCGATCCCGCAGGCAGCGGACGACTGTGGACTTACCGACGGCAGACGGGCCGGACAGCACGACGACCGGAGCCTTCGAGCTGCCCGGCCCTCCGCCTTCGCTCATTGACCTCCCTTACGAGAAGTCGAACTTTTCCAGCAGGGCCTTCCGCTGACGATCGCCCAGGCCGCGCAGCCGGCGGGTGGGGGCGATCTCCAGCTCGGTCATGATTTCCTGCGCCTTGACCTTGCCGACCTTGGGCAATGCCTCCAAAAGCGCCGAAACCTTCATCTTGCCCAAGACCTCGTCGGTCTCGGCATCCTTGAGCACCTGCTTGAGGTTGGTGCCGCCGCGCTTGAGCCGATCCTTGAGCTCGGCTCGCGCTCGACGTGCGGCAGCAGCCTTCTCCAACGCTGCCGCGCGCTGTTCGTCGGTCAACTGGGGAAGGGCCACGGGTTCCTCCGTCTCATCACCATCATTGTTTTTTCTCGGCTGTTGCAACAAACCAGCCAGCGACGACGACCGTACCCACGCAGCCTGACGAAAGCTAACCCCACCCCCTGGTTACGGGGTCAAAAGCCCAGCGTGCAGTGCGCGGCCGGGCCGGCCGGGGAGGCGCTTCGGGCGGGACAAAATGCGTCTTCCTCGCAAGAACTTCGACGGAACCGCCTGCATATCAAGGGTTTTCGGATGACCAGTCGACAATTAGAACTCCGTTGGGCAGCGTCACAGCCGGTGTCCAGGCCCCTGATTGTCGCGGCGTTGAGAAAATTTTCCCTGGTCATGGCGTGTCGGGCGTGTCGCGGAGGGGTTACGGCACCGTAGGTCGGTTCGGTTTGAGGGCCTAGCTTCGGTCGCGGGGCCGCCGCGGAATGAATTCAAATGCAGTGACCAACCGTCCCAGTTCTGCCTGGGGGCGGCCGCCTGGACGCGCACCTCAGGCATTTCTCGCGCTGTTCGGCGCCCTCACGCCAGATACGCGACCGCGTCGCGCAGCTTTTCCGCCGCCGCACGAAGCGCAGCAACGTCTGGGCCCGCGCGCAGCACCTCACGCGACACCGCGGGCAGCAGCTGCCCAGGGTGTGCCCCGCCGAAACCGCCGAGTGCCTCGGGTCGTCCGCCCTGCGCGCCGACACCTGGAACCAGAACAGGCCCGCCGAGGCCGCTCACATCGGGCGGGTCGGACAGGGTTGCGCCAACCACCACCCCGATCGAACCGGGGTCGGGCAGGGTGTCTCGATTGACCGCGGCGGCGGCATCGACGATCGACTGCGCGACCGTCTGCCCGCCGGTCTCGGCCCGCTGCACCGTCGCGCCCTCGGGGTTGGACGTGGCCGCGAGGACGAACACGCCACGGTCGTGGGCGCGGGCGGTGTCGATGAGGGGCGTGAGTGAGCCGAAACCCAGGTACGGCGACGCGGTGACCGCGTCGGCGGCCAGCGGGGAGTCACCGGCCCAGGCGTCGGCGTACGCGGCCATCGTCGAGCCGATGTCGCCGCGCTTGGCGTCGGCGAGCACCAGCACGCCGGCGGCCTGCAGCGCGACGATCGTGCGCTCGAGCACCGCGTAGCCGGCCGCACCGTGCGCCTCGAAGAACGCCACCTGCGGTTTGACCACCGCGAACTCGGCGAAGGCGGCCACGCAGATGTCACAGAACTTTGCGAGCCCGTCGGCGTCGACCGTCAGGTCCCACTCCCGCAGAAGTTCGGGGTGCGGGTCGACGCCCGGGCACAGCGGTCCGCGTCGGGATACCGCGTCGGCCAGCCGACGTCCGAACCCGCACACGCCTATGATCCCAGCACGCTGTGCAGCTCTTGCAGCGACATCACGCCGATGTCACCGCGGATGCCCGCCTCGATGCCCTGCACGGCGGCCGACGCGCCCTGCACCGTGGTCACGCACGGTATGTTCATTGCGACTGCGGCCGACCGGATTTCGTAACCGTCGATGCGGGGTCCGGAGTTGCCGTACGGGGTGTTGATCACCATGTTGACCTCGCCGGCCTTGATGGCGTCGACCGCCGACAGGGCGGGCCGATCGGGGCTGGGCTCCTCGAAATGCTTGCGCACCTCGTCACATGGAATGCCGTTGCGGCGCAGCATCTCCGCGGTGCCCGCGGTGGCGAGAACCCGGAATCCCAAGTCGGCCAGCCGTTTGACCGGAAACACCAGCGACCGCTTGTCGCGGTTGGCCACCGATACGAATACGGTGCCCTTGACGGGCAGCGAACCGTAGGCCGCGGTCTGACTCTTCGCGAACGCGCTGCCGAAGTCGTGGTTGATGCCCATCACCTCGCCGGTCGACTTCATCTCCGGGCCCAGCAACGAGTCGATCTGCGCGCCGTCGGCCCTGCGGAACCGGTGGAACGGCAGGACGGCTTCCTTGACCGCGACGGGTGCGTTGCGGGCGGCGACGGCGCCGTCTCCGGTGCGCGCCAGGACCCCTTCCTCTCGCAGCTGGGCGATGCTCGCGCCCAACATGATTCGGGCACAGGCCTTGGCCAGCGGCACCGCGGTCGCCTTCGACACGAACGGCACCGTGCGGCTGGCGCGCGGGTTGGCCTCGAGAACATAGAGCACGTCGTCATTCAGCGCGTACTGCACATTGAGCAGCCCGACCACCCCGACGCCGTGCGCGATGGCCTCGGTGGCGCGCCGCACCGACTCGATGTCGCTGCGGCCCAGGGTCACTGGCGGCAGTGCGCATGCCGAGTCGCCGGAGTGGATGCCGGCCTCCTCGATGTGCTCCATGATTCCGCCGATGTACACCTCGGCGCCGTCGCACAGCGCGTCGACATCGATCTCGATCGCGTCCTCGAGGAACCGGTCGACCAGCACGGGGTGCTCGGGCGAGAGCTCGGTGGCGCGGGCGATGTAGCCCTGCAGGGTTTCTTCGTCGTAGACGATCTCCATGCCGCGCCCGCCCAGCACGTAGGACGGCCGGACGAGCACCGGGTAGCCGATGTCGGAGGCGATCCGGCGGGCCTGCTCGAAGCTGGTCGCGGTGCCGAACCGCGGGGCAGGGAGCCCGGCGCTCAGCAGTACCTCACCGAAACGTCCGCGGTCCTCGGCCAGGTCGATGGCCTCGGGCCTGGTGCCGACGATTGGAACACCGGCCTTTTCGAGACGGTCGGCGAGGCCCAGCGGGGTCTGGCCGCCGAGCTGCACGATGACGCCGACCACGCCGGGACCGGCTCCGTCTTGTCCGCGACCGGACGCTTCTTCGGCGACGTACACCTCGAGGACGTCCTCGAACGTCAGCGGTTCGAAGTACAGCCGGTCGGCGGTGTCGTAGTCGGTGGAGACGGTCTCGGGGTTGCAGTTGACCATCACGGTCTCGAAACCGGCCTGGCTCAGTGTGGTGGCCGCGTGCACACAGCTGTAGTCGAATTCGATGCCCTGCCCGATCCGGTTCGGCCCGGAACCGAGGATCAGCACCTTGGGCTTATCGACTTGCGGTGCGACCTCGGTCTCAGCGGCGGGGTCGAGCTCGTAGCTGCTGTAGTGGTACGGCGTCTTCGCCTCGAACTCGGCGGCGCAGGTGTCGACGGTCTTGAACACCGGGTGGATGCCGAGCCGCTGCCGCAGCGCCCGCACGCCGACCTCGCCGGCGAGCTCTGGTCGCAGCGCGGCGATTTGGCGGTCCGAGAGGCCGTAGTGCTTGCTGCGCCGCAGGAGTTCCTCGTCGAGTACGGGAGCGTCGAGAAGGTCCGAGCGCAGCGCGACGAGCCCAGCGATCTGTTCGATGAACCAGGGGTCGATGCCGGATACCGCGGCTACCCGCTCCACGGTGGCGCCAAGGCGCAGCGCGTACTCGATGTCATAGAGCCTGCCGTCGGTGGGCGTCTTGAGCCCTTCCAGCACCTCGTCGACTCCAACCAAGGGATCGGGTGCGGTCCAGAACCCGGCGCGCCCGGTCTCCAGCGAGCGCATCACCTTGCCGAGCGCCTCGACGAAGTTGCGGCCCAACGACATCGCCTCGCCGACGGACTTCATGGTGGTGGTCAGCGTGGCGTCGGCACCGGGAAACTTCTCGAAGGCGAACCGCGGCGCCTTGACGACGACGTAGTCGAGCGTCGGCTCGAAGCAGGCAGGGGTTTCCTTGGTGATGTCGTTGAGGATCTCGTCGAGGGTGTAGCCGATGGCGAGCTTGGCGGCGATCTTGGCGATCGGGAACCCGGTGGCCTTCGACGCCAGGGCGCTGGACCGCGAGACGCGCGGGTTCATCTCGATGACGATGAGCCGACCGTCGGCGGGGTCGACCGCGAACTGGATGTTGCAGCCGCCGGTGTCGACGCCGACCTCGCGCAGGATCGCGATGCCGAGGTCGCGCATCTTCTGGTACTCGCGGTCGGTCAGCGTCATCGCCGGGGCGACGGTGACCGAGTCGCCGGTGTGCACCCCCATCGGGTCGACGTTCTCTATCGAGCACACGACCACCACGTTGTCGTGGCCGTCGCGCATGAGCTCGAGCTCGAATTCCTTCCAGCCGTAAATGGATTCCTCGATCAGCACGTTGGCGCTTGGCGATGCAGCCAGCCCGTCGCCGGCCATCCGCTCGACATCGTCGGCGGAACGCGCCATGCCCGAACCCAGACCTCCCATGGTGAAGGATGGCCGCACCACCACCGGAAGCCCGAGTTCCGCGACCGTCTCTCGGACCTCGTCCATGGTGAAACACACACGAGAGCGGGCGGACTGGCCACCGACCTTGGCAACGATGTCCTTGAACCGCTTCCGGTCCTCCCCGCGCTGGATGGCTTCGAAGTCCGCCCCGATCAGCTCGACGCCGTACTTCTCTAATACGCCGTTCTGGTAGAGCGCGACGGCGGTGTTCAGCGCGGTCTGCCCGCCCAGCGTGGCCAGCAGGGCGTCAATCTTGTTGCCGCGCTCGGCCTGCTGGGCGATGACGCGCTCCACGAACGCCGGGGTGATCGGCTCGACGTAGGTGTGGTCGGCGAACTCCGGGTCGGTCATGATGGTCGCCGGGTTGGAGTTGACCAGGCTCACCTGCAGGCCCTCGGCGCGCAGCACCCGACAGGCCTGGGTGCCGGAGTAGTCGAACTCGCAGGCCTGGCCGATCACGATCGGCCCCGAGCCGATCACCAGCACGTGATTGAGGTCGGTCCGCCTCGGCATCTAGTTCTCCCCCGCCATCAGGTCGACGAACTGGTCGAACAGGTACTCCGCGTCGTGTGGACCGGCAGCCGCTTCGGGGTGGTACTGCACCGAAAATGCCCGGCCATCCACGAGTTTGATGCCTTCCACGACGCCGTCATTGGCGCAGGTGTGGCTGACCTCGGCGGCGCCGAACGGGGTGTCGAACCGCTCCCCCGCCTCTCCTTCCAGTGCGAAACCGTGGTTCTGCGCGGTGACCGCGACGCGGCCGGTGGCGTAGTCGATGACGGGCACGTTGATCCCCCGGTGCCCGAACACCATCTTGTAGGTCGACCGGCCGAATGCCCGGCCCAGAATCTGGTTGCCGAAGCAGATCCCGAACAACGGGATCCCAGCCGCGAGCACGTCCTGGGTGACGCCGACGACGTGGTCGGCGGTGGCCGGGTCACCGGGCCCGTTCGACAGGAACACGCCGTCGGGTTTCAGCGCGGCGATCTGCTCGAAGGACACGGTCGACGGCAGCACATGGCTGCGGATACCGCGGCGGGCAAAGTTGCGCGGCGTGTTGGTCTTGATGCCAAGGTCGATCGCGGCGACGGTGAAGCGTTGCGGCCCATCGGGTTCCACGATATAGGTGGCGTCGGTGCTGACCTCACCGGCGAGGTCGGCGCCGAGCATCGACGGTTGGCCGCGGACCCGGGTCAACAGTTCGTCGGCGTCGGCGAGCGCGTCACCGGAGAACACCCCGGCCTTCATCGAGCCCAGGCTGCGCAGGTGGCGCACGACCGCCCGGGTGTCGATGCCCGCGATCCCGACGATGCCCTGCCGGACGAGTTCGTCCTCGAGTGTGCCGGTGGCACGCCAGTTCGACGCGCGCGGCGACGGGTCCCGAACCGCGTAACCGGACACCCAGATTTGGTCGCCGCGACTCTCGGCGTCCTCATGGTTCCAGCCGGTGTTGCCGATCTGCGGCGCGGCGGCGACGACGATCTGCCCGTGGTAGCTCGGGTCGGTGAGCGTCTCCTGATAGCCCGACATTCCGGTGGAGAACACCGCCTCGCCGAGCGTCTGCCCCACCGCCCCGAACGCCGTACCGGTGAAGATGCGGCCGTCCGCGAGGACAAGCAGTGCCTTCATACCGCCTCCAGCCAATGCGAATACTCGCGACGGTCGTCGGCACGGAACCCGGTGTCGATCTCGGTTCCCGACGGCAGCCGCCACCGGATGGCCAGGATGCCCTCGTGCGTCATGGCCTTTCCGGCGATCGCACGTTCGGTCCGGATCGCGGCGATCGAGTCGTCGGGTATCCAGATCGGACCGGCGCCGGTGCGCTGCAGCATGATTCCTTCGGGGTAGCGGGTCAGCACCGCCTTGGCGCGGTAGCCGAGGTCGCCGACGGCGACGCGGTCGTTCCAGTGCGGCGCGAGCGTGCTGCCGACGTACAGACCTTTTGTCGCGGGAATGATTGCCGGCCCTACGATGTCCGGCAGTGACGGCAGGGCACCAATCAGCGCCGCCTGCCGTTCGGCGCGGTGGCGCCAGCCGCGCATCATGGCCTGGATCGCCACGGCGATGACGACCGCAACCAGCGCGGCCATGATCAGCGACCCGACCAGCGTCCCGGTATTCACGCGGGGCTCTTCCCGTCGCGCGCCGTGATCTTGCCGCGCAGCAGCGTAAGTGTGACCACCGCAGGCAACTCCATGGACTCGTAGGGCGTGTTGTCCGACCGGCTGGCCAGCGCCGATCCCTCGACGGTCCAGGTGGCGTCGGGGTCGACGACGGTCAGGTTGGCCGGCTCCCCGATCTCCAAGGGCCGGCCCTGGTCGGGCAATCCGACGATGCGGGCCGGGTTTTCGCTCATCACGCGGGCGACGTCGCGCCAGGTCAGCAGGCCGGGCCGCACCATCGTCTCGACGACGACGGACAGCGCGGTTTGCAGTCCGAGCATGCCGGGGCGGGCTTGGGCGAACTCGCAGAGCTTCTCGTGTTCGGCATGCGGGGCGTGGTCGGTGGCCACGCAGTCGACGACTCCGTCGGCCAGCGCCCGCCGTAGTGCCTCCGCGTCGGAGGCCTCACGCAGTGGCGGGTTGACCCGGTTGCGGCCGTCATAGGTGGCCAGGCGTCGGTCGTCGAGCATCAGGTGATGCGGCGTGACCTCCGCTGTGATCGAAATGCCTTGTGCCTTAGCCCATCTGACGATCTCTACGGTGCCCGCCGTGGACGCATGGCAGATGTGCACGCGGGCGCCCGCGTCGCGGGCCAGCAGTGCGTCGCGGGCGACGATGGATTCCTCGGCGGCGCGGGGCCAACCAGCCAGACCGAGTCGTGCGGCGTTGGGTCCTTCGTGCGCGAGCGCGCTGACGGTCAGCCGCGGCTCTTCGGCGTGCTGCGCGATCAGCACACCCAACCCGGTGGCGTACTCGAGCGCTCTGCGCATCAGCAGGGGGTCATGGACGCAGATGCCGTCGTCGGAGAACATCCGCACTTGGCCGGCGCCGGCGGCCATCAGGCCCATCTCGGTGAGCTGGGCGCCGGCCAGGCCCATCGTGACCGCCCCGACAGGATGCACGTCGACCAGTCCGACCTGCTGACCGCGGTGCCAGACGTGGTCGGTGACGACGGGGCTATCGGCGACCGGGTTGGTGTTGGCCATCGCGAACAGGGCAGTGTATCCGCCTAAAGCCGCTGCCGCCGAACCGGTTTCGATGTCTTCGGCGTATTCGCGGCCGGGTTCACGCAGGTGGGTGTGGAGGTCGACGAAGCCGGGCAGGAGGATCTGGCCGGTGGCGTCGATGACATCGGCATTGTCGGGGATATTCAGGTCCGGACCGATGTCGGCGATCTGGCCCTCGGCGACCAGCACGTCCACCGGGTCGCCCTCGCCGTACGGCTGCGCTCGCCGAATCAACACGCTCATGCGCTGATCGCCTCTCCCCCGCGAGCGGGAGGTACCCCCAGCTCGGCACCCACCAGCAGGTGGAACAGCACCGCCATCCGGACGTGCACGCCGTTGGAAACCTGTTGCAGCACAGCGGATTGCGCGGAGTCGGCGACCGATGAGGAGATTTCCATGCCACGCACCATCGGGCCGGGGTGCAGGACCACCGCGTTGCCGGGCAGCATTGCCTGGCGCTTCTCGGAGAGGCCGTACAGCACCGAGTACTCGCGGGCCGACGGGAAGAACCCGCCGGTCATCCGCTCGGCCTGCACGCGCAGCATCAGCACCGCGTCGGCGATCGGCAGCTCGGCGTCCAGGTCGTGGGATACGCTGACCGGCCAGTCGGCCACGCCGACCGGCAGCAGCGTCGGCGGTGCGACCAGCACGACTTCGGCACCGAGCGTGTCGAGGAGCAGGACGTTGGACCGGGCCACCCGGCTGTGCAGCACGTCGCCGACGATCACCACCCGCTTGCCCTCGATGCTGCCGAGCCGCTGACGGATGGTGAGCGCGTCGAGCAGGGCCTGGGTCGGGTGTTCGTGGGTGCCGTCACCCGCGTTGATCACCTTCGGCCCGCCGTCCTCGGTGGCTGTCCACTCGGCGAGCTGCTGGGCGGCGCCGGAGGCGGAATGGCGGATGATCAGCGCGTCGGCGCCCGCGGCGCGCAGGGTCAACGCGGTGTCGCGCAGCGATTCGCCCTTGGACACAGAGGATCCCGATGCGCTGACGTTGATGACGTCGGCGCTCATCCACTTGCCGGCGACCTCGAACGACACCCGGGTGCGGGTGGAGTTCTCGTAGAACATCGTGATGATGGTGCGGCCGCGCAGCGTCGGCAGCTTCTTCACCTCGCGGCCCAGCAGCGCCTGGCTGAACCGGTCGGCGTCGTCGAGGATGGCCAGCGCGGCCTCGCGGGTCAGGTCGGCGGCTGAGAGCAGATGCTTCATCGTTTGGGCCCCCCGTAAGGTGCGAGAGAGATGCCGTCGACTCCGTCGTTTTCGGCGAGGCGCACCTTGACGTTCTCACTGCGCGAGGTGGGCACGTTCTTGCCGACGTAGTCGGCGCGCAGGGGTAGTTCGCGGTGGCCGCGGTCGACGAGCACGGCGAGCTGGACGGTGCGGGGGCGGCCGATGTCGCGCAGCGCGTCGAGGGCGGCGCGCACCGACCGCCCCGAATAGAGCACGTCGTCAACGAGGACGACCAGAGCGTCGTCGATGCCACCCTCGGGGATCGAGGTGTCCTCGAGGGGGCGGGGGGGCTTGAAGTTGAGGTCGTCGCGGTAGAGCGTGATGTCCAGGGCACCGTGCGGAACGCTGACCCCCGCGAACTCCTTGATCCTGTCGGCGAGCCGGGCGGCCAGCGTGACGCCGCGGGTGGGGATGCCGAGGAGGACGACGCGGGGCGCGTCCGGCCCGTCGAGCGCGGTCTTTTCGATGATTTGATGGGCGATGCGGGAGATGGTCCTGCCGACGTCGGCGGCGGACATCAATTCCCGGTCGGTGCCAGGCGCGCCCAAAGTAACCCTGACCTCCTTCTCCGCCTCTCTGGACGGATCGTTAAAGGACGTCGAACTGCGGGGAGCTTAGCACCTGCCTTCAGGCTGGCCGGCACCGACACTGGTCGCGTGGCTAGCGCGTTCAGATCGCGCGGACGCTTTCTTGAGTGGTCAGGCATTCATCTATCGCCCCATACTTCCGTGCCGGATCGCCAGCCATCTTCCTTTCAACGATTTGTAAGAAGCTACTCAGCTAACAAGCAGGCGAGGGTACGGTTCGGTGCGTGCCGCTCCGTTACGTCGATCCGCACAAGAAGCAAGGCCGCTGGTACAAGGCGTTAGAGACCTTTGGTCGCTCGCGCCCGGGGCAGTTCATGGCGCGCCACATTACCCCTCGAATCGACCCATGGTTGTACCGCGCAACCGGCGGCCGTTACCCATCAATACTTGGCGGGGTTTCCACAGCCCCGTTGATGACCACCGGGGCCAAATCGGGTCAGCCGCGAGAGCACCAGATCACCTACTTTCACGATGGCAGCGACGCCATCGTGGTTGCCTCCAACTACGGCGGACCGAAACATCCGCAGTGGTACTACAACCTCAGGGCGAGCCCGGAATGTGAACTTGGTGACGAGAAATTCTTGGCGACCGAGATCATCGACCCCGCCGACTACAAGTACTTGTACGGACTGGCCGTGGAGGTCTACGCCGGTTGGGGCGACTATCGCCTAAAAACAGATCCCATTGGCCGACGCATCCCCGTCTTTCGGCTCAAGCCGCGCTAGCGCCGCACTTCAAACTGACCCACTACGATTTTTTCAGCAGCCGCTGCTGAGTACGCTGGCGCCGATGAATCTCGACGGCAATCAAGCCTCCATCCGCGAGGCGATCGACGCCGGCCTGCTCGCCGGCGCCGTCACCCTGGTGTGGCAGTCCGGGCGGGTGCTGCAGGTCGGCGAGCTCGGCTACCGGGATGTCGACGCCGGGCTGCCGATGCTGCGCGACACGATCTTCCGCATCGCATCGATGACAAAGCCCGTCACCGTCGCGGCGGCGATGGCCTTGGCGGAGGAAGGCAAGCTCGCTCTGACCGATCCGGTCGCCAAGTGGTTGCCCGAGCTGTCAGACATGTGCGTACTAACCGATCCGCACGGACCACTGGACAAGACCGAGCCGGCCCGCCGCCTTATCACGATCGACGATCTGATCACGCATCGCAGCGGCCTGGCCTATGCGTTCTCGGTGCTCGGCCCGCTGAGCCGTGCATACGCCAGGATGTCGTTCCGGCAGGATCAAGATCGCTGGCTCGCCGAGCTGGCCAAGCTTCCGCTGGCCCATCAGCCCGGCGATCGGCTGACCTACAGCCACGGCACCGACGTGCTCGGCATCGCGATTTCACGGATCGAAAGCAAGTCCCTCAGCGAGGTTCTGCGCGAGCGGATATTCGAGCCTCTTGGTATGCCCGACACCGGCTTCTCGGTGGGCAGCGCGGGACGCCGGCGTGCGGCGACGATGTACAAGCTGGGTGAGGACAACACACTGCGGCACGACGTGATGGGCCCGGCGCCGATCACCGATCCGCCGTTCTGCACCGGCGGCGCCGGCCTGTGGTCGACCGTCGACGACTACCTACGATTCGCGCGGATGCTGCTCGAGGGTGGGTCGCTGGACGGCGTTCGGGTGCTCTCGGAGGAGTCCGCGCGGTTGATGAGGACCGACCGCCTCACCGACGAGCAGAAGCGTTATCCCTTTCTGGGAGCGCCGTTTTGGGTAGGCCGCGGGTTCGGGCTGAACCTCTCGGTGGTGACGGATCCGGCCAAGTCGCGCCCGCTGTTCGGGCCGGGCGGGCTGGGCACCTTCAGCTGGCCCGGCGCATACGGGACCTGGTGGCAGGCGGACCCGTCTGCCGATCTGATCCTCATCTACTTGATTCAGAATCATCCCGACTTCACCGGCGATGTCGCGGCGGCAGTGGCCGGGAACACCTCGCTGGCCAAACTGCAAAGCGCGCAACCGAAGTTCGTCCGGCGGACATACCAGGCCCTCGAGAGCTAGCGATTACGCTGCCCGGATTTGCCGCTAGTGTGGAAAGCGGTCCTCGAGGAGACGTGCGATCCGTGCCGTGAGGTCGTCGGAGGTTTCCTCTTCGTGGGCGCACGTTGACGTGTCGTCCGCACCGTCGCGGTCTTCGACCGTCAACCCTCCGTATTGCATCGGTGTTCCTCCCCGGTAGGACACCCCGTCGACCCGACGGTGACGGCGGACCTCGGCCGGCGTCTGCGCAGCTTCCTGCAGCTGGCCCTGGACCGACGACAGCTTCGCCTCGGCAATGCGGTAGATCCCCGCCAGGGCGGCCTCGTCGACCCCGAGGTATTCGCTGACCATTTCGGGTGCGACACCGGCGTCGCGGAGCCTGAGCGCTAGCGAGTACGGCAGGGGCAGTTTGCGCAGGGCGCTCTCGTGGGAGCTCAGTTCTTCGGCCACCAAACCAGGGTGCACCGGAAGACCGGGTGTGACGTAAGTACGCGACTACTCGAATTTTCGCTGTCCATGTTTGGGTCCTCGGGGCGTTGCAGTTCTTGCGCGGAGGCGGTCATTTACTCGGCTTTTGGCGCGGGAGCATCGCCGCCAATTCGTCGCGATCCGCCGCACCGCTTTTCGTCATTGCACGATAGATATGGCCTTCGACCGTGCGAACCGACAACGTCAGCCGCTCGGCGATCGCGCGGGTCGACAATCCCTGACCGATCAACATCACGATCTCCCGTTCGCGGTGGCTCAGCGGCACCCGCACCGAAGCGTTCAGCAGCGTAGGGGTGCTCGCACCGCCGCACCGGTGCGCCAGGCCATCCGCCCGCGCCGAGCATGTCAACGCCGAGCCTTTTCGGTCGGCACGGCGATGGAGCAACGCCGCGTGCGCTGCGGCGTCGAGAGCCGCGATCAAATCACCCATCTGCTCGAAATCCTCAGAAACGGCCAACAGCTCGGCTGCATCGGCGACGGTGAGCGCCGCTGCGAATCGGGCCGCAACACCGACACGCGGCCCTTCGACGATCTCCTCAAGCTCGCGCAGACGAGGCACGCATGAGCGGTCACCAAATTGTGTCGCCGTCTGCAAGCACATCACTTCCGCCGCGAACTGGCCCTTGCCTCTCGCTGTCTCGGCAGCGGACAACGCCGTCCCAATCGCCTCGGTGATTGCGCCCTGGGCGGCAGCGACCCACGCGTGGGCAAGGCCCCGCTCATAGTCGAGGTAGCGCCAGGCCGGATGGCAGCGCGCCTCGACTGCGGCAAGCGCGGTGGAGGCCTCATCAGTTGCCCCCCGCATGGCAAGCGTGATCGTCCGCGGAATCAGGCACCGATAGCCCCAACCGTTGACCATGCCCGGGTAATTCTCGATCACCCGGTCCTGCAGCAGCGACAATGCGTCACCCAGACGACCGGCGCCAAGAGCGGCCATTCCCGCGACGGCTGCAATGACGGCAACGTACGGCTGGGTCACCGCCAGAGCATCGCCGGCTCGCCCGCGTATCAACTCCGCAACGTCGTGGGCTTCGGCTACTCGCCCAGACAACAACAGTGCGCTTACATGGGCGTCGCTAATGATGACGAAGGACCGCATGGGGACCGGGTAGCCCGCCTGCGCGGCGGCCACCGCCTCCGTGGTGTGGCCCGCTTCACCACGGACAACAGTGGTCGCCCATGACGCCACCCGCGCGGCGACGGTATCGGGTATGCGGTCGAAATCCAGTTCGTTCGATGGTTCCGCCACCGCCGCCGGCTCGCCCATCGCCGCCCCGTACACCAGGAGGAAGGCCTCGATGCAACTGCGCGCATGCGACGGTGTTTTGCGCGACGCGTCGTCGATCAGTCTCTTTGCGCCGGTCGGGTCGGCAAGCGCGAAGAGCCTGTTGAACGCCTGTAGAAAGGCGAGTCTCGCCCGGTCGGCATCGGACAGTTCGCTGTTGGGGATGCTGGCGAGCACCGAGTCGGCATCCTCGCCGCGACCGATCCACGACAAGGCGTACGCGCGAATGAAATGCGCCTCGGCTCCTCCGCCGGCCGCGATGGCCGCACGGGCCAGTCGATCGCCCAAAGACGCCGCGCTCGCCGATCTGGTCGATGAGTTCAAGCCAACCAGCCACAGCGCGCCCCGAGCGGCTCTGACGAGGAGATCCGCGTCAGGTTTGAGGTCCGAGTCGAGACTCAACATGGCGCGGCGCACCACGACCTGGATGTCATCGCGATCGTGAGATGTAGCGAGTTCTGCGGCAACTAGTCCACGTACCCGGCGAAGCCGCGTAGCCGCAGCTCGGTTCCTCCGCACTTCGCCATAGAGCGGATGCGCCAAACGAACCTCGATGCGAACGTCGACGTCGTCCAGCGTGATGAGGCCGCGCACGTCCGCCTCTTCGACCGCACCCGGATCGGTAATTCTGGTCAGCGACCTGAGCTCAATTGGCTCGCCGACGGCAAGCGCGTCGATAACGTCGCTTACCGAGGCGGGCAGCGCGCCCATCCGGGAGTCAATGAGCTCGACCAGACCCGGCGGCAAGACTGGGTCGCCGGTCCAGCGCCAGTGACCGTCCTGCTTTGCGAGCCGCCCATCAGCGATTTCTTGTTCGACGATATTGCGCAGATACAGCACATTCCCCCGCGTCAACGTCCACAACCGACGCGCTGCGTCCGGATCAACCGAACCATCCAACGCTGCGGTCAGCAGGGCTGCGGTTTCATCCATCGAGAGAGGCTGCAGATCCAGGCGCTCGAAGCCACCGCTCGTCCACAGGTCCTGTATCGCTGCAGGAATCGACTCACCCTCGCGGAGGGTCAGCACCAACTTCGCGGCACGGCGCTCCACGATCCGATGCAGAACGAATGTCGACAAGTCGTCGAGCAGATACGCATCGTCGATGCCTACGATCACCTGCGTGTCCGGCGGGGCGGCGGTCAGCGACTCGACCGCCCCCCGAACCAGAGTCAGGGCATCGGTGGAAGCCGAGTCCGCCCACGACGCGAGAGCGCCCAGTGGAAGGGCCTTCGCCGAGGACGTGCCGACCGCCCACCGGATTTCACATCTGTTGGCTGCGGCTGCGGCGAGTGCTTCGCGTGCGATCCGGCTCTTCCCCACTCCCGCCCCACCGAATACGACGATCCCGGACAGATCCGGCGTGGTGATGGCGGCCTCGATGGCCCGCATTTCCTCGGTGCGGCCGGTCAGCGGCCACGCTAAGCGCACCCAATCAGCCTAGAAGGCGATGTCCAGGTCGCGCACAGCGTATATACAAAGTTCAGCGAACAAATGACCGCGGGGCGACCATGGATCACACCCAAATGCAGAACCTTGTCTCGCAGCATTTCCGTGCCGAGGGTGCGGGCGACGTCGACGCGGCCGTGGCCGTGTATACCGACGATATCGAGCACGACGTCGTCGGTTTTCCGGGCGGCCCGCATCACGGCAGGGACGGCGCCCGCAAATTCTACGAAGAGCTGACCGCCAATTTTCGCGCCGAGGGCGAGGAAGTGCTGCGCCGCTACTTCGCGGTCGACTCGATGATCCTCGATCAGGTGATGACGGGGACGGTCATCGGCTCCATGTTGGGCCTGCCGGGCCACGGGCGCCGCATCAGCTTTCGCATCCTGCATGTGTTCGAATTCCGCGACGCACGTCAAACTGGATGATCGACCTGGACGGAACCTGCGGCCACGCTGTGAGCGCTCGACGATGCACTCGGCGACAACTCGAATTGCCTCCGCCACAGCCCTTTAGCCGGGCTGTGACGTGGGATAGCCACCCATGCTTGCAGCGAAGATTGACAGACGTCCGCGACACTCCGACGTTTTGTCAAAGTAGCCAGGCGTTTCCTGTCAATCTTCGCCGCATCTCGACAACCCCGACCATTCCGCAACCCCGGTAACGCCCAGGGACCGGAGGCGCCGATTGCGCACCTCCTAACGGATCATCCAATCGAATCACGGCCGGTGCCAACCGAATACCAGCGCCGCAGGTTCTATTCCCACCACCGCCGATAGGCGCCGCGGTGGCGCGGTTCAAGCAGGGGAGGGGAGCGCGATCAACGATCAGCTGACTGCGGCAAGTGCGGCCGTCCAGTCAGCGGCGATCGCCTCTTGTGCCGCCGCCAGCGACACCCCGCCGGCACAGACCAGCTGCGCGAGCCGAATCTCGATGTCGTCCTTAGGATTTGGCGACGCTCCAGGCTCAACCCACAGATTGCGCGCATCGTTGGGGTCTCCTCCCAGAGAAAGGGGCACGAGGTGGTCATATTCAACGGCCGACAACGGCCCGGTGTATCCGTAAGCCGCCGCATTGGCGCGCTTCTCGGTCTCTGTAACCGCCTTCGCCGGACGGATCGACTTCGTATAGCCCGGGCGACAAATCGTGCTGCCGAGGGTGTCGGGAGTGACCTTCGGATTCGTCGCTCCCGGCGTGCACGCCGGGTCGGGCAGTACCTGGCCGTCAACGGCGGTGCGGTAGTGGCAACTGCCCGCCGCCGGCTGCGCTTGGACAACGTAGCTAGTCGGGCCTGGCCCCACAGGCACATCGGCATCAGCGGTGCCACACCTAGCGAGCAATACACCGGCCACGCCGACGCTAACCGCGACAATCCACTTCATAACGGGTCACAGTCCCACAGCCCACCGACAATTCGAGCCGACTACCCACCCGCGATCGGGCCGTAGGCCACCGAGTGCCGTCTTGGATGCGAGCCCGCAACTGCTCCCTCGGGCTACGCTAACTACGCTAAAGTCGCAGTATGTTGCGATCGTAGTTATAGGCCGCTAGGATTGTGGATACCGAGGCCGGGACCTTTGCGGCTGCTGCAAACCCCGTGCACACGACGACGAGTTGGAGAGATCATGCCCCTTCCCCAGTTGACTGACGAGCAGCGCGCCGCTGCTTTGGAGAAGGCTGCTGCCGCTCGGCGCACGCGCGCTGAGCTCATGGACCGGCTCAAGCGAGGTGATACCAACCTCAGGCAGGTGCTCGAGGACGCTGAAACCGATGAAGTCTTGGGCCCACTGAGG
>DATARY010000009.1:0-10199 GCA_036263935.1 Mycobacterium sp.
GGTGCTGGTGTGCCAGGGCACGACCATTAGATGCGCCCGGGTACGGGTGCCGGTGAGGACAATGACGCGTAGACGACGAGTTTCCCGACCCTGTGTGGCGGCGACACCGCGACGATTGAGCAAGTCCAGATCCGGAACGCCCTCGAACGGCGACCAGTTGACACCGATATCGACGACTTGACCCAATGGCCTGCACAGGGTGTCGATAAGGTCGGGAAGCTCGCGTGCTATCGACGCTGTGTAGGGCCACCACGCCCCATCGACGCCGCTGCCCAGTTTGGCCGCCAAGGTGAGTCGGCACGGGTTGCTCAAGCGCCGCTCGTATGGCGGGCCACTCATTACGCCGCCGTCGGCGACCGGGACAACCGCTGAAACCGTTGAAACCGCTGAAACCGCTTGAACCGCAGTGAGATCGGTGCGCAATCCCACGTGATCCATCGACGGTTCCTTCGGCTTGCGAATCGAATCGCACGATGATCGTGTCTCGGGCGAGGATCACCGCTGACTACGAATCGGTTCACCAGCACAGTACACCCGGGATGAGTCGCAGATCGCGTCGGGCAACGGGGGCGTACGATCAAACAACCGTGGGCGCGGGGTTACATCTCCCCGCCAAACGCCAAGTAAAAATCCGGTGCCCGCTGAACCAGCAGCACGCACCGTGGACCGCGACGTGCCAAGCGCCCAAAAGCACTGAGGCACAACATCTTTAACTGTTCATCATGCTTCTTGTCCGTTCGGGACGTTGTGCGCGTAGTGTCGGGGGTATCGGCGACATGTCGCGCGCGACCACCTGAGATCGTGTCGTCGCCGATTCGCAGGAATGGGCCGTTGACCGGCCAAGACGGGATCGTCGCATGACACCACAAGAAGGCCGTGCCGCCCCTGGCCGGCGCCAGCCAGGACCCGAGAACCGGCGCCACCCAGAACCCGAGAACCGGCGCCACCCAGGGCGCCAGCCAGGACCCGAGAACACGCCGCGGCTGCGGTTGAAGCCCAAGGCGCCGACGACTGGCCGCGTCGACGGGGCATGGTGGCCGCACAGTGATGACCTTGCCAAGGAGCTGCCGGATCTGCTGGCTGTGCTGTCGGTGCGCCTGGGCGCCGTTGACCGCGTCATGTACAACCTCGGCGAATGGCCGAAGGCGCCCAAACGACTTCTGACCGGCGGACGGGCGGTTCGCCTCGACGGATACCGTCTACAGCCGGCCAACACCCTCGGAGTGCTCGGGATCGGCCGCGAGAGGATCCTTCTGCTGGTCGTTCCTCCGCACACCGATCCCGACCACGCGCACGAGACGATGATGACCGCGGCGGCGCCGGACAACAAGTCGTCGGTCGACGACCTGCTCGGTATCAGCACGCACGACCGAGAAGCTCACGACAGGGCGGCTGCCACCGAACAACGCTGGACGGCGGGTGCCGCAGCAGTTCGATAAAGGAACCGAAACGGCAACTCGCATCAGGGCATTGACCCGCCCGGTCTGCAGCGAAAGGCTGTCGATGTAGCGAAAGTCGTTTCGCCTCAGCGCTTCTTGTCGTGAAGTAAACTCTCGGTGGACGTGGCGCGGCGCTCTGCCTTGGCGTGCTTGTCCGCGCGTTTCTCCTTCAAGCTCTTTCCGGATTTCTTGCTCATGGTTTGCCGAGGAGACTTATCAGACATCACTGGCCCCTTCATTCATGGGGGCCTGATTGGTCCCGATCTCCCCGACATTACCCCTTGGGGGTGTAACGTCAACACCGTCGGATACCCAGCCAGTCCAGCGGTGTGCCCGCTGGCCGCGCCGAGCAACCGCTCACGCCGGACACGCAGGTGACGACCGCCAGTTGGGATCACCTTGACCACTCTGTCCACCGTCCGGCCGGCGACATTTCCCGTTGTGGGTCAGGGATTTTCTGGCTCTCCGCGGTTCGGCATTCTGAGCACATATTCACCGACGCTGTGCGGCCTCGCAACGTTCAGCGCGGGGCTGGCCAACGGGTTGACCGGCGTTGGCGCCGACGTCAGCGTCGTGCGGGTGTCTGACGGCGCCCCGTCGGACCGTACCCGTGTCATCGGCGAGCTGGTCAACGGCTCACCGGCATCCGTCGCAGCGTGCGCCGAGTTGCTGAACCAGAAAAACGTCGCGGTCAGCCAGTACGGGCACGGCATCTACGGAGGTGTCGACGGCGACGAGGTCGTCGACATCATCGCCGCGCTGCGGGTCCCGTCGATCGTGATCATACACACGATCCCCAAAGACCCCACGCCACACCAGGTCCTCAAAGCGGTTGTGGCGCAGGCCGATCAGGTGGTCGTGATGTCCGAGGCGGCCAGCCAACGGCTGTGCTGTGACTTCGACGTCGACCGCCGCAAGGTCGCAACGATCCCGCACGGCGCAACCGTCCCGGTGAACGGCCCCGGTGTGCGTTGCGGTCGACCGACGTTGGTGACCTGGGGGCTGCTTGGCCCGGGAAAGGGCATCGAGCGGGTGATCGACGCGATGCGATCGCTCAGCGGTCTGCCCGGCCGGCCGCGGTACCTGGTTGCGGGCCGCACACACCCGAAGGTGCTGGCCGCCGATGGCGAGGCGTACCGCGATGCCCGAATCGAACAGGCGCGGCGCAGTGGCGTGGCGGATTCGGTCCACTTCGATGCGTTTTACCGCAACCCCGCGATGCTGACCGCGCTGGCCCAGTCAGCGGCGGTCGTCGTCCTGCCCAACGACTCGACCGATCAGGTCACCTCCGGTGTTCTGGTTGACGCCATCGCGAACGGCCGGCCGGTCGTGGCCACCGCGTTCCCGCACGCAAGCGAGCTCCTCGCCACCGGGGCCGGCATCGTCGTCGACCACGACGACCCGGATGCGCTGGCCTCCGCCCTGCGCCGGGTGCTGACCCAGCCGCGCCTCGCGGGCGACATGGCTGCCGAGGCGCGCCGATTAGCGCCCGAGATGGCGTGGCCGGCCGTCGCGAGTGCATATCTCAAGCTGGCGAACCGGCTCCTCGCGCAGCAACGAGCGAGACCGCACTCGTAAATCCATCCCGACTAGAGGAGGGTGTAGTCATGGCACCCGGCCACGATCCGCCCGCCTTCGGCTAGCTGTGCCGATCCACGAGCAGTTGCTCGCCGCCGTTGACGGCCGGCGCGGGGGAGAGGCCGCCGACCGGCTGTGTGCGGCCTGCGTGGTGCTGTTCGACGTGGACGCCGCCGCGATCTCCCTCGTCTTCGAAGGCGCGACCAGCGGAACCCTCGGCTCCAGTGGCGCCCTGGCCCGCATCTACGACGAGCTGCAATTCACCCTCGGCGAGGGCCCCTGCCTGGACTCCATCGTCCAGCGAGCCCCCGTCGTGGTCGTCGACCTGACCGACCCCGGCGACCGTTGTTGGCCCATGTACGGGCCCGCCATGCTGAGCCACCAGATCCGCGGCGTCTACGCCATTCCCGTCGTGCTGGCCGGCGAATACATCGGCGCACTCGACCTGTTCCGGGCCCACCCCGGTCCGCTCGACGGCGACCGGCTTGTGGGCGCCATCGCCGCCGCCGAGATCGCCGCCATCCCCCTGCTCGACCTCCTCGATGCCGACCTGCAGGCCGCCGCCAACGAGCCGAAAAGCAGTGCCTGGGCCGAACTGAACGCGCTCTCCCGCGCCGAGGTCAGCCAGGCCACCGGCATGGTGGTCGCCCAGCTCGAGGTCGAACCCGCCGAAGCGCTGGTCCGGCTGCGCGCCCACGCGTACGTCACCGGCCGCAGCGCCACCGACGTGGCCCGCGACATCCTCGATCGCAGACTGAGGCTGGAGGCCCATTGATGCCCGAAAAGCGAAGGAGGACAACGTGACCGATACCCCACGCGAAACCCGCGTCCTGGAAGCGGTCGTCTCCCTCGTCGACACGCTGCTCGACGACTTCGACGTCGTCGACCTGCTCACCGAGCTCACCCACCGCTGCGCCGACCTGCTCGACGTCGCCTCCGCCGGGTTCCTACTCGCGGACCCGCTCCAGCAACTCCACCTGCTGGCCGCCACCTCCGAGCAGGCCCGCGAACTGGAACTGTTCCAATTACAGGCCGACGAAGGCCCCTGCGTCGACTGCTACAACACCGGTCAGCCAGTTTCCGTCGCCGACCTCCGCGCCGCCGGCGCCCGCTGGCCGCGCTTCGTGCCCGCCGCCCTGGACGCCGGCTTCGCCTCCGTGCACGCCGTGCCCATGCGCGCCGCGGGGATCGCGCTGGGCGCCCTCGGGCTGTTCGGCGCCCGACCCGGCAGTCTCACCGACGCCGACCTGCTCGTGGCCCAGACCCTCACCCACATCGCCTGCGTCGCCATCCTCCAGGAACGCGCCCCCACCCCGTCGACCGTGATGCCCCAACTCCGCGCCGCTATCGCCAGCCGCGTCACCGTCGAACAGGCCAAGGGCTTTCTGCGCGAGCGGCTCGACGTCTCCATCGAAGAAGCCTTCGCGTTGCTACGGGCCTACGCGCGCATCAGCGGCGAGCATCTGACCGACGTGGCACGGCGATTGATCTCCGAAAAGCGTTCTCGCCCAGAACTTCTCGCGGGCATCTCGGAACTCAAGCACTAAGAGCCCCGCCTTGCGCGCGCCCGCCCCACCGCCTCCTCGACCAACCGCTCCGCCACCGCGAAAAGCTTCGTGTTCTCCTTCTGGCTCATCCGGGACAGCCGGTCGAATGCCTGCTCGGCGCTGACACCCGAGCGGCTGCGGAGGATTCCAATCGCCTGGTCGATCACGGCCCGGGTCTCCAACGCCCGCTGCAATTGCTCCGTCCGCGCCCGGGTGGTGGCCAACAACTGTGCGTTGTACAGCGACACCGCCGCTGCGCTGGCGAACTGTGCGCCAAACTCCACCGCATGGTCGGTGAACGCGTCGCGCGCGAACGCATAGGAGTTGATCGCGCCGATCGCCTGCTCGCCCATCGTCAGCGGCAGGGCCAGCACCGAATGCACACCCATCCGGGCCACCCGGCCACCGAAATGCGGCCACCGCCGGTCACTGCCCAGCGATCCACTCACCGCGGGCCGCCGCGACCTCATGCACGTCATACACGGCCCCTCACCGAGCGCTTCGTACTGAACGGTGTCGATCTCGCGAACGAACGCCGCCGTCACCGCAAACGTCGCACGCGACTCGTCGTCGGATACCACGGTCACTCCCGCACCGTCCACACCCGGAATGGCCCGCACCGCGAATTCGGCTATGTCGCCCAGGATTTCGGTCACCTCGCGGGCCCCCGCCACGATCCGGGCCACCCCGCCCAGCGCGGCGTGCAAATCGATCTCGTCGGCTTCCAGCTGCGCCGCGGACAATTCGGGCTCCGGCGGCGGCTTGCGATCGGGCTGGGCGTCGTAATCGGCCATCCTGAGTGACTAATCTACGCCACCGGGCGGCCCGCGGCTCAGTTCACCAGCGCCATCGCGTGCGCCCGGCGCAGTTTTCCGGATGGGGTCTTGGGGATCATCCCGGGCTCAAGGACGACGACGTTGCGCGGCCGGACATCGACCTCGGCGAACACCTCGTGGGCCACCTGGCGCTCGATCCGGCGCACCTCACGGCGATCCTGATGGCCCTTGGACTCCACCGCGACCGCGAACGTCTCCCGCGACAGCCCGGCGTCCAGCCGCACCGCGACGGCGCAGCCGGGCCGCACCCCTTCGACACGCGCGGCGGCCCGCTCGATGTCGGTCGGGTAGATGTTGCGGCCGGCCATGATGATCACGTCCTTGACCCGGCCGCAGACCACCAGATTGCCGGACTCGGTGAGATAACCGAGGTCGCCGGTGTCGTACCAGCCCTGCTCGTCTCGTGCCGCCATGAAACCGGCCACGGTGACGTAGCCGTGGGTCACCGTCTCACCGCGCACCTCGATCACGCCGACGCCGCGGGCGGGCAATATGCTGCCGTCCTCGTCGACGATGCGCGCCTGAATGCCCATCAGCGGCCGGCCGACACTGACCAGCCGCCGGGTACGGCCCCTGGTCGCCGGGACGGCCCGGTGCAGCACGGCCAGCAGGTCGGCGTCCACTTCGTCGACGACCATGCCGTCGCCGCAGTCGGTGAATGACACCGCCACCGTCGTCTCGGCCATCCCGTAGGCCGGCACGATCGCCTCGGGCTTCAACCCGAACGGTGCGCCGGCGTCGCAGAGGTCTTCCACGTCGGCGGGGTCGACCTGCTCGGCGCCCGACAACGCCCACCGCAGCGACGAGAGGTCGAACTGACCGGGGGTGGCCTGTCGGCGCAGCCGCTTGGCGAACAGGTTGTAGGCGAAGTTGGGCGCGGCCGTCATGGTGCCGTGATACTTGTCAATCAGCTTGGCCCACAACAACGTATCGCGCAGGAAGTCCATCGGGGTGACCTTGACGAGTTCGACGCCGTAGAACATCGGCACGGTGAGGTAGCCGGTCATGCCCATGTCGTGGAAACAAGGCAGCCAGCTCACGATCACGTCGGTGTCCATGTCGACGTTCGCGCCGAGGAACATCGCCTCGGCATTGGCCACGAAATTGGCGTGCGTGATCTGAACGGCCTTGGGCGACCCCGTCGAGCCGGACGTCAACTGCAGGAACGCCAAGTCCTCGTCGTCGGTTTCGACCGGGTCGATCCCGCGGTTTTCCAGCAGCTGCCCGATGGTCAGCACACGCATGCCCATCTCCGACAGCAGCGGCGCCGCGGGCATGAACGGGTCGGAGACGACCACCGCCTTCGCGTCGATCATCCGGATGACGCCGGCGGTCTCCTCGGCCCAGCGCAGTATGTCGGTGCGCGGGGTGGGCTGATGCAGCATCGTCACGCTGGCGCCGCGCATCCAAATGCCCTGCGCGGTCGGGGCGATCTCCACCGGTGCGCCGGCGAGCACCGCAACGGCGTCACCGTGTCCGACGCCGGCCGGGGCCAGGCCGCCCGCCACCCGGCGGGCTCGCTGATGCACCTCGGTCCACGTGTGCCGGACGGGCGTCTGCGGTTCCCCGGTGACCATGCCCTTCACGCTCCACTGAGCGCTGGCGAACATTGTTTCGGTGAAGCTGCTCACGACACTCCCTCTGATTCGGGCGATAGCGCCGCATGTTGCGCTGGGCGCGCGGGCGCGCACACCAATGGACCGCTAATGGAATGGGTGGCCTGCCGGGAACCGTGCGCCCAATGGGCACGGCGCCGGCCTTGCCGGGAGTCGCTGGGGCACGACCACAAGTACTGCAACCCCTTTGTGTATGTCCCAGGTGGTCCGTCGCTCCGGTCGGAGCGAGCGGCCGAACAATACAGACGCACCGACTGTACAGACTCCGCCGCACTTCGTCGCGGTACCAGGCCGATCGGCCGGGGTAACGATTTAACTACAGGCAAGGCACCCCACCAGGCCTGGTGAACCCGTGAATCTGCCGGCTCGCGCACGGGCCCGAAGGAGGCCCTTCGGCGGGGAAGTCCAGATCGCCGCCGTGACGCTTCACCATGGCTGGAGTGTCAACCGTGTCCGACCGTACCGCGCCCGCTGCCCGATCTCGCAATTATTCGGCTCAATGCTCATCAACCGTTACCTGACCTTATTCACGCAGCCGTTGACGAAGCCCCGATGCCCGCAGGACCCGCCGCTCTATCGCGGCCCGCACCGCCGCCTCCGATCCGATCACCCGCACCCGCTCCTTCGCCCGGGTGACCGCGGTGTAGAACAGCTCACGCGTGAGCAGCCGCGAGTCCTCGGGTGGCAGCAGCACCGTCACCTCGTCGGCCTGGCTTCCCTGGCTCTTGTGGATCGTGATCGCGTGCATCGTGTCGACCTCGGCGAGTCGGCTGGTCGCGAACTCGAGCGTTTCGGCGGCCCCGGCGATCACCGCGCGCAGCACGCCGTCATCCAGAACCGCGACCCCTGCGTCGCCGTTGTACAGCCCGAGTCCATAGTCGTTGGCCGTCACCAGCACTGGCCGGCCCACGTACCACGCCGACCAGATCGGCTCGCCGGTGTCCTCGGCCAGCCACCGCTCCACCTGCCGGTTCCAGTACCGCACACCGAACGGGCCCCGCCTGTGTGCACACAGCAGCCGATGCTCCCCCAACGTGGCAAGTGCCGATTCACGATCACCGAGGACGGCCGCCCGGCGCAGCCGGAGCGCATGTGGCACAACCACTTTCCGAAGGTGTCCGGCCGGCTGCTCGGTGTTGATCCAGTCGATGTGCTCGTCGCCCCCGCGCAGCACCTCGATCACCCGGTCCGCGTCGCCCGCCCGTATCGCCGACGCCAGAGCGCCGATCGACGCCCCGAACCGGTGCGATGTCTTCAGCGCCGCGACCTTGTCTTCGCCCAGCCCGTCGACCAAATCCGCCAGCACAGCGCCCGCTTCAACCGACGCCAACTGATCCGGATCACCCACGAAAATCAACTGCGCATCCGGGCGCACCGCCTCCAACAGCCGCGCCATCATCGTCAACGACACCATCGACGTCTCGTCGACGACGATCACGTCGTGCGGCAACCGGTTGCCCCGGTTGTGGCGGAACCTCGCCGACGAATCCGGCCGACTGCCAAGCAGCCGATGCAGCGTGGTCGCCTGCAACCCCGACAGCGCCGCCCGGTCCGCCGGGTCGAGATTCGCGACTTCCAGCCGCACGGCTTCCTGCAGGCGCGCTGCCGCCTTACCCGTCGGCGCGGCCAGCGCGATCCGCAACCGGCGTGAACCGATGATAATTAACGCCAAGATCCTCGCCACCGCGGTGGTCTTGCCCGTCCCTGGACCGCCTGTGAGCACCGTCAATCCGCGTGACAGCGCGAGTTCCGCCGCCGCGCGCTGCTCCTCGAAGCCGGCGGGGAAGAGGCGGTCGATGTCTCCAGACGCCTGCCCGGGCCGCGCCGCCACCATCCGAAGCACGTCGCCGCACACCTGTTGCTCTTCGAGCCAGTACCGGTCGAAATAGACCAGATCCCCCTCCACGTGCACTACCGCCGGCTGCCCGGCCAGCGGGCTCCTCCGCACGGCCGCAAGCCATGAGTCGACGCCGGGCCACGGCAGGCCGTCCACGCTCACCTGTTGCTCGACCGCGCGCAGATCCATACACACCGAGCCGTTGCGCAGCGCCCGCACCACCAAGGCCACCGCAAGCGCGACCGTCTCGTCGGGCTCCTTCGCCAGTGCGGTGAGCCGCTGCGCCACATGCACATCCGACGACTCGATCACCTCGGCGTCGGTGAAGGTCCGCAGCAGCCCGGTGGCGCCCAGCGCGTGTCGCCATTCGACGCTCGTCACGCGGCCACCCGTTCCGATACCGCCACGATCAGGGCCGGCGGCGGCTGCCAGCTGAACACCCCCGCCGGATGGCCGTCGACAACGGGTGTGTCGGGGCCGCACATGCCCCGCAGGAACAGGTACAGCACCCCGCCCAGGTGCCGAGCGGGATCGTAGCCGGGCAGCCGCCACCGCAGGAACCGATGCAGCACAACGCAGTACAGCAATGCCTGCAGCGGGTAGTCCGAATGCAGCATCGCCTCCACAAGCCGGGGCCGCGCATAGTCGGCGGCCGTCAGCGGCCGCGCCGGATCGCCCAGCCAGTTGGTCTTGTAATCCACCACCAGATACCGCTCGCCAAGGCGCAGCACCGCGTCCACCGAACCCGACAGATAGCCCTTCAGCGACTGCCCGCCCAGCGCGGGCCCCGTCAACCGCTCGGCATAGGATCTCAACGGATCGTCACCCGCAAGATGCGACCGCCACAACTCGCCCACCTGCGCCAGCCGGATCTCCGGTGCGGCCGCGCGCAAATCCCCCCCGGCCAAGGGGAACTCGAAGTCCATCTCCCGCATCCGCTCACGCAACCCGATCTGCCGCAGCGTTGCCCCGTCGGCCAGCGGGCCCAGCGGCGTGTCGTGCATCGGCACCATCGCGGCCGCCAACTCCGAGGCCTCGACGTCGACCGGCCACCACACCGAGTGCTCCCGAATCGAAGCCTCCAGCTCCGCCGCGAGATCAACGGCGAACGGGTCGGCCGTCTCCAACACCTTGTGCACCAGCGTGCCGAACTTCGCGCCCGTCGGCAGGTCCGCCATCGGTGACGGCACGCCGTCGCCCACAGCCGGTGACAGCAGCGGTATCTCGGCGACCTCGTCGTCCAGCTCGACCGCCTCCGGCTCGCTGCTCACCGGCGCCGCGTCGGCGGCGCGGATGAGCCCGGAATACGAGGTTCGCCGCCAGGAGGTGTCGATCGCGCGGCGGAA
>DATARY010000082.1:0-28896 GCA_036263935.1 Mycobacterium sp.
AGGCCGAAGAGCGCCGGTAAGGAAGGACAACGAGGTCTGCGGAGGCGAAGAAACCCGGAACCTCGTCCTCGGCGACATACCGGTGGACGACGGTCAGTCGGTCCGGCGGCAGGATCGCCGCGAGCTCCTCCAGCGGCTTGCGGTAGCCTGCCAGACTTCCCAAGCACGCCGACGGTGGATGTCCAGACCAGACACCGTCTGCGGACGGACCGCCTCGGCGAGTTCGGCGTGACCCTTGTACGGTACTACCGTGCATAGTTGAACCACCGCGACCCGCATCACGGTGTCTCGTCGGCCCTGCAGGAGAGTTCAGTGAACCCCTTCCGATCGCGCACTTCTGCATTTACGCCGATCCTGGCAGCCTGCGGGCTGGCCGCCGCCGTTGCCCTCGGTGGCTGCAGCGCGGGGCAGGTGTCGCAGACCGCCAACCAGCAACCCGGGGTCAACGGGACGATGGCCACGGTTGGCAGCATCGCGCTGCGCAATATCCACCTGCGCGCCGCTCAGTCGACGGCCTACGTGCAGCCCGGCCGCGACGTCGAGCTGGTGTTCGTGGCGATCAACGATTCGCCCGACACCAACGACAAGCTGGTCTCGATCAGGTCCGACGTCGCCGTGGTGACGCTGACCGGGGACACCTCGGTGCCCGCCAACGGTGTGCTGGCGGTCGGCGAGCCGGACGCCCAAATCGCGCCGCTGGAGTCCGTCGAGAGGGCCAATGCCGCCAAAGCCACCGTCACGCTGACCAAGCCGATCACCAACGGGCTGACGTACGACTTCACGTTCGCCTTCGAGAAGGCCGGGCAGACCACTGTGGCCGTCCCGATCTCCGCCGGTGAGCAACCGCGGCGCGAAGCCGCGGCGGAAACCGGCGACACGGGTGGTCACCACTAAGTTTCTGTCGGTCGGGGCGGATACCGTCACGACGTGACTCGCGGTGGCTCCAAAGCACGCTCGCAATTCCGGTGCTCGGAATGCCATCATGTCACCGCCAAGTGGGTGGGCCGCTGCCCGGACTGCGGCACTTGGGGCACCGTGGATGAGGTCGCGGTCCTCGCGACCGTAAACGGTTCGGCGGTGCGGCGGGCCGTCGCACCCACCTCCCCTGCGGTCCCGATTAGCTCGATCGACCCCGGTAGCACCCGGCACTTCCACACCGGTGTGAGCGAGCTGGACCGCGTGCTCGGCGGCGGCCTGGTTCCCGGGTCGGTGACGTTGTTGGCCGGCGATCCCGGGGTCGGCAAGTCGACGCTGCTGCTGGAGGTCGCCCACCGGTGGGCGCAGTCCGGCCGCCGGACGCTCTACCTGTCGGGTGAGGAGTCGGCGGGCCAGATCCGGCTGCGCGCCGAGCGCACCGGCTGCACGCACGACGACGTCTATCTCGCGGCCGAATCGGATCTGCAGATGGCGCTCGGCCACATCGACGAAGTGCGGCCCAGCCTGGTGGTGGTCGATTCGGTGCAAACCATGTCCACCACCGAGGCCGACGGCGTCACCGGCGGCGTCACCCAGGTGCGGGCGGTCACCACGGCCCTGACCATGGCAGCCAAGACATCCGGCGTGGCGATGATTCTCGTCGGCCATGTCACCAAGGATGGCGCCATCGCTGGGCCGCGCTCGCTGGAACATCTTGTCGACGTTGTGCTGCATTTCGAGGGCGACAGGGCGTCGTCGCTGCGGTTGGTCCGCGGCGTCAAGAACCGGTTCGGCGCGGCCGATGAGGTCGGCTGTTTCCTGTTGCACGACAACGGAATTGAATGCGTCGCCGACCCGTCTGGACTGTTCTTGGATCAACGGCCCGCCCCGGTGTCGGGTACCGCCGTGACGGTTACGCTCGACGGAAAGCGTCCACTGATCGGCGAGGTGCAGGCGCTGATCGGCTCGCCGGCAAGCGGATCACCGCGGCGCGCGGTCAGCGGCATCGACTCGTCTCGCGCCGCGATGATCACCGCCGTTCTGGAGAAGCGCGCCAGGCTGCCGGTCGGGACCAACGACATCTACCTCTCGACGGTCGGTGGCATGCGGCTGACCGACCCCTCGTCGGACCTCGCAGTGGCCCTGGCGATCGCGTCGGCCTACGCCGACCTGCCGCTGCCCAGCACCGCGGTGGCGATCGGCGAGGTCGGCTTGGCAGGCGACCTGCGGCGGGTCAGCGGAATTGATCGCCGGCTCGCGGAGGCGGCCCGGCTGGGTTTCACCTGCGCCGTGGTGCCGCCCGCCGTCGGGTCGGTGCCCGCCGGACTTCGGGCGATCACAGCCGACAACATCACATCGGCATTGCGGGTGCTCAGGCAGATGAGCGAAAATTTGCGACAATAGCGGCCGACCCAAGGAGGGGTAATGGCCGTCAAGTCGAGCGCCAGGTCGGGCCGCAACGTCGTGCAGCTGGCCCGCCCGACGTTACGTGAGACCATCTCGCGGCTTGCCCCGGGAACGGCGCTGCGCGACGGGCTGGAGCGCATCCTGCGTGGTCGAACCGGCGCCCTGATCGTGATCGGTTACGACGACAGCGTCGAGACCATCTGCGACGGCGGCTTCTCCCTCGATGTGCGCTACGCGCCCACGCGGCTGCGGGAACTGTCCAAGATGGACGGCGCCGTGGTGCTGTCCAGCGACGGCAGCCACATCCTGCGGGCGAACGTCCAGTTGGTGCCCGACCCGTCGATACCCACCGAGGAGTCCGGCACCCGGCACCGTTCAGCCGAGCGCGCGGCGATCCAGACCGGTTATCCCGTGATCTCCGTTAGCCATTCGATGAGCATCGTCACCGTCTATGTCGCCGGGGAACGCCACGTCATCCCGGATTCGGCCACCATTCTGTCGCGCGCCAACCAGACCATCGACACGCTGGAGCGCTACAAGACCCGCCTCGACGAGGTCAGCCGGCAGCTGTCGACGGCCGAGATCGAAGACTTCGTGACGCTACGCGACGTGATGACCGTCGTGCAACGGCTGGAGATGGTGCGCCGGATCAGCCTCGAGATCGATTCCGACGTGGTCGAACTCGGCACAGACGGGCGTCAGCTGAAGCTCCAGCTCGAGGAGCTGGTGGGCGACAACGACGCCGCGCGTGAACTGATCGTGCGCGACTACCACGCGAACCCCGATCCGCCGACGGCCGCGCAGGTCAGCGCCACGCTGGAAGAGCTCGACGGGCTATCGGATGGCGAGTTGCTCGACTTCACGACGCTGGCAAGGGTTTTCGGCTACCCGTCGACGCTAGAGGCTCAGGACTCGGCTATGAGCTCACGCGGGTACCGGGCGATGTCGGGTATCCCACGACTGCAGTTCGCCCACGTCGATCTGCTCGTCCGCTCGTTCGGGTCCTTGCAGGGATTGTTGGCCGCCAGCGCGAACGACCTGCAGTCGGTGGACGGCATCGGTTCGATGTGGGCGCGCCACATCCGGGAAGGCCTGTCGCAGTTGGCCGAGTCGACGATCGCCGACCGGCTGGCGTAGGTCACCGTCACGGTTTGGCAAGAAGGGCATGCCAAGCAGCCGGCTTCGTCACGTTATCCAAAGTGAGGGCGCCGGCGTTCAACTGCCGTTCAGCAATGTAACGGATCACGGTCTTTCGAACACCCGAATGTGAACGCGAGCGTCCGCGCGCGCACAACATGAAGGAATGACCATGAAGAAGTTCATCATCGGTGCTGCCGGCTTCGGAGTCCTGGCCGGGGCCGCAATCGGTCTGGCTGGAACTGCGGCAGCATCGACAGCCGACGCGATCGTCAACAACCTTCAGGCGGAGGGCTACATCGTCCAGATAAACCAGACGCCGACGGCGCCATTGACGGCATGCACGGTGAGCAGCGTCAACAAGCTTGCCGGCGGGGCTTCACTGTCGGCATTCGTAGACGTCGCCTGCCCGGACGGCTGCTGAGTCCGACCGCGTCTTAGTTGCCCGCAGCTGCAGGTGCAGGTGCAGGCGGCGGCATCGGGCCCTCGCCCGACGGCGGCGGCGGGCTGGGGGCGGGCTCGGCGAGGACGAACGGAACTGTCACCGACCGTAGGTTGCCCAACTGGACGATCAGGTTGTACGTGCCAGGCCCGATCGGCTGGCGGGGCAGCGGGCATTGCGGTGCCGAACCCATGCCGGTCCAGGTCACCTCCGTTGTCACCTGTTCCCCCGGCTGGAACGTCTTGACCAACGTCTCGTTCGACGGCGCGCAGTCGAGATTCGACCACAGCCGGGTGTTGTCCAGCGAGTAGACGTACGCGGCGAGCACCGCAGCGCCGACGTCGCGCTTGCAGGCGACCAACCCGATGTTGGTGACGACCATGGTGAACTTCGGCTGATCGCCGATGACGTATTGCGGCTGGTTGGTGATGCCCTTGACCGCCAGCGTGGAATCCGGGCAGTCGTCGCCCTCCTTGAGCACCGGCGGCGGCATCACGGCCGCGGTCGGTGTCGGGGTGGGCGCCGGGGCCTGCTGCGCGGGCGGCATCACAGGCGTCTTGATCTCGGGGTTCTCTCCGGGAAGCGGGGTCGCAGCGGCAGGCGTTGACGTCGGCTTCTCCGCGGTCTTGTTGTCCGAGCCGGTGACGTTCACGATGACCACCAGCGCGACGGCGGCGATCACGCCGATCACGAGTACCGCTATGCCCAGCGCCAACGCCCTGCGGCGCCAGTAAATCTGCGACGGTAGCGGGCCATGCGGTTCCAGATCCAGCACAGGTTCACAGTAAGGCCAGGTCACGCGCCGTCGTCCGAGGTGGCTCGGCGTGTCGCCGGTCAGCCTTCGCCGATGTCGCCAAGATAATCCCGCAACACCACCCGCCCGTCGGCCAGGTGGTAGGTGACCCCGACGATCGCCAGAGCGCCAACGTCGAGCCGTTCGGCGATGGCGGTTGAGCGCCGGCACAGCTGCGCGACGGTCTCGTTGACGTGCCGAGCCTCGAACTCGTCGACCCGGGTCAACCCGTCGCGTCGGCCCAGCAGGATCGACGGCGTCACGCGCTCCACCAAGTCACGGACGTATCCGGCGGGCACCGCGCCGTCGTCGATCGCCGACAGCGTCGCCTTCACCGCGCCGCAGCTGTCGTGGCCCAGCACCACCACCAGCGGCACGTTGAGCACCGTCACCGCGTATTCGATCGAGCCGAGCACCGCGGAGTCGATGACATGGCCTGCGGTGCGCACCACGAACATGTCGCCGAGGCCCTGGTCGAAGATGATCTCGGCGGCCACCCGGCTGTCAGCGCAGCCGAACACCACTGCGGTGGGCTTCTGCTCGCTGGCGAGGCTGGCCCGGTGCTCGATGCTTTGACTCGGATGCTCGGGCTTGCCCTCGACAAACCGCTGGTTACCCTCCTTGAGTGCTTTCCACGCGGTCACGGGGCTGGTGTTCGGCATGAGCGACATTGTGCCGCAGCTGCTCGATTGGTACGACCGCGAGCAACGCGACCTGCCGTGGCGGCGGCCCGGTGTTACGCCGTGGCAGATCCTGGTCAGCGAGTTCATGCTGCAGCAGACGCCGGTGGCCCGGGTCGAGCCGATCTGGCGCGACTGGGTAACCCGCTGGCCAACTCCATCGGCGACGGCGGCCGCCAGCGCCGCCGATGTGCTGCGCGCCTGGGGCAAGCTCGGCTACCCGCGGCGGGCCAAGCGGCTTCACGAATGCGCGACGGTGATCGCCGCCGAACACGACGACGTCGTGCCGTCCGATGTCGAGGCCCTATTGACGCTGCCCGGGATCGGTGCCTACACCGCTCGGGCCGTCGCCTGCTTCGCGTATCACCAACGCGTGCCGGTCGTCGACACCAACGTGCGCCGCGTGGTGGCCAGGGCGGTACACGGCCGCGCCGATGCAGCGGCGTCCTCCTCTCCGAGGGATCTCGACGACATCGAGGCGCTGCTGCCGAATGATGCTGATGCACCACGGTTTTCGGTGGCGCTGATGGAACTGGGCGCAACCGTCTGCACCGCCCGCACACCGCAGTGCGGGCTATGTCCGTTGAGCGCTTGCGCTTGGCGGGCGAGTGGGTATCCGGCGGCCAGCACGCCGGCGCGGCGCGTTCAGCGCTACGCAGGTACCGACCGCCAGGTTCGCGGACGTCTGCTGGATGTGTTGCGCGGCAACAACTCTCCGGTCACCCGCGCTCAGCTCGACGTCGCTTGGCTGACCGACTCGGCGCAGCGGGATCGCGCGCTGGACTCGCTGCTGGTCGACGGGCTAGTCGAGCAGACCGCGGACGGCAGGTTCGCGCTCACGGGCGAAGGCGACGAAGCGCTCCGGTAACGGGAACAACCCGGCGTGCGGCCCGGGCAAGTCGTGACGGCTGGAACCGCCACACGCCGGCGTCCGCGATATCCCATGCGTACGTGGGGGTTTCACCGTCCAGCAGGTCGCGAAGATGTGGCAGCGCGAGCTCTTTCGACGACCAGCCGTAGATCTGCCCGATTCTTGGTTGGATGACACCGATGTCAAGCAGGTGACCGAACCCATGCTCGACCGCGACGTAGGTTTCCACGTCGTCGCCCAGTGGATAGCGATCGGGCAATACGCGGGAAAGCGACATGAATATGCCGGTCATGCCCACTCGTGGATCGCCGACTCTGGGGCCCAGCGGGGCGAGCCAACCCAATGCCAACCGGGGCGCGGCGACCAGGGCATGGGCGTAGAGCACGCGAACTAGGACTACGTTGATGAAGAACCGTTCCACCCTGCGTTCGTCAACCGCAAGCGCCTCGTTCGCCAAATAGCCTCCGACGATGCTGACGTTGTGTGCGCGGTACCAGTTTCGTGCAGTGGGTTGGCGTATGAAGTCGAGGTGGGCGGTTACCCCGGGGCGGCTGGGCTCGCCGGCATAGCCGAACGCGAAGGCGCGAGCTTCGGCCGTATCACGCAACAGCGCTTCGTTCAGCGCCCGCCACCATGGACTGCCGGGCCGTGGATCGCTCGGTGGGTTCAGGAGACCCCGCCGCAATTGCCAATTCATGAAGGCAGATGCGGCCCGCCGATATGGAAGATATCCACGGTCCACGCCGCGCGGGACCTCGTACAGCTGACGCAGGAGGGTCAAGCGCGCCATTGGGTCGTCTCGGACACGCTCGACGGCTGAACGGGCGTAGGCCGCAGCGCAATTGCGCGACACCTGATGATTCTGACATCAGTGGCGCTAACCTGGCACTGTGGCGCAGGTTCCGCGAACTCGCTACGCATCTTGCGGCGACCTCGATATCGCGTACCAGGTCCTCGGCGACGGCCCCGTTGATCTGGTCTTGATGCCGGGACCCTTCATCCCCATCGATTCGATCGACGCCGAGCCGTCCCTCTACCGCTTCCACCGCCGCCTGTCCACATTCTGCAGGGTGATCCGATTCGATCACCGCGGAATGGGCATGTCCTCGCGCATCGGCTCGGACAACATCACCCCTGCGTGCTGGGCTGAGGACGCTCGGACGGTGATGGATGCCGTCGGCTGTGAGCGCGCGACGATCTTCGGGTCGGGGTTCACGGCGATGAGCGCGATCCTGTTGGCTGCAGGCTACCCCGACCGGGTAAATAACCTGGTGATCGTCAACGGCGCGGCCCGCGCCCTGTGGGCGGACGACTACCTGGCCGGAACCGAGTTAAGTGGCGCAAGCCCCTTCACGACGGTGGCAATCGAGCCGGACGCCGTAGAGCAGGGATTCGACGTAATCGCGCAGATCGCCCCGTCGGTGGCCGCCGACAAGGCGTTTCGCATCTGGTGGGATCTCGCCGGCAATCGGGCGGCATCGCCGAGCATGGCCCGTAGGTCGAGCCAAGCCCTCGTCGAAGGCGACGTGCGCGCGGAACTATCGCTCATCACCGCGCCGGCACTGATCCTGCACCGTACCGACGCCCGGTTCGTCCGGGTCGACCACGGGCGTTACCTCGCCGAGCACGTCGCCGGGGCCCGTTATGTCGAGCTTCCTGGCGCGGACACGCTCTACTGGGTCGGCGAAACCGGGCCGATGCTCGACGAAATCGAAGAGTTCATCACCGGTGTACGCGGGGGCGCTGACGCCGAACGTGTCCTCACCACAATCGTTTTCACCGACATCGTCGGCTCCACCGAGCGCGCCGCAACGCTCGGCGACGACCGGTGGCACGCCCTGCTCGACAACCACGACAACATCGTCCGCCATGAGCTCGAGCGGTTCCGCGGTATCGAAGTCAACACCGTCGGAGACGGATTCGTCGCGATCTTCACCAGTCCCAGCGTGGCGATCGACTGCGCCGACGCGATTGTCGAAGCGGTCCGCCCGCTCGGCATCGAGGTACGGGTGGGCATCCACGCGGGCGAGGTGGAGGTGCGCGGCGACGACATCGCCGGCATGGCGGTGCACATCGGTGCGCGCGTCGGGGCGCTCGCCGGACCGAGCGAAGTGCTCGTATCGTCAACGGTGCGCGATATCGTCACGGGTTCGCGCCGCAGGTTCACCGAGCGCGGCGAGTATGAACTCAAAGGCGTGCCAGGCGCCTGGCGGGTGTGCGCCCTCGTGCGTGAGAACGCGACGGTGCGCCGCTAAGCCGTTGCCACGCACTCCGGATCGCTACTACGCGAGAACCGGCGCCGATAGTCCGACGGCGTCACCCCGATGATCCGACGGAAGTGATGCCGCAACAGTGTCGCCGTGCCGAAACCGGCCCGGTCGGCGATGCGGTCGACGTCGAGATCGCTTTCCTCCAACAGCCGTCGCGCGTACAGCACCCGCTGATCGGTGACCCACTGCATCGGGGTGCGACCGGTCTCCTCGACGAAGCGGCGGGCGAACGTTCGCGCCGACATGTGCGTACGGGTGGCCAGGGTAGCGACCGTATGCGGCTTGTCGAGGTTGCCTACGATCCAATCCAGATGCGGTGCAAAGCCTTCCGAACAGCGAACCGGAATCGGTTGGTCGATGTACTGCCGCTGTCCGCCGTCGCGTTGCGGCGGCACCACCATCCGGCGCGCGATCTTGTTGGTGATCTCGCTGCCGAATTCGCGGCGCACCAGGTGCAGGCAGGCGTCGATGCCCGCCGCGGTCCCCGCGCTGGTGATCAGGTTGCCGTCGTCGACGAACAGCACGTTGCGGTCGACCCTGGCCGTCGGGTACCGGCGGGCCAGTTCGTCGGCGTGCATCCAGTGCGTGGTGCACGGCCTGCCGTCAAGCAGGCCCGCGGCACCCGCGACGAATGCGCCCGAGCACACCGTCAGGATGATCGAACCCGATTCGGCGGCGACCCGCACCGCCTTGAGGGCCTCGGGCAGATAGTCGCCGAACTGGTTGCTGATGGCCGGGATGGCGACCAGGTCCGCGCCGATCAGATCGTCGAGCCCGTGATCAGGGGTGAGTGCGGCGCCAACCGACGTCCGGAGCGGCTGGCCCGGTTCCGGCCCGCAGACCTTGAAGTCGAAGTTCGGGACACCGTCCGCTGAGCGGTTGATGCCGAACACCTCGCAGATCACGCCGAACTCAAAAATCGCCAGACCATCCAGCACCAGCGCCGATACGCTCTTGATTGCCATGGCAGCATTTTATCGCACGGTGTCTGCCCTGCCAGTGTTGGCGGGATATTTATGCGCGGAGCATTAACTCTCATGACCACTGCACTGACATTCCTGATCCTGATCGCCCCGTTCGCGGTGGCTGCAGGGCTCAGCTGGGCGGCACATCGCACCGCGCCGCGGTTCACCGCGGCATGGTTCGGCGGTCTGTTTGACAACGACCGCGACGCGTACCGCGTCGAGCACGACGTGGACGCCATCCGCACCCGCTTCGAGAAACAGCCGGTCTGGCCCGCCTCAGGCGCGATTGGCGAGCGTCGTTAGGAACGATTCGACCGCCTCCCGATAGGTCTGAGGCGCTTCGTCATGAACCAGGTGACCGGCGCCGGGCACGTGCAAATACGTTGTCCGGTGACCGGTTTCATTCATTTTGCGCATCTGGCCCGGCGGCGTGACGGAGTTGCCTGCCTCGATAAGCAGCGCTGGTACCCGCACCGCCTCCCACTGCTGCCAGTAGTCACGGGTGCCCCATTCGGCCGCGATCTCGATCCAGTTGCTGGTATGTCCGTGCAGCCGCCAGCCCGTCGGCGTCCGGTCGAACGCCTCGAGAAAGTACCGCCCGGCAATCGACCCGAACTCGTCGTAAACCTTCTGGGCAGAATCAAATTCGACGGGCAGCGCATGCAGCCACGGTTCCCACTGCCCGGTGGTGCGGCCCCGGAAGTCGGGCGCCATGTCCTCGACGACCAGCGCGTTCACCAGCTCTGGCCGCATCGCGGCCAGGCACCAGGAGTGAAGCGCGCCCATCGAATGGCCCACCAGGATCGCCGGTCGGCCCAGTCCGGCCACGGCGTCGCCGAGATCGGAGACGAACCGCTCCGTACTGATCGGGAACGGGTCGGCGATATCCCGCCCGCGGTGCCACCGCGCGTCATACGTGTACACCTCGCCGAGCCGGGTCAGCCACGGCAGTTGCCGAGACCACGTACTACCCCGTCCCATCAGGCCGTGCACCAGCAGCAGCGGGTCACCGTGACCGCCCCGGTGAGTCAGCACGTCGGTGGCCATCGCAGCGCACGGTAGCCTAACGCCATGCCCGTGGTGAAGATCAACGCAATCGAGGTCCCGCCCAACGCCGGTCCGGAACTGGAGAAGCGGTTCGCACACCGCGCACACGCGGTCGACAACCAGCCCGGCTTTCTCGGCTTTCAGCTGCTGCGGCCGGTCAAGGGTGAAGACCGCTACTTCGTCGTGACGCAGTGGGAGTCCGAAGAGGCGTTTCAGGCATGGGCCACCGGCCCAGCGGTCGAGGCGCACGCAGGCCAGCGCGCCAATCCGGTCGCCACCGGCGCATCGCTGCTGGAGTTCGAGGTTGTGCTGGACGTTGCGGGGACCGACGCAAAGGCGTAGCGCAGGCCGGGTGCGGCACCGCGCGACCAAGCTGCCGATCGCAGTCGCTCTCGTCGTAACCCTGGCTTGCGGATGCACCCACACCGGGCCGGCGCCGGCCGAAGCCGCATACGGCGCACCGATCGACACCAACACTCCCCAGGGTCTGCGCGCCAAGCAGACCATGGACATGCTCAACTCCGACTGGCCGATCGGCCCGGTCGGTGTACGCACACTGGCCGCACCCGAGAAGGTTGACGAGGTCGGCACCAAATTGGACTCGATCTGGTGGGACCGGCCCTTCACCGTCAAGGCTGTGGAGTACGGCGCTGGACAGGCGACCCTGCACGTACTCACGTCGTACGGCGTCGCGCAGGACATCGAACTGCGCACCAACGATGCCGGCCTCGTTGACCGCTTCGACGTGTCATTGCAACCACCCGTCATCAACACGTGGGCCGACATCGACACCGAGCTGACCAAGTCGGGCGCGCGGTATTCCTATCAGGTGTCGAAGGTCAACGCGGACAAGTGTTCGCTGGTGGCGGGCACCAACACCGAGCTGTCACTGCCATTGGCGTCGATCTTCAAACTGTATGTGCTGCTTGCCGTTGCGGAAGCGGTCACGGCCGGGACGGTGAACTGGAACGATCAGCTCACCATCACCAAACAGGCCAAGGCGGTCGGGTCGGCAGGCCTCGACGACGTGCCGCCGGGCGCACAGGTGTCGGTGCGCCGCGCGGCGCAGCAGATGATCTCCGCAAGCGACAACATGGCCACCGACCTGCTGATCGACCGGCTTGGTCCCGGCGCGGTGGAGCGGGCGCTGGTGGCCGCCGGACATCACGATCCGGCGAGCATGACCCCGTTCCCGACCACCCACGAGCTGTTCTCCGTCGGCTGGGGCGAGCCCGATCTGCGCCAGCAATGGAAACAAGCCACCCCGCAGGGTCGTGCGCAGCTCTTGCAGCAGACGAATTCCCGTCCTTACCAACCAGATCCGACTCGCACTCACACCCCGGCGTCCGGATACGGCGCCGAGTGGTACGGCAGCGCCGCCGACGTCTGCCGGGTGCACGCCGCTTTGCAGGCGGCCGCGGTCGGCAAGGCCGCGCCGATCAAGGACATCCTTTCGGCCATCCCGGGTATCGACCTGGACAAGTCGAAGTGGTCCTACATCGGCGCCAAAGGCGGGAACCTGCCCGGCGACTTGACGTTCAGCTGGTACGCGGTTGACCACACCGGCCAGGCCTGGGTCGTCAGCTTTCAGTTGAACTGGCCGCGCTTTCGCAGCCCGACCGCGGCGGGCTGGCTGCTGTCGATCGCGCACCGCGCGTTCGAGCTCACCCCGATCGGCTGACTATAGGCTGGACCGCAAGGTCCAGGCGTGCCCGCGGAAATGCATCACCGTTCGGCTCGCCGGAGCAATGTCGATGCGCCAGAACGACTTCGGCGGCGCATCGAGCGCTACCAGGATCGCGGCGCGGATCACTGCAGGGTGCGTGACGGCGACCAACCGGGTGCGATGGGTGGTGAGCGATTCCATCCAGGCGCGCACCCGGTCGATCAGCTCGACGACAGACTCGCCGCCGTGTGGCGCGCGTGTGGGATCGGTCAGCCAGACCGCGAGGTCGGCCGGCCTCACCCCACCGAGCACGTCGCCACGCCATCGGCCACAGTCCAGATCCGCAAGGCGCGTGTCGATGCTGGCGTGCAGGCCCAGTAATTCGGCGGTCTGCCGGGTGCGTTTCTCCGGACCGCAGTAGGCGCGTTCGGTGACGCCCAGCTCTATGGACGCATCGGCTTGGCGGTGGCCGACCGCGTTGAGCGGTTCGTCGGTGGGAAAGCGTCCGGCCGCCATCGCGTCCGTCATGGCATGGGATACGAGAGTTAGCCGGACGATCTCACTCACGCCGCGACGCTCTCCGTCCGTCGTGCCTCGCCGAGCAGCCGCGCCGCCAGAGGGGCGAAGACCAACGCAATGGTGGTCCACATGACGATCTGAGTGCCGAGCGAGTACAGCCGAAACCCGTAGAGGTCGTCAGCCGGGAAATGCTCCGCCGTCTCGTCGACGGTCGGCAGCACAAGCATTACCACCGCTACCGCGACGACATAGGAACCCGCCGCCGCCAGGGTCGCGTTCCACGCGCCCAACCGCGGCGCAAGACGACGACCTACATACCCCGCGGCCACCAACGCCGTCGCTGACACGACAACCATCAGCAGGTAGAGCAGCGTGCGCTGGCGGATCGTCTCGGCAAGACTGGCCGCCGGCGGATTGGCCGGATACTTCAGCGCCGGAATCACATAGAGCGACAACAGCATTCCGCCGGCGACCAGCACCGACAGCAGCCGCGGGGAAAGATTCCCGACGCGGCCGTATGCGACGCAGTAAACCACCGCGAACAGCGCGCCCATCGCGACGCCGAACGCCAGGACGCCGAACCCCATGCCGATGTTGGCCTGCACTCCACGGCTGAACAGTTCGACATTCTGCACGTGGCCACCGTGGTCGTGCGCCATGGCCGCGCCGGCGCCGTCCTCATAGCCGATCGCGCGATCTATCACCGGCTCAACGAAGATCCTGGCGAAGAGAAACGCCAGCGCCCCGGCGATGGCGCCGGCCAGCAGCCCGCACCCAATGATTCGCCTTTCCATCGTCGGCTACGTCTCCCTGCGATCAGTGGCAGGGGAAACCGAGGAGGTGACGCGCGTCGTGCACGAACTCGTGCACATACATGTTGTCGCCGAATACCGACGTCGCGCCCTGGTCCAGCCCGACGAAGTAAAGCACCAGCAGCGCGAGGAACGCCGTCAAGGACAGCCACAGCACCGCCTTGACCGCCGAAATGTCGACTGCCGGGGCGGCGACCGTGCGTGTCTCGGGTGAGGTCATGTCGGTTTCCTCTCCGGGATCTCGCGTCCCAGTTTCAAGGTGACGACGGACGTCGGGTCTGACTTTGCACAGTGGCGCGACCGTTCTGGATTTTCACCAGATTCCTTGGCCCGTCGATTACATCAGCATCCTAGCCACTGGGCTAGCCTCCAGCGCCATACCCCAACTGCTGGGCGGTGTACTTCGCGGCGTCCGTGACAGGAACAGCCTGAACCGCGGTGCCATAGGGCACAGATCTCCGTCCACACGTCACCGAGCTCGGTGGTGTCGAACCGCATCGCGACGATCGCATTGCCCCCGCGGGCGCGCGCCTCTGCGATCAGCCGGGCCATCGCTTCGTTGCGGCTGTCAGCGAGGTTCTTGGTCATGCCCTGCAGCTCACCGCCGAACATCGACTTGAAGCCGGCGCCGAACTGGGCGAAGGCGTTGCGCGAACGGACGGTGAGGCCGAACACCTCCCCGCAGACTCGCTGGATCTCCCACCCCGGAATGTCGTTGGCGGTCACGACAAGCACGGTCAAGCACCCCCTTTTCTCGTGCAGACACGACTCGTGCAGACACGAATCGGGCGGCTACCCCTGGCCAACGCGCTCGCGCGAGGAGCGGAGCGCAATGCGGGTAGCCGCCGGATTCGCTCGTGGTTACTCGGAAGAGGCAGTGGCTGCGCCGCCCGCCGCACCGGCCTGCGCCAGATCGGGTTCGGCGGGCTTGGCCGGCTTCTTGGTCCCGGTGAACGTGAACGCCGCGTCCTCGCCGGAGCCTTCGCCATCCCAGTTGTCGACATCGACCGTGACGAGCTGGCCGGGGCCGACCTCTTCGAAGAGAATCTTCTCCGAGAGTGCGTCCTCGATCTCCCGCTGGATGGTCCGGCGCAGCGGCCGCGCACCGAGCACAGGGTCGAACCCGCGCTTGGCCAGCAGGGACTTGGCCTTGTCGGTCAGCTCCATCGCCATGTCTTTGGTCTTGAGCTGCTTGCCCACCCGGCCGATCATCAGGTCCACCATCTCGACGATCTGCTCGGTCGTGAGCTGGTGGAAGACGATGACATCGTCGATGCGGTTCAGGAACTCGGGCCGGAAGTGCTTCTTCAGCTCGTCGTTGACCTTCTGCTTCATCCGCTCGTAGTTGTTCTCCCCACCGCCCTGGGTGAAGCCAAGGCCGACCGCCTTGGAAATGTCCGAGGTACCCAGGTTTGATGTGAAGATCAAGACGGTGTTCTTGAAGTCGACCGTGCGGCCCTGACCGTCGGTCAGGCGGCCGTCCTCGAGCACCTGCAGCAGGCTGTTGTAGATCTCCTGGTGTGCCTTCTCGATTTCATCGAACAGCACCACCGAGAACGGCTTGCGTCGCACCTTCTCGGTCAGCTGGCCGCCCTCCTCGTAACCGACGTAGCCCGGAGGGGCACCGAATAGCCGCGAGGCGGTGAATCGGTCGTGGAACTCGCCCATGTCGATCTGGATGAGCGCGTCGTCGTCGCCGAACAGGAACGCCGCCAGCGCCTTGGACAGCTCTGTCTTTCCGACACCGGACGGACCGGCGAAGATGAACGAGCCCGACGGCCGCTTCGGATCCTTCAAGCCCGCACGCGTGCGCCTGATGGCCTTGGAAACCGCTGCGACCGCATCTTCTTGCCCGATGATCCGCTTGTGCAGCTCCCCCTCCATGCGCAGCAGCCGAGTGGTTTCCTCCTCGGTCAGCTTGAACACGGGGATACCGGTCCAGTTGCCGAGCACCTCGGCGATCTGCTCATCGTCGACCTCGGCGACCACATCCAGATCGCCTGAGCGCCACTGCTTCTCGCGCTCAGCACGCTGAGCGACCAGGTTCTTCTCCCGATCGCGCAGGCTGGCCGCCTTTTCGAAGTCCTGGGCGTCGATCGCGGACTCCTTCTCGCGGCGCGCCTCGGCGATCTTCTCGTCGAACTCGCGCAGGTCTGGCGGGGCGGTCATCCGGCGGATCCGCATCCGGGCGCCTGCCTCGTCGATCAGGTCGATCGCCTTGTCCGGCAGGAACCGGTCGTTGATGTACCGGTCGGCCAGAGTGGCGGCGGCGACCATCGCGCTGTCGGTGATCGACACCCGGTGGTGTGCCTCGTACCGGTCACGCAGACCCTTGAGGATCTCGATCGTGTGCTCGACGGTGGGCTCGCCGACCTGAACCGGCTGGAACCGGCGCTCAAGGGCGGCGTCCTTCTCGATGTACTTGCGGTACTCGTCGAGCGTCGTCGCGCCGATGGTCTGCAACTCGCCGCGCGCCAGCTTGGGCTTCAGGATCGACGCGGCATCGATCGCGCCCTCGGCGGCGCCGGCTCCGACCAGCGTGTGCAGCTCGTCGATGAACAGGATGATGTCGCCGCGGGTGTTGATCTCCTTGAGCACCTTCTTCAGGCGTTCCTCGAAGTCGCCACGGTACCTCGAGCCGGCGACCAATGAACCCAGGTCAAGCGTGTAGAGCTGCTTGTCCTTCAGCGTCTCGGGGACCTCGCCGTGGACGATCGCCTGCGCCAGGCCCTCGACGACGGCGGTCTTGCCGACGCCCGGTTCGCCGATCAGCACCGGGTTGTTCTTGGTGCGCCGGCTCAGCACCTGCATCACCCGCTCGATTTCCTTCTCACGGCCGATGACGGGGTCGAGCTTGCCTTCCATCGCGGCCGCGGTCAGGTTGCGGCCGAACTGGTCGAGCACCAGCGACGTAGACGGGTTGCCCGCCTCGCCGCCGCGGCCTCCTGTGCCTGCTTCGGCGGTCTCCTTGCCCTGGTAACCGCTTAGCAGCTGGATGACCTGCTGGCGCACCCGGGTGAGCTCGGCGCCCAGCTTCACGAGGACCTGGGCGGCCACGCCCTCACCCTCGCGAATCAGGCCGAGCAGGATGTGCTCGGTGCCGATGTAGTTGTGGCCGAGCTGCAGCGCCTCGCGCAGCGACAACTCCAGCACCTTCTTGGCGCGCGGAGTGAACGGGATGTGGCCGGACGGCGCCTGCTGGCCCTGGCCGATGATCTCCTCGACCTGGCTGCGCACGCCTTCCAGCGAGATGCCCAGCGACTCCAGCGACTTGGCGGCTACGCCCTCACCCTCGTGAATAAGTCCCAAAAGGATGTGCTCGGTGCCGATGTAGTTGTGGTTTAGCATCCGGGCCTCTTCTTGAGCCAGGACGACGACCCGGCGGGCACGGTCGGTAAATCTCTCAAACATCGGTGGTTACCTGCTCTCCATCACATAGGTCGGTGCTCGTCGCGCGACGCACGCAGACCACCTACCGTCCACTCTAATGGGCGGCAGCCTCGGGTGCCCCACTTGACGGTCCCTTCCGCCAAGACGTCGGATGTACATTTCAGGGCCATGAGTTGAGCGCGGATTGCGCGTTCGGCCCTGCACCTGCTGCTGCAGATGAGCAACGCCGTGCGGGCACGAAACCTTTCCCGGACACGACTGCATCCCGTTCGCCGCTAGCGAAAGCAGTTATCCGATGTCGCCCGGTTATCCGATGTCGCCTGTTCGGAGGACCTTCTGGCAACACCCAATTATGTTGCCGCGTGGAATGCGTCGATGACGTCGGCGGGAATGCGTCCACGGGTGGACACATTGTGTCCGTTGCGGCGCGCCCATTCCCGGATGGCTGCACTTTGTTCGCGGTCAATGGCCGCCCGGCCACGGCCCGACCCTGTCGAACGCCCCCGCCTGCGACCCCCCACTCGACGACCCGCGTCGACCCACTGCTTCAGGTCGCTGCGGAGCTTTGTAGCATTCTTGGAAGAAAGGTCGATCTCATAGCTCACCCCGTCGAGCCCGAATTCGACCGTCTCATCCGCAGCACCTGAACCGTCGTAATCGTCGACGAGGGTGACGGTTACTTTCTTAGCCATTACCCACTGACCCCTTCTGGACGCGCCTAGTTGAGAAGATTAGTTCTCAAACCCCCTGCGACCAATGTGCCATAGCGGCGCAATTCCTACAACAGTTTTTCAAATATACGCAGATCAGTTGCTCATACGACGAACAATCGGGAACAAAACTGTCTCTCGAATCGACAGGCCCGTCAATGCCATCAACAACCGATCGATGCCCATTCCGGTGCCGGTCGACGGCGGCATCGCATACTCCAATGCGGCGAGAAAATCCTCGTCGAGAGCCATTGCCTCGTCATCGCCTGCGGCCGCCGCGCGGGCCTGGGCCTCGAACCTTTCGCGTTGGATAACCGGGTCAATCAGTTCGGAGTATCCGGTCGCCAGCTCGATGCGGCGGATGTAGAGATCCCACTTCTCGGTGACGCCCTCAATGCTGCGGTGGGCCCGGGTCAAGGGCGTCGTCTCGATCGGAAAGTCGCGGACGAACGTTGGCGTCCACAGCTTGGTGCCGACCGTGTGCTCCCACAGTTCCTCGACCAATTTCCCGTGCCCATAACCACGATCGTGCGGAATCTCCACGCCAAGTCGATCAGCGATGTCCCACAAACGGACTACAGATGTGTCGGGCGTGATCTCTTCACCGAGCGCTTCGGACAGCGACGGATACATTTGTATCGACTCCCATTCGCCGTCCAGATCGTAGATTGTGCCATCGGGCAATGGCACCTTCCTGGTGCCGATCGCCTCGTCGGCAACCTCCTGAATAAGCTCGCGGGTGACGACCTCGGAATCGTCGTAGGTGCCGTACGCCTGATATGTCTCCAACATCGCGAATTCGGGTGAATGGGTCCAATCCGCACCCTCGTTTCGGAACACCCGATTCAACTCGAAGACCTTCTCGAAACCGCCTACCAAGCAACGCTTTAGGAAGAGTTCTGGAGCGATGCGAAGGTACAGATCTGCGTCGAGGGCATTGGAGTGGGTTACGAACGGACGAGCAGCGGCGCCGCCGGCCAACGTCTGCAGCATTGGCGTCTCGACTTCGAGAAAGCCGCGGCGCTCGAGCGCGGAGCGCACGGCGCGCACCACGGCCACGCGTTGACGGGCAATCGTGCGCGCCTCCGGGCGAACGATGAGGTCGACATAGCGCTGCCGCACCCGGGACTCCTCGCTCATCTCTTTATGGGCGACGGGAAGGGGGCGCAAGGCTTTTGAAACAATTTGCCAGGAATCGGCAAGCACAGACAGTTCCCCGCGCCGCGAACTGATTACCTCGCCGTGCACGAAGACGATGTCGCCGATGTCGACGTCGGCTTTCCACGCGTCGAGCGAGTCCTGCCCGACACGATCGAGGCTGATCATTACCTGCAGTTGGGTGCCGTCGCCCTCTTGCAGTGTCGCAAAACACAGTTTCCCGGAGTTGCGGGCAAACATCACGCGGCCGGCGACGGCGACGATCTGGCCGGTCTCGGTGTTGGCAGGCAGGTCGGGGTAGGCCTGCCGGATCGCGGCCAGGCTGTGGGTGCGAGCAACCTCGACCGGATACGGTTCGCGGCCCTCGGCGAGCAACCGGTCGCGCTTGGCCTGACGTATTCGGAACTGCTCGGGAACGTCGTCGGCGTCGGATGTCGCGGCCGGTGCCGCTCCGGCGTCGGATGTCGCGGCCGGTGCGGCTACCGCGTCGGGCGGTTCAGGCGATGTCACGACGTGCCAGCTTAAATGAACGTATGGCGGCGCCAATCAACGCGGCAGCGGTAGCAGCGCTGGCCGATGAACCGCTGGACTGGCGATTCAAGGGATTGCCCGCATCGTGGTGGGGCCGCACCGCTGCGCAGATCTGTGCGCAGGCGCCCAACGTGTTCGAGGACGGTGCCGTCGGACCGGTCTGTGTGCTTCGCGCCGAAGCGCTGACCCACAACCTCACCACGATGGCCCGTTGGTGTCGTGACCGCGGCGTCGAATTGGCGCCGCACGGCAAGACGCACATGGCTCCGCAGTTGTTGGCCCGCCAGCTCTATGCCGGTGCCTGCGGCATCACCGCGGCGACGGTGAGCCAGGTCCGGGTTTACCGCGCTTTCGGCGTGCGCGACGTTGTGCTGGCCAATGAGCTCGTGGACGAAGCCGGGTTGCGTTGGTTGGCCGCCGAACTGGCAGCCGATCCCGACTTTCGCCTGGTGTGCTGGGTGGATTCGGTGCGCGGGGTGGAGCTGATGACATCGGCGCTGGTCTCGGCCGGGGCGGTCGGGCCGATCGACGTTTGCGTCGAGGTGGGCATGAGCGGTGGGCGCACCGGCTGCCGATCGGCTGTCGATGTCGACGAGGTAGCGCGTGCGGCCGCGGGATCTCCGCTACTGCGGCTGGTCGGGGTGGCCGGCTACGAGGCGGCCCTCGGGCACGACGTCTCGCTGCAGTGCGTAACGCAGTATCTCGGCGAGCTACGCGCGGCGGTGGTGCGGCTGAGTGCGTTGTTCGAAACCGACCACGTCCTCGTGACGGCTGGCGGCAGCACGTATTTCGATGCGGTCGCCGACGCTCTGACCGGATGGCCCGATGGTTTATCGGTGCGGACGATCCTGCGCAGCGGCTGCTACCTGACCCACGACCACGGGCTATATGCCCGGACCTCACCGCTTCGCGAAGCATTGCGGCCGGCGCTGCATGTGTGGGCCCAGGTGGTGTCGCGGCCCGAACCCGAGTTGGCGGTGCTGACCATGGGCCGCCGCGACGTGTCGTTCGACCAGGATCTGCCCGTGCCGCTTGGCTTGTCGAACGGCGTCGTCGCCAAGCTCAATGACCAGCACGCATATCTGCGGCTGGGCGGCGGCGATCAGGTTGACGTCGGCGACTGGTTGGAGTTCGGGATCTCGCATCCCTGCACGGTGTTCGACAAGTGGCAGCTGATCCCGGTGCTGGACAGCGACGACCGCGTCGTCGACATCATCCGAACCCTTTTCTAGCGGGCCTGCTTGAGCCGACCGCGGCTGCTGTCCCGGTTGCGTTCGAACACCAGCCGCAGGCCGTCCAGCGTGAGGTGCTGGTCGTAGCGCTCAACTGTGTGCAAGTCGGGCAGCACCAGCGGCGCCCCGTGCCCAGTGGCCACGACGGAGACGTCATCGCCCCCGAACCCGTCGACATCCTCGCGGATCCGGTTCACCAATCCGTCGACCAGGCCTGCGAATCCGAACACGGCGCCGGACTGCATGCATTCGACGGTGTTCTTGCCGACAACCGACCGCGGCCGGGTTAGCTCGACGCGGCGCAGCGCCGCGGACCGGGCGGCGGCAGCATCGGAGGACACCTGCACGCCGGGAGCGATTGCGCCGCCGAGGAATTCGCCCTTGGAGGACACGACGTCGACACAGATCGAAGAGCCAAAGTCCACGACGATCGCCGCGGTTCGGTACTTGTGGTAAGCGGCCAGGCAGTTGACGATGCGGTCGGCGCCTACCTCTTTGGGATTGTCGACGAGCAGCGGTATGCCGGTCCGCACACCGGGCTCGATCAGCACGTGCGGCACCGAGGGCCAGTACTGGTCGAGCATCACGCGCACCTCGTGCAGCACGGACGGCACCGTCGACAGCCCCGCCGCACCGGTCAGCCGCTCGGCGTCGTCGCCGATGAGACCGTCGATGGTCAGCGCCAACTCGTCCGCCGTCACCTCGGACTCGGTGCGAATCCGCCAGTTCTGCACCACTTTTGCATGGTCGCCGGATCCGGAGACCAGTCCAACGACGGTGTGCGTGTTGCGGACGTCGATCGCAAGAAGCACGGGCTTACCGCGGTGACAGCAGGTCGGCGGCGTGGACAGGTACGTGTGCGGGGTCGAACCCCAGGTCGACTTCCTTGTTGTCTGCGTCGACGAACACGATCCGCGGCTTGTGGGCGCGGGCCTCGGCATCCTCCATCGTGCCGTAGGCGATCACGATCACAAGGTCGCCCGGATGCACCAGATGCGCTGCGGCGCCGTTGATGCCGATGACCCCGCTGCCGCGCTCGCCGGTGATGGCGTAGGTGACCAGCCGCGCGCCGTTGTCGATGTCGACGATCGTGACCTGCTCACCCTCGAGCAGGTCCGCCGCGTCCATCAGATCGGCGTCGATCGTTACCGAGCCGACGTAGTGCAGGTCCGCCTGCGTCACCGTCGCGCGGTGGATCTTCGATTTCAGCATTGTCCGTAACATCAGTTCCTCCAAGGTAATTCGTGATTCTCGTCCGACCCGACCCGTGGATGTCCGTCGGTGCCGGCGGTTGTTCCTATGTCGATTGCGATGTTGTCCAGAAGCCTCGTCCGGCCCAGTCGCGCGGCGATCAGCAGGCGGCCGATCCCCTCGCGCGGTGGCGGGCCAAGCATCGAGTCGCGCACTTGCAGGTAGTCGACCTCGATCACGGGCACCTCGTCGAGCACAGCGTGCGCGGCGTCTAGCGTCGCCGTCGTACCGCCCGATGCGGCGTACATACCGGCAAGCAGCGCTGCCGACAGCGCGCCGGCCTGCTCACGTTCGATCTCGTTGAGGTATCGGTTGCGTGAGGACATCGCCAGACCGTCGGGTTCCCGCACGATCGGCACCCCGACGATCTGAACGTCGACATTGAGGTCGGCGACCATCTGACGGATCAGCACCAGCTGCTGGTAGTCCTTCTCGCCGAAGAACGCGCGGTCGGGCCGCACAATCTGCAGCAGCTTGAGCACGGCGGTCAGCACACCGGCGAAATGTGTTGGCCGCGATGCTCCTTCGAGCTCCGATGCCAGTGGCCCCGGCTGCACCAAGGTCCGAGGGCCGTCGGGATACATGTCGGCGGCCGTCGGGGTGAACGCGATCTCGACACCCTCGGCCTGCAATGTCGCCAGGTCGGCGTCGAGGGTCCGGGGGTATGCGTTGAGGTCTTCGCCGGCGCCGAACTGCAGCGGGTTGACGAAGATCGACACCACTATCACGGCACCCTGCACCCGTTTTGCGGTCCGGATCAGCTCGAGGTGGCCGTCGTGCAGGGCACCCATCGTCGGCACCAACATCACTCGGCGCCCGGTGGTCCGCAGCGCCCTGGTGACGTCCGATACGTCGCGCGGCTGCGAATAGACGTGGAGCTCACCGGCGGTGAACTGGGGCGCCCTGCGATCGGTCATTTCTGCCCCGCCTCGGCAAGTACCGCGAACACATCCTGCGGTGCGTGCGCACGCTGCGCCGTGCGCAGCGAGTTGGCCCGATATGCCTGTGCTAGTTCGGGATCCACCTCGGCCAGCGCGCGCAGGTGTCCTGCCACGGCGGGCGCATCACCGCGGGCGACCGGGCCCGTCAGCGCCGCCTGCCCACGCTGCAGGGCGTTCTCAAGAGACGCCCGCGCCAGCGGACCGATGACGCGCTCGGCGATGCCGCCCGGTGCGTCGCCGACCAGTTCCTGACCGAGCAGCTCCTGACCCCACAGTGCGGCCCGCAACCCTTCGATGGCGTCGAGGAGCACGGTGACGACGTGGTTGCTCGCATGAGCCAGCGCCGCGTGGTAGAGCGTTCGGGCATCTTCGCGGACGCGGAACGGCTCTCCGCCGATCTCCAGCACCAGCGACTGCGCGATCGCGTACCCCACGTCGTCGGCGGCGGTGATACCGAAACAGGTGTCGGGCAGCCGCTCGATGTCCTCGTCGGATCCGGCGAACGTCATTGCGGGGTGGATGGCCAACGGGATACAACCCTGGTCGGTCAACGGGGCGAGCACACCGACCCCGTTGGCACCGGACGTGTGCGCCACGATGGTGCCCGGCCGCACCGCTCCGGTGGCGGCGAGGCCTGACACCAGCCCGGCCAGTTCGGCGTCGGGTACCGCCAGCAAGAGGAGTTCGGCCCGACCGGCGACCTCGTCGACCGGCAGCACGGCGGTGTCGGGCAGCCGGCGCTGCGCCCGCTGCCGCGACGCATGCGAAATAGCGCTGCACGCGACCACCACATGGTCGGCGCGCTCCAGCGCGACGCCGAGCGCGGTACCCACCCGACCAGCGGAAATGACGCCGATCGTAAGGCGCGCCGGACGCAGTCCGTCGTGGGGTCCACGCGCGTGCGCAGCGGACTGCTCCATTGCAGACGACCTCGCAAGTTCTTCTGATTCGTTCGTTCCGGTCCTGCGTTGCGGGTACCGGACGGTCGCTATGAGACTAGCTCAATCCTCGCGGCGGCGGCGACGCCCGCCCCCCGTGGGGGTGGCCTGGAGCCGGGCCAGCAGCTCGGCGACCGACTGCCCGCCGGTGTCTTCTGCGCCTCGGTGTTTCGGCGCCTCTTGTGGTCGGGGCGGCTCTCGGTGCGGCGGGGAACCCGCAGACTCGGCGGCTGGGGTTGGCGATGGGACCGGGCGCCCTGGGTCGACCGCGTCGGAGGCTGCGGAATGGCGGCCGCGTGGACCATCGCCTGGCGGAGAGGACACCACCGGCTGATCCGGTGCAGGGGGTGGCGGCGGAGCTGATGCCACCGGCTCCTGCGCCCTTCTCGTGCCGACGTACTCACCGGATGAGCCGTTCTCGGCAGCAGGCGCCGCCCAATTGCTACCGGGTGAACCCGCCGGAATCCACTGCCCTTCGGCCGGTGCCGGCTGCCAATCCGCCGACGGTGTGGGGGTTGTCACGCCCGCAGGCTCCTCGCGTGCCGGCGGTGGGGGCGCCCATTCGCGCGGCGGCGGCTCGGCCTCTGAGGCCCTGCGGTGCGTGCCTCCGTACCCAGTCGGCGGCGCCCATTCGGGCTCGGGCGGATGGGGTTCGGCTGGCACGTCGATGATCGGGCTTTCATCGGTGCGGGGTTCGCTGTCCTGGTATCCGGCGTCGATCCGGCTGGCGGTGACCCGGCCGGTGGATTCCGCGTCGACGGCCCAGTCGCTGAAGGCGCGAACGGTCGTGCGCTCGGTTTCGATCGCGGGTCGGTGTGAAAGGTCCGCGTCGAACAGGATCTCCAGATTGGCGCGCAGTGCCGCCAACTCGGCCCGCAGTCCGGCCACCTCGTCGGCGGACTGAGCGCGCAGTTCGGAAGCCAGCTCGCGGCGCAGCTCGGTCTCCACGTTCAGCTCGTATTCCCGCCGCGCAGAGATCTCCCTGTCCAGTTGCAAGTCGTACACGAGCTTCAGGTCTCGCGCCTTGGCCTGGTCCAGATCGCTCTGTCTGCGGTAGATCACCGACACGAACGCGGCGACCACTGCAGCCCACAGCGCGAGGATCACGGCGAGCTTCAGCAACTCAACCCGATTGGTGAACACCAGCGCAGAACTCGCCCCGATAGCAAGCACCAGCAACACCGTAAGCAGCAACCAACCCGGCCTTCGGCCGCCGCGCCGAGACCGGGCGCTGCGGGTCGGTTCGGTCATGGGCCGACTGTACCCGCCACAGGTCACCTCGCGTGTCGACCACATCGGCGATTCGGCGGGCGGACGTGCCACGCCCGCTAATCGGCCGCCCCGTCGGCATTGTCCGGCGGCTCGTGTGGTGACTTGCAGCAATGCTGAAGCCATAGCGCGGCAAACACCAGAGCCAGCGCACACGCGGCGGCCACCGCCGCGCCCGCGGTGTCTTCTCCGGCGACGCGCAGACTTGACCGCCGGGGCACTAGGTACGCGAGAACCCCCGCCCAACATCCGAGCACGAGCGCTCCGACCCACGCGGAGGCCTTGGCGATCAACACCGATCTGGCGACCGCCAGCGGATGCAGCCAGCCCGGTCCGTCACCGATCTCCCCTTCGTTGATCTTGGCCCGCACGTAGAAGGCCCAGGCGGCCTCGGCGACGGCAACGGCCAGCAGGGATACCCCGGTCCACAGCGTGATCGGTGGGAACCACCGGTACAGCCCCACGACGAGCATGTAGCTCACAACGGCGGCAACCACCGTCGCGGCAGTCAGGTCACGCTTGCGCGTCGGTCCCATCAGCCGAGCGCCAGTTCGGTGAGGCGCACGCCGTCCCGCTCGGCGGGGTCGAGTTCGGCAAGGAGGCGCGCGACGGGCCGGGGCTTGCCGGCCACCGTCAGCGTGGCGTCCGGGTCAACCGCGAGCCAAGGGATCAGCACGAACGCGCGCAGATGCGCCATCGGGTGCGGCAGCGTCAGCTCCTCGTCGTGCAGGGTTTCCTCGTGATCGCCGCTGTGGCACGTGACGAGGTCGACATCGAGGGTGCGCGGGCCCCAGCGCTCGCCGCGCACACGGTTGGCGGCGCGCTCCAGCTCCCGCGCGCGGTGCAGCCAGCGGTGGCCGTCGAGTGCGGGATCGGCGGCAATCAACACCGCGTTCAGGAACGGCCCCTGCTCGACGCCGCCCCAGGCCTCGGTCTCGTAGACCGGCGACACCGCGCGCACGGAGCCGTCGAGGCCATCGACGACCGACTGCAGCCGGGCCAACCGGTCGCCCAGATTCGATCCGATCGACAGCACCACTCTGCTCATGCCCGACCACCGCGCCGTGACCGCCGTGCCACCACCGCGACGTCGGCGAAGGACAACGGAATGGGCGCCGCGGGCTTGTGCACGACGACCTCGACGGCGTGCACGCGCTCGTCGGTCATCACGTCGTCCGCGATGGCGCCGGCCACGGTCTCGATCAGTTTTCGTGGCGGGCCCGCCACGATGTCGCTGGCGCGCTGTGCCAGCCCACCGTAGTCAACGGTGTCCGCAAGGTCGTCGCTGGCCGCGGCACCCGCCAGATCGATCCACACGGTGATGTCGACGACGAAGTCCTGACCCTCGCGGCGCTCGTGGTCGAAGACGCCATGGTGACCACGAACGGTCAAGCCACGCAATTCAATTCGATCCGCCATCTATAGATCCCCGCGCCAAGCCTTGAGCACCTCCAGCGCATCGACCGATGCGCGCACGTCGTGCACCCGCACACCCCAGGCTCCCTGCCCGGCCGCCAGCGCGGAGATCACCGCGGTGGCCGTCTCCCGCCCGTCGGGCGGCCGCAGCGCGCCGTCCGAATCTGCCAGCAGCGCACCGAGAAAGCGTTTGCGCGAGGCTCCGACCAGCACCGGGATACCGGTGTCGACAAACTTGGGCAGCGCCCGGAGCAGCGCCCAATTGTGTTCTGCGGTCTTGGCGAACCCCAGACCCGGGTCGATGATCAGCTTAGCGGGATCGACCCCCGCCGACACCGCGGCGTCAACGCTGGCCAGCAATTCGTCGCGAACCTCGCCGACGACGTCGCGGTAGGCGGGCACCTCGTGCGGTTTAGCCCCACCGACGGACCGCCAATGCATCAGCACCCAAGTAACTTTCGTGTCGGCGACCAGCCCGGCCATATTCGGATCCGCGCGGCCGCCGGAGACATCGTTGACGATCTGAGCGCCGTTCTCCAACGCCGCCTGCGCGACTTCGGCGCGCATTGTGTCGATGCTGACCGTGATGCCCTGCCCGGCAAGCTCTTTGACCACCGGCAGCACGCGTGCGGTTTCCACCCGCGGGTCGACACGGGTGGCGCCGGGCCGGGTCGACTCGCCACCGACGTCGACGATCGCGGCGCCGTCAGCGGCCAACGCGAGCCCGTGTTCGACGGCGCGGTCCGGATCGAGGAACAGCCCCCCGTCGGAGAAGGAGTCGTCGGTGACGTTGACGACGCCCATCACCCGCACGCGTGTCCGGCTCACTTTCGCAAGATCAGATCCAGCGCCTCGGCTCGCGATGCCGCATCGCACTTGAACTGCCCGCGCACCGCCGAGGTGGTCGTGACGGCACCAGGCTTGCGCACGCCGCGCATCGCCATGCAGAGGTGTTCGGCCTCGACGATGACGATGACGCCGCGCGGGTCGAGTTTGCGCATCAGTGCGTCGGCGATCTGCGCGGTCAGCCGCTCCTGCACCTGTGGCCGCTTGGCGTACAGGTCGACCAGCCGGGCGATCTTGGACAGCCCGGTGACCCGGCCGTCCTTGCCGGGGATGTAGCCGACGTGCGCCACCCCGTGGAACGACACGAGATGGTGCTCACAGATGGAGTACAGCGGTATCTGTTTGACCAGAACCATCTCGTCGTGCTGCTCGTCAAAGGTGGTATTCAGCACGGTGTCCGGGTCGGTGTACAGGCCCGCGAACATCTCCTTGTAGGCCCGCGCCACCCGCGCCGGGGTTTCTTCAAGGCCGTGCCGGTCGGGGTTCTCCCCGATCGCGATCAGCAGTTCGCGGACCGCCGCTTCGGCGCGCGGTTGGTCGAACACCGGGCTGGTGAACGTCGCCGAGTTGTTGTGCGACCGCGTCATCGAATACTCCATTCGAAATCAGCCGTGTGCAGGCGGTTTAGGACCGACTGTCCTGGCCCGGCTCCTCGTTGGGGTTGGGCGCAGGTGCGCCACCCCGCGGGGCGGGTTGTCCGGGCTGCGGGTAGGGCTGATACGGCGGATAGGGCTGCTGCCAGTGGGGTGGCGGATACCAATACCCCTGCGGCTGCTGACCCGGCTGCTGCGGCGGCCAGCCAGGGGCGTGCCAACCGGCGGGGGCGCCGTAGTCGGGCTGTGTAGTGGGGGTGTTAGCGGGAATTCCGTTGGCGCCCACTCCGTTTGAGCCATTCTGGTGCGTCTGGGCCGCGGGATCCTTGCTGGCTTGCGCGATGGCAGCCTTGAATGCGGGCTCGGGAACCGGCTTGGGCCATGGCTCGCCGCGTTCGATCGCCAGCTCGCCGGGCGTCTTGATCGGCGGCTTGTCCGACGGGACACGGCCGCCGAAGTCGTCGAACATGGTCAGCCGGGGACGCTTCTTCACCTCGCCGAATATCGCCTCGAGTTCGGCGCGGTGCAGCGTTTCCTTCTCCAACAGCTCGCCCGCCAACGTGTCGAGCACGTCGCGGTATTCGGTGAGGATCTCCCACGCCTCAGTGTGCGCGGCCTCGATGAGCTTGCGCACCTCGTCGTCGATGATCTGCGCGACTTCATGGCTGTAGTCGGCCTGGGTGCCCATGGTGCGGCCCAGGAACGGATCGCCGTGCTCGGTACCGTAGCGGACGGCGCCGAGCTTGGAGCTCATGCCGTACTCGGTCACCATCGCGCGCGCGATCTTGGTGGCCTGCTCGATGTCGGAGACCGCGCCGGTGGTGGGCTCGCGGAACACCAGCTCCTCCGCGGCGCGTCCGCCCATCGCGAACACCAGCCGCGCGATCATCTCCGAACGGGTCATCAGGCCCTTGTCGTCCTCGGGCACCGCGACGGCGTGCCCTCCGGTGCGGCCGCGGGCCAGGATCGTCACCTTGTAGATCGGCTCGATGTCGGGCATCGCCCAAGCTGCCAGCGTGTGCCCGCCTTCGTGGTAGGCGGTGATCTTCTTTTCCTGCTCGCTGATGATGCGGCTCTTGCGGCGCGGTCCGCCGACG
>DATARY010000111.1:0-22189 GCA_036263935.1 Mycobacterium sp.
CCGCGCGAGGTATCCATGCAGGCGCGCCGATGCGCGCGACAAGAATTTCTGGTGATTACCTGCGGGCGCGCCTACTTGATCGTCGGCAAATCCGGGCTGGAGACATCGTACGTCTGGCCCGGTTGGGTGAGAAGCGCGCCCAGCTTGAGCGCCTTCTCCTGGGTGCGGTCGGTGGTGCCCCACACCACCGTCCTGCCATCGACCAAGGTCAGGGTGATGGCGGCGACCGACGGCGCCGCGATGCGGCCAACCTGGCCGGCCACCTCCGGCCGCAGCGAGGTCATCACCTCAAGCGCCGCCTTCGTGGCCGGATCGCGCGGGCCCGGATTCTCGGCTTCAAGGTAGGGCACGGCCGGCGGCGGCGGGCCGGTCGCGAAGTCCACGCCGTCGCGGTCGAACATGTGCGGACCGTCGGGGAAATCCTTGACCACTACCGGTACCCGCTCGATGACGGTGACCCGAAGCGTCGACGGGTATTGACGCTGGACGCGCGCGGTCGCGACGCGCCGGATCGCCGCCACCCGCGCCGCGACGGCGTCGGTGTCGACCTGCAGCAGCGGGGTACCGGGCGTGATCGCCGCGGCCGCGGCGACCTCGTCCTGCGTCACCGCGCCCAGCCCGGTGACGACGATGTTGCGCGCCGACATGATCGGCGTGAAGTAGAGCAACAGGCCGAGCCCGACCACAACCACGCTCACCAGCGCCGACCACATCAACGCCTTCAGACCCCGAACCGCTCCGCGGCCAAGGGTGTTCTTCTCTTCTGCCGGAGTGCCCAGCGCGCGACGCTTGGCCTCCCGGCGGGCGTTCTCGATCGCGATGGCCCGTGCCTGGGCGATGCGGCGTTCCTCGCGCTGCCTTCGCGCCCGTCGCCGCGGTCCCTCGTAATCGGCCGCCGACGCGGGAGGCAGCGTCGCTTCCTCTGGTGCGGCTTCGCCGGTGTTCGTGTCGTCGGTCATCAGGCCGTCCCGGATCGGCCCGGTGCGCCACGGTTGGCCCTGACCTGCAGTGCCGCAATGATTTCCCGCCCGAGCATGGTGACGTCGCCCGCACCCATCGTGACCACGACGTCACCGGGGTTCACGGCCTCGGCAACCCGCTCGGCGACCGCGGAGAAGTCCGGCACGTAGGTGACCGGCACACTGACGTGCTCGGCCACCGTCGCGCCACTCACGCCGGCCATCGGTTGTTCGCGGGCGGCGTAGACATCGAGCACGAACACCTCATCGGCACCATCAAGCGCCTGCCCGAACTCACGAGCGAAAGTCTGTGTCCGCGAATACAAATGAGGCTGGAACACCACGATCGACCGACCGGCACCGCCCTGTTCGGTCACCGTCCGCAGGGCGGACAGTGTGGCCCGCACCTCGGTCGGGTGGTGGGCATAGTCGTCGAACACCCGCACACCATTGGCCGTGCCGACCAACTCGAATCGGCGCCGCACTCCCTCGAAACCCGCCAATCCGTCGAGCACGTCATCGGCCGGCGCCCCAACCTGTAGCGCCGCCAACAGCGCGCCAAGCGCGTTGAGTGCCATGTGCCTGCCGGGCACCGCCAGCCGCATCACCCGGGGGTGCTGCTCACCCGCCAGCTGGATGTGCGCCACCGCTCCGGTGCCCTGCTGTTCCCAGTTCAACAGGGTGCCCGCGAGACCGGAACCTCCGCTTCCATAGCGCAGCACCCGGATGCCCAGGTCGGCGGTGCGATCGGCCAGCGCTGCCGCGCCGTCGTCGTCCGTGCAGACCACCAGTGCGCCACCGGGTTTGAGCCGCCCGACGAATGAGTCGAACACCGCGCCGTAGGCCTCCACGCTGCCGAAGAAGTCCAAATGGTCCGCCTCGATGTTGGTCACAACGGCGACCTCGGGGGTGTATTCCAGCAGTGAGCCGTCGCTCTCGTCGGCCTCGGCGACGAAGCAGTCTCCGCTGCCGTGATGGGCGTTGGTGCCGGCCTCGCCGAGATCACCGCCAACGGCAAACGAGGGGTCGAATCCGCTGTGCTGCAACGCCACAATCAGCATCGAGGTCGTTGTGGTCTTGCCGTGTGTTCCGGTGACCATCAGCGTGGTGTGTCCGGCCATCAGTTTGGCCAGCACCACGGGCCGCAGGATCACCGGGATGCCGCGCCGCCGGGCCTCGACCAGTTCGGGGTTCGTCTTCGGGATCGCGGCGTGCGTGGTGACGACGGCGGTCGGGCCGCCCGGCAACAGATCGAGCGACGATTCGTCGTGTCCGATCAGAATCGCCGCGCCGCGGGCGCGCAGCGCCGCCACTCCGCGGGACTCCTTGGCATCCGATCCCGATACGAGGCCACCGCGGTCCAGCAGGATGCGGGCGACGCCCGACATACCTGCTCCGCCGATGCCCACCATGTGCACCCGCTGAAGTTCCTCTGGCAAGGTCAGATGTCGCCGGCCTTCCGGCTCCGGAGTCAGATGTCGCCGGCCTTCCGGCTCCGGTGACTTCGCGTTCACCACAACCGCTTTCGGTCGTTGCGCGAACTGCGGGCGACCTCGAGGGCGACCTCGGCTACCCGCTTTGCGGCGTCCCGGTGTCCGGCCAGCGCCGCCGCGGACGTCATCGCCGCCATCCGCGCTGGGTCGGTGAGCAGCCCGGCAACCGTGTCGGCGACCAAACCACCGGACAGCTCGGAGTCGTCGACGAGCAGCCCACCACCGGCGTTGACCACCGGCAGGGCGTTGAGCCGTTGCTCGCCATTGCCGATCGGCAGCGGCACATACACCGCGGGAACGCCGACCGCCGTCACCTCGGCGACCGTCATCGCGCCCGAGCGGCAGATGGCAAGGTCGGCCGCCGCGTAGGCCAGATCCATCCGGTCCAAATACGGCACCGCCACGTACGGCGGATCGCCATCGGCGGGTTCGCGAAGTTCGAGAGTGTTCTTCGGCCCGTGCGCGTGCAACACCGAAATACCGGCAACGGCAAGGTCTTTGGCGGCCGCCGCTACCGCCCGGTTGATCGACTGGGCGCCCTGCGAGCCGCCGAACACCAACAGTACCCGAGCATCCTCGGCGAAGCCGAAGTGTGCCCGCGCCGCGGCCCGCAGCGCCGCGCGATCGAGTGAGGTGATCTCTTCGCGCACCGGCACCCCGACGACCTCGACACGCCGCAGGCCTGGGTCGGGCACCGCCGACAGCACCCGCCGCGCCGATCGCGCGCCGACCCGGTTGGCCCACCCCGCGCTGGCGTTGGCTTCGTGGACGACGACCGGAACGCGACGGCGCCGCGCCAGCCCGCCCCGGGCAGCCAGATAGGCCGGCAGCGCCACATATCCACCAAAACCTACGATGACGTCGGCGTCGACGTCGTCGAGCACGGCCCGGGTCTGCCGAATCGCCAGGCCTACTCGCATCGGAAGCCGAACCAGGTCACCGGACGGCTTGCGCGGCAGCGGTACGGCAGTGATGAGTTCGAGGTGATAGCCGCGTTCGGGCACCAGCCGCGTTTCGAGGCCACGCCGCGTCCCCAGCGCGGTAATGCGCACGTCAGGGTCGAGAGCGGTCAGCGCGTCGGCCACGGCCATTGCGGGTTCGACGTGCCCCGCGGTGCCGCCGCCCGCCAGGACGACGGATATCCCCCGCTCGCCCCCCCAGGGTGTCGAGATATTCACCCGTAACGCTGACCTTCCAGTGTGCGAGCGCGTCGACCGGACTTGGCCGATCGTTCGCCGCCTCCATGATGCCCTGAGCGCCGCGTTGCGCGGTCGGCGGCGGGTTTGCGGTTGTTCTTCGGCGGCGGTTGGTCTTGCCGGCTCGGCCGGCGTGGTTGGTCTTGCCGGCTCGGCCGGCGTGGTTGGTCTTGCCGGCTCGGCCGCCGTGGCGTGTCCGGACGCGACCGCAGCCGGTCGCGCAGCGCCTCGGTGCGCGATGGCATGTACGGCTCGGGAAGCGGAAGCCGCAGCACCCGGTTCATCCGGTCGTCGCGTCCGGCCCGTAGCGCGGCCACCGCCTCGGGTTCGTGGCGGGCGGCGTTCGCCATGATTCCGATCATCAAAAGCGTTGTCGCCGTTGATGTCCCGCCTGCAGATATCAGCGGGAGCTGCAGGCCGGTGATGGGCAACAGGCCGACAACGTAGCCGACGTTGATGAACACCTGGCCCATCACCCACAGCGTCGCCGTGGCGGTGAGCAACCGAAGGAACGGGTCGGCCGAGCGCCGGGCGATCCGCATCCCGGTGTAGGCGAACAGCCCGAACAGGCACAGCAGCCCGATGGCGCCGACGAAGCCGAGCTCCTCGCCGATGATCGCGAAGATGAAGTCATTGTGGGCGTTGGGCAGGTAGTTCCACTTGGCGGTGCCCTGCCCCAGCCCGTCACCGAAGATGCCGCCGTTGGCCAGCGCGAACTTGGCCTGACGGGCCTGATACCCCGAGCCCTGTGCATCGGCGCCCGGGTTCAGCCACGACATCACCCGGTCGGACCGGTAGCCTTCCGAGACCGCCAGGATCGCCGCCGACACCACGACCGCGAACAACGAGCTGAGAAAGACCCGCAGCGGCAGGCCGGCGTACCACAGCAGGCCGAGCAGGATGATGCCGAGTGACACCGTCTGCCCGAGGTCGGGCTGGGCGACGATGAGCGCCAGCGCGATGACGGCGGCCGGAACGAGCGGGATGAGCATCTCGCGCAGCGACGCGTGTTCCATGCGGCGTGCCGCCAGCAGGTGTGCGCCCCAGATCGCGAACGCGATCTTGGCCAGTTCGGACGGCTGCATGGACAACCCGGCCACCACGAACCACCCGCGAGACCCGTTGGCCTCCTTGCCGATTCCCGGGATCAGCACCAGCACAAGCATGACGACCGTGAGCGCGAAGCCGGTGAATGCCATGGTGCGCATCAACTGCACCCGCATCCGCAGCGCGATGTAGAACGCGACGAGTCCGACGATCGTCCACAGCACCTGGCGGGCGAAGATCGCCCACGGCGACCCATCCTCGTCGTACGAGTGCACCCCGGAGGCGGACAGCACCATGATCAGGCCCAGCGTGGTGAGCAGCGCGGCGACCGCGATGATGAGGTGAAACGACGTCATGGGCCGGCCCAGCCACGCGCCGAACCGGGTGCGCGGGTCCCTGGCGGCCTCGGTGGCGTTCGCCGGCTTCCCATCGGCGCCCGCGTTCGTCCTCCGGTGCCGCAACCGGGTCAGGATGTTGCTCACTGCCGCCTACCGGGTCACGGCGCGCACGGCCGAGGCGAACGCATCACCTCGATGGCCGTAGCTGCTGAACTGGTCGAAGGACGCGCCGGCCGGAGCCAGAAGCACGGTGTCGCCGGGGCGGGCCAGGGTGCGGGCTGCGTCGATGACCTCCGCCATCACGGCTTCTCCGACCGAGCGCTTCCCCACCTCGATCGCTCGAGTCACATGACTCACTCTGGACTCATTTGACTCGATTCTCCCACGCACCCCAGAATCCTCCCCCGTCACAAGCTCGACAACGGGGACATCCGGGGCGTGTCGCGATAACGCGTTGCCGATCAAGGCCCGGTCACTGCCGATCAGCACCGCTCCGACCAGCCGGTTCGCCACCGCGGCGACGAGTTCGTCGACCGATGCACCCTTGAGCAGGCCGCCGGCGATCCAGACCACCCGCGGGTACGCGGTGATCGATGCCTGCGCGGCGTGTGGGTTGGTTGCCTTGGAGTCGTCGACATACGCGACGCCGTCGATTTCGCCGACCACCTCGGCGCGGTGCCTGCCTACCTGGAACGCCGCAAGGGCCTCCGCGATGGCCTCGGGCGGGGCGTCGACGGCGCGCGCCAGCGCCGCCGCGGCCAGTGCATCGAGCACACCGACCGGACCGGCCACCGGGATCGATGCCACCTCCGCGAGCGTCACCCCGTCGCCAAACGCGTTGTCGATCAGCACGCCGTCGCGGACGCCGAGTTCGCCGGGCACCGGCTCGCCGAGCCGGAAGCCGACCCGCACGGGCGCCGCGGCGGTCGGCAGCAGGCCAGCCGCAACTGGGTCGTCGAGCCCGACGACGGCGACCCGGCCGTCGAGCACGCGGGCCTTGTCGCGGGCGTATGCGTCCATCGTTCCGTGCCAGTCGAGGTGGTCCTCGGCGACGTTGAGCACCGCGCCGGCCTCCGGGCGAAGCGACGGCGCCCAGTGCAGCTGGAAGCTCGACAGCTCGACGGCCAGCAGCTCGGCCGGCTGTTCCAGGACATCCAGCACGGGGTCGCCGATGTTGCCGCACAGCACGGCGCGGCGGCCGGCGGCGACCAGCATCGCGTGCAGCATCGCCGTCGTCGTGGTCTTGCCGTTGGTGCCGGTCACCACGAGCCACCGTCGCGGTGGCCCGTAACGGCCGGAATTGTCCAGCCGCCAAGCCAATTCGACGTCGCCCCAGATCGGCACCCCCGCCGCGGCCGCGGCGGTCAACACGGGCGCGGTGGGCGGCAGGCCGGGGCTGGTCACGACGAGGTCATAGCCCGCAATCCGCTCGGCGGCGTTGGCCGCGTCGATCACCGCGACACCGGACTGTGCGAACGTGGTGAGCGCCGACGGGCTGTCATCGGTGAGCGTGGCGCGCGCACCGAGCGGTGTCAGTGTGGCAAGAATGGCACGGCCGGTGACCCTGGCACCGGCAACCAGGACGGCGGCTCCGGAGAGATCCACGTCAGGCCCCGACGGTGGTCAGCCACTCGCTGTAGAAGAGCGCCACCCCGAGTCCGCAGGCGATCGCCGTCAGCAACCAGAACCGGATGATCACCGTGGTCTCGGCCCAGCCGACGAGCTCGAAGTGGTGGTGAAACGGCGCCATCCGGAACACCCGGCGCCCGGTGGTGCGGAACGTCATGATCTGGACGACGACCGAGGTCACCTCGGCCACGAACAGCGCACCGAGCACGACGGCCAGCATTTCGGTGCGGCTGGCCACCGACAGCCCGGCGATGATGCCGCCCAGCGCGAGCGAGCCGGTATCGCCCATGAAGATCTGGGCCGGCGCGGCGTTCCACCACAGAAAACCGATACACGCCCCGGCCGTGGCCGCCGCGATGATCGCCAGATCGAGCGGATCGCGCACGTTGTAGCAGCCCAGGCCCGGGCTGGTCGCGCAGGCGTTGCGAAACTGCCAGAACGTGATCAACACATAGGCCGCGCACACCATGGCCATCGCCCCGGCGGCCAGTCCGTCGAGGCCGTCGGTGAAGTTCACCGCATTCGACCAGGCGCTCACGATCACAACGCAGAACACCACGAAGATGGCGGGTGCCAGTGTGACGGTGGCGATCTCGCGTACGTAGGACAGCTCGGCAGCGCCGGGTGTCAACCCGTCGGCGTTGCGGAACTGCAGCCCCAGCACCCCGAAGATCACCGCGGCGGCCAGGATGCCGACCGTTTTCGCGGTCTTGTTCAGGCCCAGATTGCGCGCCTGGCGGATCTTGATCAGGTCGTCGACGAACCCGACCCCGCCAAGGGCGGTGGCCAGACCGAGCACAAGCCAGCCCGACGCGGACGGCCCCTTGCCGTCCATGACGATGCCGATCAACTGGGTGCCGAGGTATCCCGCCCAGATCCCGGCGATGATCGCAACGCCGCCCATCGACGGTGTGCCGCGCTTCTTGTGGTGACTGGGCGGCCCGTCCTCGCGGATCTCGTGCCCGAATCCCTGGCGGGTGAACAGCCGGATCAGCACCGGCGTGAGAAGTATCGACACCGTCAACGCGATGGCGACGGCGATGAGGATCTGCCTCATCCGAGACTGCCCTCGGCGACAAGGGCGTCGGCCAGGGCGCTTAGCCCGGCCGCGTTCGAGGCTTTCACCAGCACCACATCTCCGGCTCGCAGTTCGGCCCGCAGCAATGCCAGCGCGGCGTCGGCGTCGGCGACCATGGCGACCTCAGACCCCCATGACCCCTCCATCACCGCGCCGTGGTGCATGGCGCTCATAGACCTCCCGGTTCCCACGACGATGAGTCGTGACACATCTAATCGCACCGCCAGTCGGCCGATGCGGTCATGCTCGGATATCGCGTCGTCGCCGAGTTCGGCCATCTCGCCGAGCACGGCCCAGCTGCGGCGCTTATTCGGCGCTTCGCCGGCCATCCAGGCCAGCGCCTTCAACCCGGCTCGCATCGAGTCGGGGTTGGCGTTGTAGGCGTCGTTGATGACGGTGACGCCGTCGTGACGGGTGGCGACCTGCATGCGGTGTTTGGACACCGGTCCCGCGGCGGCGAGCGCGGCGGCGACGTTTTCGAGGGTGGCGCCGCATTCGATTGCAACGGCGGCCGCGCACAGCGCGTTGGACACCTGGTGGTCGCCGTGCACCGCCAGCGCCACGTCGGCCTCGCCGCCGGCGGCGTGCAGGGTGAAGCGAGGCCGGGCCAGCTCATCGAGCGTGACCGGGCCGGCCCACACATCGGCGTCCGCCGTGCGGCCCACCCGTACGACGCGAGCAGACGTCTGGTCGGCCATCGCGGCCACCGCGGGATCGTCCATGTTGAGAATCACCACGCCCGACGCCGGAACCGCCTGCGGCAGTTCGGCTTTTGTTGCGGCGATGGCCTCCCGCGAGCCGAACTCGCCGAGATGGGCGGTGCCGACGTTGAGCACCACCGCGATCGACGGCGGCGCTATGGCGGCGAGCGCGGCGATGTTGCCGGGATGGCGCGCGGACATCTCCAGGACGAGGTAGTCGGTGGACTCCGTCGCCCGCAGCACCGTCCACGGATGGCCGAGCTCGTTGTTGAACGAGCCGGGCGGCGCGACCACGTCGCCGAGCGGCGCGAGCACCGCGGCGAGCAGGTCCTTGGTGGAGGTCTTACCGGACGAGCCGGTGATCCCGACAATGGTCAGGCCGCCGTCGACCAGCTCGGCGGCGACCGCGGCCGCTAATCGGGCCAAGGCCGCCAGCACCGCGGCGCCGGATCCGTCGGCGTCGTGTTCGAGCACGCCGGCGGCGGCGTGGATGCTGTCGTCGCGGGTGCTGGGTTCGACGATGATGGCCGGCAGGCCCACCGGCCGGGCGGCGAGCACCGCGACGGCTCCGGCACCCACGGCCGAGGCGGCGAAGTCGTGGCCGTCGGTGCGTGCACCCGGCAGCGCGATGAACAGCCCGCCGGGTGTCACCGCCCGCGAGTCGAATTCGACGGTGCCCGTGATCCGGGTCGCGGCGGCCTCTTCCGGTGAGATATCGGCCAGCTCACCGCCGACGATGTCCGCGATCTGGGCGATGGACAGATCGATCACGCGCGTGACCTCAACGCCTCGAGCGCACCGGCCAGCTCGTCGCGGTCGTCGAAAGGCCTGGTCTGGCCGTGGCCGGTCTGACCGGCCTCATGGCCCTTCCCGGCGACCAGCACCACGTCGCCGGGGCGGGCCCAGGCGACCGCGTGGTCGATGGCCGCACGGCGGTCCCCAATCTCAACAACGTCTGCGCGGCCCGCCGCGGTAGCGTCTGCGCGGCCCGCCGCGGTGGCGCCCACCATGATCGATGCGCGGATCGCGGCGGGATCCTCGTCGCGCGGGTTGTCGTCGGTCACCACGACCAGATCGGCCAGTTCGGCCGCGACTGCGCCCATCGGCTCCCGCTTGCCCGGATCCCGGTTGCCGCCTGCACCGAACACCACCGCGAGCCGGCCGCTGCCCTGTTCGCGCAGCGTCTCGAGCACCGCGCGCAGGGCGCCCGGCTTGTGCGCGTAGTCGACCAGCGCGAGGAAACCCTGTCCTCGGTCGACCGGCTCCAGCCGGCCGGGGACGGTTGCGCTACGCAGCCCGGGTGCGGCCTGTTCGGGCGACACCCCGACCGCGTCGAGCAGCGCCACGGCGAGCAGGCAGTTGGCGACGTTGTAGCGCCCGGGCAGCGCGATCCGCAGCCCGTGATGCACGCCCGCCGGGTCGACCGCGACGAACTCCTGTGCACCCCGCTCGACCGCGCGGATGTTCTCGGCGCGCCAGTCGGCATCGAGTCCCGTCGCGCTCACCGACACCGGGTCACCGACGAGGACGGCGATTTCGCGTCCCGCGTCGTCGTCGATACAGATCACCGAAGCGCTTGCGTGCGTGGCGGATCGGGGATCGAACAGCCGTGCCTTGGCCGCGAAGTAGTCCTGCATCGTCGGGTGGAAGTCGAGATGATCACGCGACAAGTTGGTGAATCCCCCGACCGCGAAGTGCACCCCGTCGACGCGGCCCAGGGTCAACGCGTGGCTGGATACCTCCATCACCACGGTGTCGACGCCTTGCTCGACCATCACCGCCAGCAGCGCCTGCAGCTCCGGCGCCTCGGGCGTGGTCAGCGCGCTGGGCAGGTCGCGTCCGTCGATCCGGATACCGACGGTGCCGATCAGCCCCGCCACCCTCTGCGCGGAGCGCAGGCCGGCCTCCACCAGATAGGTCGTCGTCGTCTTGCCGGAGGTTCCGGTGACACCGATGACCCGCAACCGATCCGACGGGTGACCGTAAACGGCGGCCGCCAGCTCCCCGAGCACCGAGCGCGGCGACGGGTGCACGAGCACAGGAACGTCGACCAGCGGCCCCATCTCGGTCACTCCCGCGCCGTCGGTGAGCACCGCGACCGCCCCGCCGTCCACCGCGTCGGCGATGTAGCGGCCGCCGTGCGAGGACGCGCCCGGCAGTGCCGCGAACAGATCACCGCGTTGGGCGTCCTGACCCCGCAGCGTGACGCCGGTGATCGTCACGTCCGGCACGGTGGCGCCCGTCGCCGGCACCGCTCCTACCTGGTCGGCGAGCGCCCCGAGGGCTTGGCCGACAGGGTGGGAGGGACGCAGTTTCATGGCGATGACACAGTACCGGCCGCCGACCGACCGCCCGGCAGGCTCAGGTGGCTTGCAGCGTGAGCAGCGGACCGGGGTCGGGTGACAGCGGCACGTTCTGCCGCTGCAGCAGCCAGGCCGCGATGTTGTGGAACAGCGGCGCCATCGTCGTGCCGTGTTGACCGTCGGCGGTGCGCTGCGGGTTGTCCGCCATGATGCCGACGACATACCGGGGGTCGTTGGCGGGAGCCATGCCCGCGAAGGTGATCCAGTAGACGTCGTCGTAATAGCAGCCGCACCCCGGATTGATCTGCTGTGCGGTTCCGGTCTTTCCGGCGATCTGATAGCCCTCGACGGCGGCCGCCGGCCCGGTGCCCTGCTGCTCGCCCCGCGGATCGCGCTGCACGGTCGCCTGCAGCATGTGCCGCACCGTCTGCGCCGTCTCCGGTGACACCACCCGCACCGCCTGCGGTCGCCGCTCGTCGGTGCGACTGCCGTCGGCGGCGATGGTGGTCTTGATGATGCGCGGCGGGATCCGCACACCATCGTTGGCGATGGCCTGGTACATGCCGGTCATTTGGAGCAACGTCATCGAAAGGCCTTGGCCGATAGGCAAGTTGGAGAACGTGCTGCCCGACCACTGGTCGATTGGCGGCACCAGGCCCGCACTCTCTCCCGCCAGCCCCACACCCGTGCGTTGGCCAAGGCCGAACTTTTGCAGCATGTCTGCGTAGCGTTCCGGGCCGATTCGCTGGGCCAGCATGAGCGTGCCGACGTTCGACGACTTTCCGAAGATCCCGGTCGTCGTGTAGGGCATCACGCCGTGCTCCCACGCATCGTGGACCGTGACGCCGCCCAGCTCGATCGCACCGGGCACCTGCACCACCTCGTCGGGGTTGGACAGCCCGTACTCGATGACGGAGGCGGCGGTGACCACTTTGTTGACCGAGCCCGGCTCGTAGGGCGACGACACAGAAGGGTTGCCGAGATCCTTGTCCTCTTGCCTGCCGATGTCCTGCGATGGATCGAACGTGTTGTCGTTCGCCATCGCAAGCACCTCACCGGTTTTCGCGTCGAGCACCACCGCCGACACGTTCTTGGCGCCGGACAGATTCTTGGCCTGTTGCACCTGCTGCTGGACGTAGAACTGGATGTCGTCGTCAAGCGTCAACATCACGGTAGAGCCGTTGACCGCATCGTGGCGGTTGCGGTAGCTACCGGGGATCACCACGCCGTCGGAACCGCGGTCGTAGGTGACCGAGCCGTCCCTGCCTGCGAGCACGGAGTCGAGCGAATCCTCGAGCCCCAACAGGCCGTGGCCGTCCCAGTCGATGCCGCCGACGATGTTGGCCGCCAGCGATCCGCCCGGATACTGGCGAAGATCCTGCCGCTCGGAGCCGACCTCGGGGAACTTCTTGGTGATCGCGTCGGCGATCGCGGGGTCGACGGCGCGGGCCAGGTAGACGAACGAGTCGCTGCTGGTGAGCTTCTTCAGCACGGCGTTGGCGTCGGGTTTGTTGTTCAGCCGCAACGCGACCTCAGCGGCGATGTCGCGCAACCGGCGGCCGGGGTCCGGCGCGTCCGGGGTTGTAGCCTTGGCGTCGGCGAGTTGCTTGCGGATCTTGACCGGCTGGAACGTCAGCGCCCTGGCCTCGATGGTGAACGCCAGCTTGTCGTTGTTGCGGTCGACGATGGAGCCGCGGACGGCCTTCTCGACATCGGTGACCTTGAGCTGGCTGGCCGCCTCGGCGCGAAGACCAGCGGCGCGGGGCACCTGAAGGCTGAACAGCTGGCCGACGGCGACGACCATAACCAGAAACACGACGCCATTGCCGACGCGGTGGCGGAACACGAATGACGCACTGCGCAAACCACTTTCGGGCATCGGCTCACGGATGCGCCGTGATCGCGCCGACCGCTCCTGGGTCGGTTGTGGCTGCTTGCCGGCTTTTGGTCGGCGCTTCGGCCCGCCAGGACGACGGCCCTGGCCCTCGCCGCGACTCACGCGGGCGCGCCGGGCGACGGCCCGGCGACGAGCGGTGCGGCAGGCGGGCCGGCTCCAGGCGCGAGCGGCTGATCGACGGGTGGCGCCACGAGTGGTGCGGCCGGTGCGTCAGGTGCGGCAGGTGCGGCAAGCGGTGGCTGCACAGGCCCCAACGCCGGGGTCGGCCCCCCAACGGCGTGCGGCACCTCGGCTCCCGGCGCACCGGCTAACGGCACCGCGGGCGCGACGGGCATGGACGTCTCGGCGCCCGGCGGGGAAGCCGACGGCGGCGGTGGAACCCGGGGTGGCACGCGGACGGTCACTTCGCGCGGATCGACGACGCGGGGCGCCGGAGGCGGCGTGACCGGCTCGGGCAGTGGCGTGTTCAGCGGAGGCGGCGATACACCCGCGGCGGGTTTGGGCGTGCCGACCACGACCCAGTTGCCCGACGGGTCCTGCACAAGGTGCGCGGTGTCCCTCGACGGGATCATGCCGAGGTTGCGCGCGGACTCGGCCAGTGCGGGCCCCGCCTGCGCCTCCAGCACCTGACGTTCCAGCGCTTCCTTCTGCTGCAGCAGCGCTCGATCGGTATCCCGGGCGTTGCCCAGTTGGTAGGACCGTTCGGCAGCGTCGGTCGACAGCCACAGCGTGACCCCCAAACCCAGCCCCAGCGACCCGATGACCAAGACCACGAACGGCACCCGCGCGACGAGGGTGCGTGGATTCAGATCGATCGACGCCAGCTTGACGATGATCCGCTCACGGATTGGTGGGCGCACGACCTTGGGCGCCTTGGCCTTCCGCGCCTTGGCCCTGGCCTTGGCCTGGCTGGCGTTCTTCGGCCGCCCCGGCCCGTCGGTGGGCCGAGGGATCGGGTTGGTCTGCGGCGCGGACCGCTGCGGGCGCTGCTCGCGGGTCGGCTTCCGCCGGCGCGGGGGTGCGTCGGCGCGTCGGCGCTGTCTGGTGCGGGTCGACTGCCGGTCGTGCGGGGCCTCGTCGCCGCCGCGACTCGGTGCAGGCCTGCGTGCCTTCATCGTGATCCCCCCACCTTCTCCAGTGCCCGTAGCCGCACGGACGCACTGCGCGGATTGCGTTCGACCTCTTCGGGGCCTGCGCGTTCGGCGCCGCGGGTCAGCGCGACGAAACCGGGCTGGTGCCCGGGGAGTTCGACCGGCAGGCCCGGCGGGGTGCGGGATGCGGTCGCCTCCGCGAACCGGGTCTTGACGATGCGGTCTTCGAGAGATTGGTAGGCCATCACCACGATTCGGCCGCCGGGGGCGAGTGCTCCCAGTGCAGCAGGCAACGCGTCGCGCAACGAATCCAGCTCACCGTTGACGACGACGCGCAGCGCCTGAAACGTGCGCTTGGCCGGATGCCCGCCGCTGCGGCGGGCCGGCGCGGGGATGGCCTCATACAGCAGCTCCACCAATTCCCCCGTGCTGGAAAACGGTCGTCGCGCGCGCCGGCGAACGATGTGGGCGGCGATGCGGCCGGCGAAGCGCTCCTCGCCGAACTCGCGCAGCACGCGCGTCAACGCCTTTTCGTCGTACGTGTTGAGCACCTCGGCGGCCGTCAGCGTCGCATCGGGGTCCATCCGCATGTCCAGCGGCGCATCGGCGGCATAGGAGAATCCGCGTTCGGTGCGGTCCAGCTGCATCGATGACACGCCGAGATCGAACAGGATGCCGTCCACTTTGCTTGCCCGGTAACCGGTTTCGGCGAGGACGCCCTCGAGCCCGTCGTAGCGGGTGCGCACAAGGATCACGCGGTCGCCGAACGCGGCCAGCCGTTCACCGGCGATCCACAGCGCGTCGGGATCGCGATCGAGGCCGATCACCCGCAGGCCCGGCAGATCGGTGAGGAAACGCCCGGCATGCCCGCCCGCGCCAAGGGTGGCGTCGACAAGGACCGCGCCCTCGCCGTCGGTGCTCTGCCGGGTCAAGGCCGGGGTCAGCAGCTCGACGCACCGATCCAGAAGTACGGGGACGTGTCCGTGATCGGACTCTTCAACCATCTCAACGCCTCCGGTGAAAGCCCCTGCACCGAGGTCCCTGTCCGAGATCGCGGGCCTGGCGTCGGGGAAGTACGCCAGGGCCGGTTCGGGCAGAGGCCACGATGCACGGGCAACGTGTCGGTCGGCCGCCGAATCAAATGATGTCGCGGAGAGTTTCATCGCTGCCCGCGGAGAAGTTCTCTTCGTGCGTCTGCTGGTACTCCTGCCATGCGTGGGCGTCCCAGATTTCCAGGTAGTCCACCGAGCCGATCACCGCGCAGTCCTTGGAGAGGTTCGCGTACCGGCGATGGTCCGCCGACAGGGTGATCCGGCCCTGCGCGTCGGGATGCTGTTCGTCGGTGGCGGCGGCCAGGTTTCGCAGGAAGGCACGGGCCTCCGGATTGCTCCGCGACGCCTGCGATGCCCGACGAGCCAGCTTCTCGAACTCCGCCCGCGGGTACACGGCGAGACTGTGATCTTGGCTCTTGGTGACCATCAACCCTCCTGCCAGCGCGTCGCGGAACTTGGCGGGCAGCGTCAGCCGCCCCTTGTCGTCGAGCTTGGGCGTGTAGGTGCCCAGAAACACCTGGCCACCTCCCGCCACTCCGGAGCCCCGGTTGCTCCGTCGCTCGCCACTTTACCCCACAATCCCCCACACTGCTCCATTTAGCAGCAAAACTTGTGTGCAAGTCCCCACCGACCCCCCGGTCCTGAGACTGTCGACCGGTTCGGGCCGGCCCGCGGATCGCTATCAAAGACAAAAACCCCAGGTAATCGCCCGGAGGAAGGTGGTGGGGTGATGTGGGGCCCCACAAACGTCGCGCACAAAAACGGGGTAGCCCTGGTGGCTACCCCGTGAGTCGGTGCAGGCTTATTCGTCGAAGCGCCGGCGGAATCGGTCTTCCATCCGGCTGGTGAACGAGCCGCCCTGGCCCTTGCCGCGCTTCTGCCGAGAGCCCGACTGTTCCGAGCCGGAACGGTCGCGCCCGCCGGCCATCCGTGGACCGGTGATCGCGAACACAACACCGCCGAACATCACGACGAACCCGAGCACGGACAGTATCGGGAAGCTGCCGATCATCGTGGCCTTGAACGCAACTCCGGAAACGAGCATCGCCAGCCCGATCACAAAGAGCGCGGCGCCCTGAAGGCGGCGCCTGGCCGAGGGTGCGCGCAAAGTCCCACCACGAACGCTGGACGCGAACTTGGGGTCCTCGGCATAGAGCGCGCTCTCGATCTGGTCGAGCATGCGCTGCTCATGATCGGAGAGTGGCATTCGTCCCTCCCTTGAAACCGGGGGCCGCCGCGGCCGTCTCAATCGTTCAAACTCGTGTCCACCCGCATTCACGGGCACCTAACAGTCATGATACGAGCTGAATCTGAGCCGTACCACCTACTTCGACGCTCGATTGTATGACGGACACCGTCGCTGGGAGGCGGCGGGACGCCCACCCAATAATGGTGTTGACGACACCGCTCGACATCAACGGAGGGGCAACCGAAGTTGGCGACATTTCTCATCGATCTGTCGCCGGGCGATATGCAGCGCCGGCTCGGTGACGCACTGGCCGTATATGTCGATGCCATGCGTTACCCCCGCGGCACGGAGGACCAGCGCGCGTCGATGTGGCTGGAACACATCCACCGGCGCGGCTGGAAGGCGGTCTCCGCGGTGGAAGTGCCCGACGGCGTGACGGAGCCGCCGATCGCGATGCTGGCCGCCGCACCGATGCTCGGTGTCGCATACGGCTACTGCGGAGCGCCCGACCAGTGGTGGCAGCAGCAGGTGGTGCAGGGCCTGCACCGGGTCGGCGCGGACACGTCGCGGATCGCCGAGCTGATGACGAGCTACTTCGAGTTGACCGAGCTGCACATCCATCCGCGCGCGCAAGGCCGCGGCCTCGGCGAGGCGCTGGTCCGCAGGCTGCTCGCGAATCGCGGGGAGGCCCACGTGCTGCTGTCCACGCCCGAGATCAACGGAGAAGCCAATCGCGCGTGGCGGCTGTACCGGCGGCTGGGATTTACCGACATCATCCGCGGCTATCACTTCGCCGGTGACCCACGCCCATTCGCGATCCTGGGCCGGGCGCTGCCACTATGACCCCTCAGGTCTGGCACGATGACCACGTGCCCGCCCGCCGGTCCCCAAGACGCGTGGTCGCCGTCGCGTTGCTGCTGCTGCTCGTCGTGCCGATGGCCGTCGGATGTGTGCGGGTAAGGGCATCGATGACGGTGTCGTCCGACGACCGGGTGTCGGGCCAGATCGTCGCGGCGGCCAAACCGCGCAACGCCGATGACAAGGGCCCGCAGCTTCTCAACTCGCTGCCGTTCGCCCAAAAGGTCGCGGTCTCCGACTACAGCCGCGATGACTATGTGGGCTCGCAGGCGGTGTTCTCCGACCTCACCTTCGCCGAGTTGCCCCAGCTGGCGAGCATGAACCGTGATGCGGCGGGCGTCGACATCTCGTTGCGCCGCGCAGGCGACCTGGTGATTCTCGACGGCCGCGCCGACCTCACGTCGCTGAGCGACCCCCAGGCCGACGTGTCGCTGAGCGTGTCGTTTCCCGGCGAGGTCACCTCGACCAACGGCGACCAGGTATCCGCTGAGGTCGTCGAGTGGAAGCTCAAACCCGGCGTGGTCAGCACGATGAGCGCGCAGGCCCGTTATACCGACCCCAGCGCCCGCTCGTTCACGGGCGCGGCGATCTGGCTGGCGGTGGCGTCGTTCGTGGTGGCGGGGATCGTCGGCGCGCTGGCGTACACGAGCCGGGACCGCTCTCCCCGTGTCGGCGACCCCCAAGAACGGTCGCGCTGAGGACACCCCGGACCGCGACTCCCCTGGTGGACGCGCCCCTTCACTTGGTACAAACCCCTTCCCACGCTCTACTCTGAATGCACTCGGGGGCGAGTAATCCGCACAGAGAAAGGGGCGCCCGCTGAGCGTGCACACAGCGGCCCCGTCGGCCGTCGAGCTGGCAGGCGCCGTCACCGACCAGCTTCGGGACTACCTCCGCGAACGCCGCCGCGACTGCGCCTACATCGGCGCCCACTACGGCGACCTGACCGCCGCCCTTGAAGAATTCGTTTTGCGCGGCGGCAAGCGGCTGCGCCCCGCGTTCGCCTACTGGGGGTGGCGGGCGGTGGCGGGCCCGGCCGACACAATCGACCCTCTCGACCCGTCGATGTTGCGACTGGTCTCCGCTCTCGAGCTGCTGCACGCGTGCGCGCTGATCCACGACGACGTCATCGACGCCTCGGCCACTCGCCGCGGGCTGCCGACCGTGCACCGGCTGTTCGCCGACAGGCACCGCGGCAGCGCCTGGCACGGATCGTCGGAACAGTTCGGGATTTCGGCGGCCATCCTTCTGGGCGATCTCGCACTGGTGTGGGCCGACGACATCGTCGCGACCTCCGGCCTCTCGGTCGAGGCGCACCAGCGGGTACAGCGAGTCTGGGGCGCGATCCGCACCGAGGTGCTCGGCGGGCAGTACCTCGACATCGTCGCCGAGGCCAGCGGCGCGGATACGGTGGCGTCGGCGATGACGGTCAACGTCTACAAAACCGCCTCTTACACGATCTCGCGCCCGTTGCAATTCGGGACGGCCGCCGCCGCCGACCGCCCCGATGTCCTCGCCGCCTTCCACGAGGTTGGCACCAACTTGGGCGTGGCGTTCCAGCTTCGCGATGACGTGCTCGGGGTGTTCGGCGACCCAGCGGTCACCGGAAAGCCCTCCGGCGACGACCTGCGTTCGGGCAAGCGAACGGTGCTGCTGGCGGAAGCGGTCGAGCGGGCCGAGAAGGTGGACCCGGTGGCGGCCAAGCTGTTGCGCACATCGATCGGCACCGACCTATCCGATGCGCAGGCCAGGGAACTGTGCTTGGTGATTGAATCCGTCGGTGCGCTGGCAGCGGTCGAGGGACGCATCGACGTGCTCACCCGCCGCGCGCTCGACATCCTCAACGGGGCACCCATCGACGTGCAGGCGAAGGCCGGCCTGACCGAGCTCGCCAGATTGGCCGCGAACCGGTCCGCCTAACAGGATGATAACCCCCGCGCCTAGCCAGGCTCCGAAAACCGGGCTGGCCCAGCACATCTGGAGACTGAACGCCTTTGCGCGGTCGCCGGAGGGACGGCCGGCGCTGCTGGGCTTCCTTGGCGCCGTGCTGATCACAACGGGCGGATTGGGTGCGGGCAGCACCCGGTTACACGATCCGCTGCTGGAATCGCTGCACCTGTCGTGGCTGCGGTTCGGTCATGGCTTGGTGCTGTCGTCGGTGCTGCTGTGGGTCGGCGTGGTGCTGATGCTGACCGCATGGGTGCGGCTGGGTCGTTGGGTGATCGACCGGACGGCAACCGAATACGCGATGATCGCCACGACCGGCTTCTGGCTGGCGCCGCTGTTGCTCAGCGTGCCGGTTTTCAGCCGCGACACCTACTCCTACCTGGCGCAGGGCGCCCTGCTGCGCGACGGATTCGACCCCTACCTCGTGGGCCCGGTTGACAACCCGAACTCCTTGTTGGACAACGTGAGTCCGATATGGACCACGACGACCGCGCCGTACGGGCCGGCATTCATTCTGGTGGCGAAGTTCGTCACGATGCTGGTGGGCGACGATATCGTCGCGGGCACCATGTTGCTGAGGTTGTGCATGCTGCCCGGCCTGGCGCTGCTCATCTGGGCGGCCCCGCGGGTGGCGCGTCACGTCGGCGCCAACGCAGCGGCGGCACTGTGGATCTGCGTGCTCAACCCGCTGGTGATCATCCATCTGATGGGCGGCGTCCACAACGAAATGTTGATGGTGGGCCTGATGATGGCAGGCATCGCGCTGACCTTCGATCGCAGGCACATCTGGGGCGTCGGCGTGATCGCAGTGGCGGTGGCGGTGAAAGCCACGGCGGGACTGGCCCTTCCGTTCATGGTGTGGGTCTGGATGCGCGATCTGCGCGACAGGCGCGGATACTCGCCGGTCAGGGCATTCGCCGCGGCGTCGGCAGCGTCGGCGCTGATCTTCGTCGCCGTGTTCGCGGTGCTGTCGTGGCTGGCCGGGGTTGGCCTCGGCTGGCTGACCGCGTTGGCCGGCTCGGTGAAGATCATCAACTGGCTGACCGTTCCGACCGCGGCGTCGAATCTGATCAACATGCTCGGCGGCCTGGTGCTGCCGGTGAACTTCTATGCCGTGCTCGACGTCGCCAGGATCACCGGCATCGCGATCATCGCCGTCACACTCCCGCTGTTCTGGTGGCGGTTTCGCCATGACGACCGCGAGGCGCTGGTCGGCATCGCGCTGGTGATGGTCGTTGTGGTGCTCTTCGTACCCGCCGCGCTGCCGTGGTACTACACCTGGCCACTCGCGGTGGTGGCGCCGTTGGCGCAGAGCCGCCGCGCCATCGCGGTCATCGCCGGCCTGTCCACCTTTATCACGGTGATCTGGAAACCCGATGGCGCACACGGTATGTATTCATGGGCACACGTCATCATGGCGGCGGCAGCCGCCGCGATCGCGTGGTACTCGCTCTACAAGGTCAATAGGCCACGACCGCGAGCGGTCAATAGGCCATCGCCTGGGCCCGGCGAACAACCTCACGAGCCTGATGCGAATGCAACGCGTCCACAGGACGCGCATTAGCCCGCTGTTCGGTGCTGCCGTCACGGCTGATGGTCAGCGACGGGTCGGGGGTGAACAGCCAGCGCACGATCTCGGTGTCGCGGTACCCACCGTCGTGGAGCACGACAAGCAGGCCGGACAGGCTCTTGACGACCTGGCCGGTCTCGTCGAAGAAGGCCTTGGGCACCACCACCGCACCGTCGCGACGCACCGCGACGAGGTGTCCTTCGCGCAACTGCTGGTGCACCTTCGTCAGCGGTATGCCGAGCAGATCGGCAACAGCGGACAGGTCATAGACGGCCTCGGCGGCATCTAGGACGTCGTCGGCGGCCGGGATGCTGCTCACCGCATCGAGTCTAAGTCGCAACGACGTCGTTAACATGAGTTCGGTGGAGACCTACCAGCAATCGGACCCGCTCGTCGGTGCCGTTCTGGACGGTCGGTACCGCGTCGACGCGATGATCGCGACCGGCGGCATGTCCGCGGTGTATCGCGGGCTCGATCTGCGCCTGGACCGTCCGGTGGCGCTGAAGGTCATGGACACGCGGTACGCATCCGACGACCAGTTCCTGACCAGGTTTGTCCGCGAGGCCCGTGCCGTCGCGCGGCTGAAGGATCCCGGCCTGGTCGCCGTCTACGACCAGGGCATCGACGGCCAGCATCCGTTCCTCGTGATGGAGCTCATCGAGGGCGGCACGCTGCGCGAGCTGCTCCGCGAACGCGGCCCGATGCCGCCACACGCGGTCGCGGCGGTACTCGGGCCGGTGCTCGGCGGCCTGGCCGTGGCGCACCGCGCGGGCTTGGTGCACCGCGACATCAAGCCGGAGAATGTGCTGATCTCCGACGACGGCGAAGTGAAGATCGCCGACTTCGGCCTGGTTCGCGCCGTCGCCGAGGCCAAAATCACCTCTACGAGTGTGATTTTGGGCACCGCAGCGTATCTGTCACCGGAGCAGGTGGGCACCGGCGACGCCGGTCCGCGCAGCGACGTCTATTCGGTCGGCGTCCTGGCCTACGAGCTCCTGACCGGGGGCACCCCGTTCACCGGCGACACCGCGCTCGCGGTGGCGTATCAACGCATGGACAACGACGTTGCCGCGCCGAGCACCGTGATTGCCGGTGTGCCAATGCAATTCGACGAGCTGGTGGTGCGCGCAACCGCCCGCAACCCCGCCGTGCGGTATGCCGACGCCCAGGCGATGGGCACCGAACTCGACGAGATCGTCGACGAATTGGGATTGCCCGCGTTTCGGGTGCCTGCTCCCCGCAACTCGGCGCAACACGCCTCGGCCGCGCTGTACCACAGCCGGCTCAACGAGGAGCACGCCACCACCGACACCCTGGCGCCACGCCAGCACACTAGGGAGCTCCCCCGCGACGACTGGCAGCCGGCCATGCCCGACGACGATCCCGAATATCAAGGCGTGTCAGGGCAGTTCGCCGGAATCGAGATGAGCGAGTTCTACTGGGCGCGTCAGCGCGCCAACAGGGCGCTGCTGTTTTGGGTGGTCGCCGTGCTCACGCTGACCGGCCTGGTGGCGGTTGGCGCCTGGACGCTGGGCGGCAACATCGCCGCACTCATCTAGCCCCGGATGTTGATGTACAGCCCGAGTAGTACTACCCTCGTAGTAACATAATTCAGCATGGGATGAATTCAGCGAGGAGGGCGACATGAACGAACACGTGATTCCGGTTCTGGTCGTGGGTGCGGGACCGACGGGCCTGACGATGGCCGATGAACTGGCGCGCCACGGCGTTGCGGTGCGGATCATCGATCGTGCACCCGAGGCCAACGTCACCTCGCGCGCACTGGTCGTCATGCCGCGAACCCTGGAGATCTTCGACGCCATCGGCGTGATCGACCAGGC
>DATARY010000116.1:0-32829 GCA_036263935.1 Mycobacterium sp.
CAAGGCGGCAGGCGGTTCGATCAACGATGCCTACCTCGCCGGCCTGTGCGGGGCGCTGCGCCTCTATCACGCGGCCAAGGGTGTTCCCGTCGACTCAATCCCAATGGCGGTGCCCGTCAACCTTCGTTCTGAAGCGGATCCCGCCGGCGGCAACCGATTTGCTGGCGTCAACCTCGCCGCGCCGATCGGCATTGCCGACCCCGAGAGGCGGATCAAGAACATTCGCTCCCAGATGACCCGAAAGCGCGACGAACGCGCCATCGACATGGTCGGTGCCATCGCCCCGGTGCTAACCCTGCTGCCGGACTCTGTCCTCGAATCGGTGGCGGGATCGATCGTCAACTCCGACGTGCAGGCCAGCAACGTGCCGGTCTACGCGGGTGACACATTTATCGCCGGGGCAAAGATCGTGCGGCAGTACGGCCTTGGCCCGCTGCCCGGCATTGCGATGATGGTTGTGCTGATTTCGCGCGCCGGGTATTGCACGATCTCCGCGCGCTACGACCGCGCCTCCATCACCGATCCCGAACTGTTCGCTCGCTGCTTGCAGTCCGGTTTCGACGAAGTGCTCGCCCTCGGCGGCGACGGTCGAGCCGCGCCGGCGTCGTTCAACATCGACTCCGTCACGTCCAGTCCAGTCTCACCCAACGGAAGTGCGGCGCAATGACTTCGAAAAACGGTCAACCCAATCGGCGGACCATGCGGCTGCCGGGCTCGGTCGCAGAAATAGAGGGCAGCCCGCCGGGCCCTGAGGTCGGCGCTTTCTTCGACCTCGACGGCACCCTTGTCGCCGGCTTCACCGGCGTGATCATGACGCAGGACCGGCTGCGTCGCGGGCAGATGTCTGTCGGCGAGTTCATCGGAATGGTGCAGGCTGGCCTCAATCATCAGCTGGGCCGGTCCGAGTTCGAGGATCTGATCGGCAAGGGCGCCCGGATGTTGCGCGGCAACTCGCTGGGTGACGTCGACGAGCTTGCCGAGCGGCTCTTCGTGCAAAAGATCATCGGCCGCATCTACCCGGAGATGCGTGAGCTAGTCCGGGCTCACTTGGTTCGCGGGCACACTGTCGTCCTCAGCTCCTCGGCCCTGACCGTTCAGGTCGAACCGGTGGCCCGGTTCTTGGGCATCGAAAACGTGTTGAGCAACAAGTTCGAGACCGATGACAACGGCCTGATCACGGGCGAGGTCCAGAAGCCCATCATCTGGGGCCCGGGCAAGGCCAGGGCGGTGCAGGCGTTTGCTTCGAAGAACGGCGTCGAGCTGGCGAAGAGCTACTTCTACGCCGACGGTGATGAAGACGTCGCGCTGATGTACCTCGTCGGCAATCCGCGGCCGACCAACCCGGCGGGCAAGCTCGCGGCCGTCGCCGCCAAACGCGGCTGGCCCGTACTCCGGTTCACCAGCCGCAGTGGGAACAACCCGGTGTCGCAGCTACGTACGGTCGCCGGTGTGGCATCGATGGTGCCGATCGCGGCCGGAGCGGTCGGGCTTGGATTGCTCACCCGCAATAGGCGCACCGGCGTCAACTTCTTCACATCGAACTTCGGCCGCGCGCTGCTGTTGGCGACCGGGGTCAACATCAACGTGCTGGGCAAGGAGAACCTGAAAGCACAGCGGCCCGCGGTCTTTGTCTTCAACCACCGCAACCAGGTTGACCCCATCATCGCGGGGCGTCTGGTCAGCGATAACTTCACCTCGGTCGCCAAGAAGGAACTTGAGAACGATCCAATCGTCGGCACGATGGGCAAGATCATGGATGCCGCCTTCATCGACCGCGATGACCCCAAGAAGGCTGTCGAGGGACTGCACAAGGTCGAGGAGCTGGCTCGCAAGGGCCTGTCAATCCTGATCGCACCCGAGGGCACACGGATCGACACCACCGAGGTCGGCCCGTTCAAGAAGGGACCGTTCCGCATCGCGATGTCGGCCGGAATCCCGATCGTCCCGATCGTGATTCGCAATGCCGAAGTCATTTCGGCGCGCGACTCGACCACGTTCAACCCCGGCACCGTGGATGTCGTGGTGTACCCACCGATCCCGGTCGACGACTGGACGGTGGAGAACCTCGCGGACCGCATCGCCGAGGTTCGTCAGCTCTACCTCGACACGCTCACGGACTGGCCACACGACGAACTGCCCAAGCCGGACCTCTACAAGCGCAAGTCACCCGCCAGGAAAGTTACCGCCAAAAACGCCGTCAAGAAGCCGACGGCGAAAAGGACAGCTGCCAAATCGAATTCGAAGGCCGTTGATAACGCGGTGACCAAGAAATCCGGTGCGAAAGGTCGGCCGTGAAAGTCCCCGCGGACCATTTAGCCGCCTTCACGACCGACGACGATGCGCTGGTGCTGGCATCGGTGTCCTCGCCAGCGGAACGGGAGATGCTCAAGGATTGGCTGAACCGCCAGCGGCGTGAGCATCCCGATACGGACGTCGAGGTCCTGGAGTTGCCCGTCGACGACGATCCGCCACCCGGGGTTCTCGCGCGCTTGGTCGGACTGCTGGAGGCCAGCGAAGACCGGTCTGTCGTGCCGGTTCGGGTGTTTTGGGTGCCGGGCGGACTGCCCACGCGATCCAAGGTGGCGGCGCTGCTGGCAGGCCGGGACACTTATCGTCCTCCCCAGATGCTGCAGCGCCGCATCCTCAAGAAGGATCCGTCACGGGCCCGGGTGGTCGCCGGCGAGCCCGCGAAGGTATCCGAGCTGCGCCAGCAGTGGACCGACACGACGGTCGCCGAGAACCCCAGGGAATTCGCGCGTTTCGTGATCCGACGCGCGATCTTGGCGATCGAACGCGTTGAGCTGCGCCTGCTCGGGCCCGAGTACAAGTCGCCGCGGCTGGTCAAGCCCGAGATGCTGGCGTCTGCGCGGTTCCGTGAGGGCCTCGAGGAGATTCCCGACGCGACCGTCGACAAGGCCGGCGCCATGCTCGACGAACTCTCCACGGGGTGGAGCCGCTTCTCGGTCGACCTGATCCCTCGGTTGGGCCGCGCGATCTTCAGCCGAGGATTCGACCCGAACATCGATTACGACCGCGTCGAAGTCGAGCGGATGCGCCGAGCGCTGGAAATCCACCCTGCCGTGCTTCTGTTCTCGCACCGGTCCTATCTCGACGGCGCGATTGTGCCGGTGGCGATGCAGGAGAACCGCCTGCCGCCGGTGCACACGTTCGCCGGTATCAACCTCTCGTTCGGCTTCATGGGGCCGCTGATGCGCCACTCCGGCGTCATCTTCATCCGCCGCAAGGTCGACGACCCGCTGTACAAGTACGTGCTCAGGCAGTTCATCAGCTACATCGTCGAGAAGCGGTTCAACCTCAGCTGGTCGATCGAAGGCACGCGCTCTCGCACCGGAAAGATGTTGCCGCCCAAGCTGGGTCTGCTCGCCTACGTCGCCGATGCCTACCTCGACGGCCGCAGCAACGACATCCTGCTGCAACCGGTGTCGATCAGCTTCGATCAGCTCCACGAGACCGCCGAGTACGCGGCCTACGCGCGCGGCGGGGAGAAGACACCCGAGGGCCTCGCCTGGCTGTACAACTTCATCAAGGCGCAGGGTGAGCGCAACTACGGCAAGATCTATGTCCGCTTCCCGGAAGCGGTGTCGATGCGCGAGTACCTGGGCGAGCCGCACGGCCCGATGACCACCGACGACGCCGCCAAACGCCTTGCGCTGCAGAAGATGGCCTTCGAGGTGGCGTGGCGGATCCTGCGGGTCACGCCGGTCAACGCGACGGCGCTGGTGTCGGCGCTGCTCTTGACCACCCGCGGCGTCGCGCTCACATTGGATCAGCTGCACCACACGCTGCAGGACTCGCTGGATTACCTCGAGCGCAAACAGACCCCGATGACCAACAGCGCATTGCGGCTACGCACACCCGACGGCGTCCACGCTGCGGTCGACGCGTTGTCCAACGGTCATCCGATCACCCGGGTCGACAGCGGCCGCGAACCGGTGTGGTACATCGCTTCCGAGGACGAGCACGAGGCTGCGTTCTACCGCAACACACTGATCGACGCTTTCCTCGAGACGTCGATCGTCGAGCTGGCGCTGGCCCACGCGGCACGCGTGGAATCCGATCGCCTGGAAGCCTTTTGGTCGCAGGTGATGCGTCTTCGGGATCTGCTGAAGTTCGACTTCTACTTCGCCGAGTCGACAGCGTTCCGCGAGCACGTCGCGGAAGAGATGTCGTGGCACGAGGACTGGGAGGCCCACGTCTCCGCGGGCGAAATCGACTTGCTGCTGCGTAAGAAGCGCCCGCTGATCGCGGGGGCCATGCTGCGCCCGTTTTTCGAGGCGTACGAGATCGTGGCCGATGTGCTTCGCGATGCGCCCGCCGAGATCGATGAGAAGGCGCTGACGAAGAAGGCGTTGGGAGTCGGCAGGCAGTACGTCGCGCAGGACCGGGTGCGCAGCAATGAGGCGGTGTCGGCACTGCTGTTCGCGACGGCGCGTCAGGTCGCCGCCGATCAGCACCTCCTGGAACCAGCTGCCGATCTTGCTCAGCGGCGGGCGGCGTTTCTCGCCGAGCTGCGCGCGATCCTCGGCGATATGGACAAGGTCGAGCAGATTTCCCGCGAACAGTTCCATGAGCGCGAGATGGCGCGGCGCCGCGTGCGTAGCGAGTCGGTGTAGCGGGGTGATTGCGGCGCTTGTGGTGGGTATCCCCCCGGTGTGACCACAGCAGAACCGTTCAGGCCCAACCGGCACGCGCGAAACGACAGGCCGGCCGCCGCCGATCCGGGACAGGGTGCGCCGCCTCCAGCGGAGGGATACGGCCCAACCGCAGGGAAGCCGGACGTCGTGGTTCCGGAGGGCGACGACAGCGACGAGTAGCGTTCGCCGAACGCCTCCGCCTCGCCTGCGGGTTCACCGCCCGCCACGCCATACGCTGGGCACATGACCACGGTCGCGCTTCGCGTGCGCAGCAGCCCGGTATGGCCGCTGTTGTTCGGCGTCGGGCTGCTCGCCGGCGTCACCGCGGCGGGCCTTGGTGCGCTGTCCCTGGCGGAGGCGTTGACCGCCACCGGGCTGCCGAATCCCGGCGTGGTGACCAATTACGGCCTGCCGTTTGTGCGCGCCGCTGGCGAGATCGCTGCGGTGCTCGCCGCCGGGTCGTTCATGTTCGCCGCGTTCCTTGTGCCGCCGCAGGACAACGGTGTCCTCGACGCCAGCGGTTATCGCGCGTTGCGGCTGGGCACCGTCGCGTCGGGCATCTGGACCGTCTGCGCGGTGCTGTTGGTGCCGCTGACCGTCTCCGACGTCACCGGCCAGCCCGTCTCCAGCCGGCTCAGCCCATCGGCGATCTGGTCGGTCGCCGACCTGGTGAACACCGCGGGGGCGTGGCGGTGGACCGCGTTCCTGGCCGCGGCCGTGACGATCGCGAGCATCCCCGTGCTGCGGTGGGCGTGGACGCCGGTGCTCTTCGCCGGGTCATTGATCACTTTGATCCCGCTCGCGCTGACCGGCCATTCCTCGGCCGGTGGCTCGCACGATCTGGCGACCAACAGCCTGCTCATCCATCTTTTCGCCGCGGCACTGTGGGCCGGCGGTCTGCTGGCGCTGCTCGTCCACGCCCTGCGTGGAGGCGAGCACGCCGACCTGGCCGCGCGCCGGTTCTCCGCGGTGGCGCTGTGGTGTTTCATTGCGATGGCGCTCAGCGGTGTGGTCAATGCACTGGTCCGTGTCCAGTTGGCCGACCTACTGCACAGCGGCTACGGCTGGCTGATCGTCGCCAAGGCGACGGCGTTGTGCACGCTCGGCGTCGTCGGCTGGCGGCAGCGTCGCAGCGGCGTGGCCGCACTAAAGGTGAATCCCGAAGCGCGTGGCCCCCTGATCAGGCTGGCCCTCATCGAGGCCGTGATCTTCGGGGCGACCTTCGGTGTCGCGGTAGCGCTGGGCAGGACGCCGCCGCCATCGCCACCGATCGTCAACCCGTCCATCCCGGCCGTCGAGATCGGATACGACTTCGCGGGAGCGCCCACGTTGGCCCGCGTGCTGTTCGATTGGCGCTTCGACCTGGTGCTCGGCACCGCGGCGATCGTGTTCGCGATTGTCTACGCACTGGCCGTGAGTCGGCTGCGGCGCCGCGGCGACAGGTGGCCGGTCGGCAGGACCGTCGCATGGTTGATGGGTTGCGCGGTACTGCTGTTCACGACGTCCTCGGGGTTGGGCAGGTATATGCCGGCGATGTTCAGCATGCACATGGCGGCGCACATGCTGCTGTCGATGCTGACGCCGATTCTGTTGGTGCTCGGCGCTCCGGTGACGCTGGCCTTGCGAGCGCTGCCCACGGCGGGTCGCGGTGAACCGCCGGGGCCCCGAGAGTGGCTGCTCGCCGCGCTGCATTCCCGGCTATCCCGTTTCCTCACAAACCCGTTCGTCGCAACCGTCCTGTTTATCGCCGGGTTCTACGGCCTGTACTTCGGCGGCATCTTCGATGCGGCGGTGAACAATCACGCGGCGCATCTGGCGATGAATCTGCACTTCCTGGTCACCGGCTACCTGTTCTACTGGGTGGTCATCGGAGTGGATCCCACACCCCGTCCGGTACCGCCGCTGGGCAAGCTCGCAATGGTGTTCGCGTCGCTGCCGCTGCACGCGTTCTTCGGTGTCGCATTGATGGGCTCGCAGTCGGTACTTGGGGAGAGCTTCTACAAGTCGCTGCACCTGTACTGGCATACCGACCTACTGGGGGATCAGCGGCTGGGGGGTGGGATCGCCTGGGCCGCAGGCGAAGTCCCGCTCGTCGTGGTGATGATTGCACTTCTGGTCCAGTGGCGGCGCAGCGACCAGCGCACCGCCAAACGGCTCGACCGCGCCGCCGACCGCGACGACAACGCGGAGCTTGCCGCGTATAACGCCATGCTCGCCGAGCTGGCCCGCAGAGACGGCGGGCAGCGCTAACCGGCCGAGCGTGCGGCGGCGCCGTCTAGCTCGAGGACCCAGTTCGTTAGCCCACCGCGCCTGCGGCGATCGCCGCGGGCCAGCTGCCGTACGAGCTGATGTCGGCCCCGGTGGCCGCCGATGCGTCGCAGCCGAACGCGGTTCGCCACGTGCCGTCATCGAATTCGACCTTGCCGAGTTGCATCGGCGCGGGCAGCGCCGCCAGGAACCGGCCCAGCGCCGCCGGCGACATCAGCCACCGATGCCCACTCAACGCCGCGCCCGCGCCGCCGTCAGCCACGCGGGTCACCGCCGGCTTGGCGGGCACGGTGGGCAACACCGACATCCGGTAGCGCGGCGCGGTCACGATCTCACCGGCCCAGCGGGCGCCAAGGCCGGTCAGTTGATGAGCCAGCGGACCGCTGCGCAGATGAGCGCCGAACACCACAAGTTCGGCGGCGTCCGCTGCGGCCAGCGGCCAAACATCCATCGGCACGGGGTCTCCCGTAGACAGGGCAGCGATGTCGAGAGCGACCGCGTCGTCGAAGGCGCGCGCCAGCACGGTGATCCCGAACTGTGCCGGTCCCGCCATCCCCGCGGGAACGGCGATCGCGCACAGATCAAACAGGTTGCCGAAGTTGGTGTATGTACCCATGCTTGCGTTGACGCCGACGGGGTCGGCTGCGACCTCGGCGATGCGGGGGTGCATCGGTGCGGTCGGCACCACCAGCGCATCGACGCCGTCGAGCGACGCCATCGCGAGGCTGCGCAGCCGGTTCACCTCGCGGCGATCCCGCACGAGTCGATGGGCCGGAATGTCGCGGGCCGCGCCGATGATGCGTGCCACCGTCGGATCGAGCGCCGCGTCGGGATGTGCATCGATGAATTCGCCTACCGCTGCGTATCTTTCGCTGACCAGTGCGCCGTCGTAAAGCAGCTTCGCCGCGGCCAGGAACGGTTCCATGTCGACGGTGACGATGCGCGCACCCGCATCTTGCAACCCGGTCACCGCGGCGTCGAACGCAGCACGCCATTCGTGGTCCAGCTCTGGCAGCTCGTTGGGCACCGCCACGACCGGGTTCGGCGGCGCAGCCAACCGGACGTCGGCGGGCCACCCACGATCTGTTGCCCCGCCCGCCATCACGCCCATGGCACGGTTCGCCAACTCCAGGTTCGGGGCGAAAATCGTGACGCAGTCATAGGATTCGCACGCCGGCACCACGCCGTCGGTGCTGATCACGCCGACCGTGGGTTTGACGCCGACGATGCCCTGCAATCCGGCGGGGACGCGCCCCGAACCGGCAGTGTCGGTGCCGATGGCGATGTCGGCCTCGCCGGTGGCCACCGCCACCGCCGACCCCGAACTCGAGCCGCCGCTGATGAATTCAGGCCTGCGGCTGTCGGTCACCGCACCGTGGGGCGAGCGGGTGCCCACCAGGCCGGTCGCGAACTGGTCGAGGTTGGTCTTGCCGACGACGACCGCTCCTGCGGACCGCAGCGACGCGACGGCGGCAGCATCGCGGCCGGGGTGGTATGCGAATTCCGGGCAGCCGGCGGTGGTCGGCAGGCCTGCCGCGTCGACGTTGTCCTTCACCGCGAGCCGGACACCGGCAAGGACACCGCCGGCCTCGCGACTCCGTACCAGCTCGGCCGCCACGTCGGCGTCGGGCCTGCGGCTGATCCACACGGTCATGACGATCAACCTAAGGGCCAACGATCCACAGTGCGCAATTCATCCACAGCCATCGGCTGACGCGCGGGTCGGCCGGGTGCGGTGTCAGCACGTCAGCGGGTAATGGCGGTGTCACCGGCGAGCCGGGTACAGGCCCGCTCGTCGAAGCAGATGAAATGGAAATGGAAGGAATCAGCAATGTTCGATACACCCATCACCGTGGTCGGCAACATCGTCACCAGGCCCGATCGCCGCTGGGTCGGCGATCAGGAGCTCATCAAGTTCCGGATGGCAAGCAATTCGCGGCGCCGCACCGCCGACGGCAACTGGGAACCGGGCAACTCGTTGTTCGTCACGGTGGACTGCTGGGGCAGGCTGGTCACCGGGGTCGGCGCCGCACTTGGGAAGGGCGATGCGGTGATCGTTGTTGGATACGTGTACACCAGCGAGTACGAGGACCGTGAAGGCGTCCGTCGGTCGTCGGTGGAAGTGCGGGCCACCTCGGTGGGCCCGGATTTGGCACGGTGCATCGCCCGCATCGACAAGCGTCATCACCCATCCTTCAGCAACGACGACGCGCCCGGGGCCGAGGCGGCTGACAGCGCTGGTGACGCCGCGACAGGCGACGACGAGGTTGCAGACGATCCCGGCGCGTCGGGTGCGGACACTGCTGTTGGCGGGAATGCGCTGCATCTGACGGCTTAGCTGAATCCGGCCACGCCTAGGATGGGCCCGAGCTGTTCGCGAAGAGAACGAAAGGCGACACCACGGCATGGCCGAATTCATCTATTCGATGCGGAAGGTCCGCAAGGCGCACGGCGACAAGTTGATCCTTGACGAAGTCAGCCTGAACTTCCTCCCGGGCGCGAAGATCGGCGTCGTCGGCCCCAACGGGGCGGGCAAGTCGAGCGTCTTGCGGATCATGGCCGGGCTGGACATCCCCAACAACGGCGACGCGCTCCTGGCGCCCGGCGCCAGCGTCGGCATTCTGCAGCAGGAGCCGCCGCTGAACGAGGAGAAGACCGTGCGCGGCAACGTCGAGGAGGGCCTCGGCGACATCAAGGTCAAGCTCGACCGGTTCAACGAGGTGGCCGAGCTGATGGCCACCGACTACTCCGACGAGCTGATGGAGGAGATGGGCCGGCTGCAGGAGGAGCTGGACCACGCCGACGCGTGGGACATCGACTCACAGCTCGAGCAGGCGATGGACGCGCTGCGCTGTCCCCCGCCCGACGAGCCGGTCACCCACCTATCCGGCGGCGAGCGTCGCCGCGTGGCGCTGTGCAAGCTGCTGCTGTCCAAACCAGATCTGCTGCTTCTCGACGAGCCGACCAACCACCTCGACGCCGAGAGCGTGCAGTGGCTCGAGCAGCACCTCGCCGAGTACAAGGGCGCCATCCTGGCCGTCACGCATGACCGGTACTTCCTCGACAACGTCGCGGAGTGGATCCTTGAGCTCGACCGCGGGCGCGCCTACCCGTACGAGGGCAACTACTCGACCTATCTGGAGAAGAAGGCCGATCGCATCGCGGTGCAGGGCCGCAAGGACGCCAAGCTGCAGAAGCGGCTGAAGGACGAGCTGGAGTGGGTCCGGTCGGGCGTGAAGGCGCGGCAGGCCAAGAGCAAGGCACGTCTGCAGCGCTACGAGGAGATGGCGGCCGAGGCCGAGAGGACCCGCAAGCTCGACTTCGAGGAAATCCAGATCCCGACAGGTCCGCGGCTGGGCAGCGTCGTCATCGAGGTCGACCACCTCGACAAGGGCTTCGAGGGCCGCACCTTGATCAAGGATCTGTCGTTCACGCTGCCGCGCAACGGCATTGTCGGCGTCATCGGTCCAAACGGAGTCGGCAAGACCACCCTGTTCAAGACGATCGTCGGCCTGGAGCAGCCCGACAGCGGCACCGTCAAGATCGGCGACACGGTCAAGCTCAGCTACGTCGACCAGAGCCGTGCCCGCATCGATCCGAAAAAGACGGTGTGGGAGGTCGTGTCCGACAAGCTGGACTACATCGAGGTCGGCCAGAACGAGATCCCGTCGCGGGCGTATGTCTCCGCGTTCGGCTTCAATGGCCCCGACCAGCAAAAACCGGCGGGCGTGTTGTCCGGCGGTGAACGTAACCGGCTGAACCTGGCCCTCACCCTCAAGGTGGGCGGCAACCTGATCCTGCTCGACGAGCCGACCAACGACCTCGACGTCGAAACGCTGTCTTCGCTGGAGAACGCGCTCGAGAACTTCCCCGGCTGCGCGGTGGTCATCTCACACGACCGGTGGTTCCTCGACCGCACCTGCACCCACATCCTGGCCTGGGAGGGCGACGCCGACCACGAGGCCAAATGGTTCTGGTTCGAAGGCAACTTCGCCGCATACGAGGAAAACAAGGTAGAACGTCTCGGCGTCGAAGCGGCCCGACCGCACCGGGTGACCCACCGCCGGCTAACCCGCGACTAATGTCACCCGTGCGTACCAGCGGCGGTATGCGGGGTGGGGAGTCAGGAGAGTCGCATGTCGCTCGATCCGCGTGGCATCGGAGGGCCGCGCAGGGGGCATCGGCCGCCCGGAGGTCAGGGAGACGACACGGAGATCATTCCTGTCGTGGGGACGGGCCGCCGCGCACCCGTCGCGGGTGACGCCCCCTCAAGCGAGGCCCTCCATCGGCTCGCGCGGGCCTATCTTGCGACCTACCGCGGACCCCACGGCGACGCGCCGGGAGCAGAAGCGGCGGTCACCGGCCCGGTCGATCGCTCCGCGGCCGGCAGGATGGTGTCGCCCGCCCTGATAGAGGCGCACTACCGGCTGGGTAGCCACCGGCGGCTCGGGGAGACTCGTGTTGCCATATACGCCGACGGCGATCCGCGCGGATTCGGTCCCGCGTTGCAGATCGTCACCGACAACGCGTCGATGCTGATGGATTCCGTTACGGTGCTGCTGCACCGGCTCGGTGTGGCCTACGTGGCCATCATGAACCCGGTGTTCCGAGTGCGCCGCGGGCAGGCCGGGGAGCTGTTGGAGATCGAGCCGTCCTCCGGTGCGGCCTTCCGCGACGGCATCGACGAGGCGTGGATCCACGTTGCGCTGGCCGGGTCGACGAACACCAAGGCACTGGCAGATGTCGAGCGGCTGCTGCCCAGCGTGCTGGCCGATGCTCGCCAGGTGGCGCTCGACTCCACCGCCATGGGCGCGACGCTGCGCGCGCTGGCCGCGGAACTGGACGGCGACGGCTCCCGATTTCCGGGACCCGACCGCAAGGACGTGGCGGCGCTCTTGCGATGGCTGGCCGACGGACATTTCGTGCTGCTCGGATACCAACGGTGCCCGATCCGCCACGACCAATCAACTGTGGACCCGTCGAGCCGGCTGGGTGTGCTGCGGCTACGCCAGGACGTGCTGCCGCCCCTGACCGCCGGCGACGACCTGTTGGTGCTCGCGCAGGCAACGATGCCCAGCTATCTGCGCTACGGCGCCTACCCGCACATCGTGGTGGTCCGCGAACACAGCCGCGGCGGCGCGATTGAGCACCGCTTCGTCGGCCTGTTCACCGTCGCCGCGATGAACGCGAATGTTCTTGAGATACCACTGATTTCGCGCCGCGTCAACGATGCGATCGCGATGGCCCAGCGCGACCCCAGCCATCCCGGGCAGCTGCTGCTCGACATCGTCCAGACTATTCCGCGTTCGGAACTCTTCGCGCTTTCCGCTAAGCAGATGCTGGACATGGCGATGGCCGTCGTCGACCTCGGCTCGCGGCGGCGCACGTTGCTGTTCATGCGCGCTGACCAACTCGCCCATTTCGTTTCGTGTTTGGTGTACCTGCCGCGCGACCGTTATACCACCGCGGTTCGGCTAGAGATGCAGGACATCCTGGTCCGCGAATTGGGCGGCGTCAGCATCGACTACGCCGCACGTGTCAGCGAATCACCTTGGGCGGTAGTACATTTCACGGTTAGGATGCCGGAGGATTCTCGTCCGCAGGATCTGGACGTCTCACTCGACAACAAGACGCGCATCCAGAGTCTGCTCACCGAGGCCGCCCGCACCTGGGGCGATAGGTTGCTGGGCGCGGTGAAGACCGGGTCGATCAGTCAGGCCAAGGCCGAGCACTACGCTTCCGCGTTCCCCGAAGAATACAAACAGGCCGTCCCGCCCGATCTCGCGATCAACGATATCGCGATCATCGAAGAGTTGCAGGATGATTCGGTCAAGCTCGTGCTGGCTGACCGGGCCGAAGACGGAATCGCAAACCTCACCTGGTTTCTCGGTGGGCGCACGGCGTCGTTGAGCGAGCTGCTGCCGATGCTGCAGTCCATGGGCGTCACGGTGCTGGAGGAACGCCCGTTCACGGTGACCCGTCCCGATGACTTGCCGGTGTGGATCTACCAGTTCAAGATCTCGCCGCGCCGGGGCATCCCGCCGCAGGCTCCTGAAGGCCCCGAACGCGAAGCCATGGCGCAGCGTTTCGCCGACGCGGTGACCGCGATTTGGCACGGTCGCGTGGAGATCGACCGGTTCAACGAACTGGTGATGCGCGCGGGTCTCACCTGGCAGCAGGTAGCCGTGCTGCGCAGCTACGCGAAGTACTTGCGGCAGGCGGGTTTTCCCTACAGCCAGTCGCACATCGAGACCGTCGTCAACGACAACGCGGGCACCGCACGGTCGCTGGTCGAACTCTTCGAGGCTCTCTTTTGTCCGGCGGTCGGCCCACCGGATAACGTGCCGACGCGGCGCGATGCGCAGGCCGCCGCCGCGGCGGTCGCGGCCGACATCGACGCGTTGGTCAGCCTGGACACCGACCGGGTGTTGCGGGCGTTCGCCTCGATGATCCAGGCCACGCTGCGCACCAACTACTTCGTCAGCCGCCCGGGTTCGGCCCGCCAGCAGAATGTGTTGGCGTTCAAGCTCAACTCCGAACTCATCAACGAACTTCCGCTGCCGCGCCCCAAGTTCGAGATCTTCGTGTACTCCCCGCGAGTTGAGGGCGTGCACCTGCGGTTCGGCTTCGTCGCCCGTGGAGGTCTGCGCTGGTCGGACCGCCGCGAGGACTTCCGCACCGAGATCCTCGGCCTGGTCAAGGCGCAGGCGGTGAAGAACGCCGTCATCGTCCCGGTCGGGGCCAAGGGCGGCTTCGTCGTCAAACAACCGCCGCCGCCTACCCGAGACGCCGCGGCAGACCGGGATGCCGCGCGCAACGAAGGCGTCGCCTGCTACAAGCTGTTCATCTCGGGGCTCCTCGACGTCACCGACAACGTCGACAAGGCCACCGGCAACATCGTCACCCCGCCGGATGTGGTGCGCCGCGATGGGGACGACGCGTACCTCGTTGTGGCTGCGGACAAGGGCACGGCCACCTTCTCCGACATCGCCAACGACGTCGCCAGGTCGTACGGGTTCTGGCTGGGCGACGCGTTCGCCTCGGGTGGGTCCGTCGGATATGACCACAAGGCAATGGGCATTACCGCCAAGGGCGCGTGGGAGTCCGTTAAGCGCCACTTCCGTGAGATGGGTGTCGACACCCAGTCCGAGGATTTCACCGTCGTCGGCATCGGGGACATGAGCGGCGACGTGTTCGGCAACGGCATGCTGCTGTCAAAACACATCCGGTTGCTGGCCGGGTTCGATCACCGCCACATCTTCGTGGACCCCAACCCCGATGCCGCGGTGTCCTGGGATGAACGGAAACGGCTGTTCGACCTGCCGCGGTCAAGCTGGGCGGACTATGACCGCTCGCTGATCAGTGAGGGTGGCGGCGTGTACAGCCGCGAGCACAAGTCGATTCCGATCAGCCCGCAGGCCCGCGCGGCGCTCGGGATCGACGAGGATCTCCAGGAGATGACGCCGCCGGCGCTGATCAAGGCGATCCTCAAGGCTCCCGCCGATCTGCTGTTCAACGGCGGCATCGGCACCTATGTCAAGGCCGAGACCGAGTCGGACGCCGACGTTGGGGACCGCGCCAACGATCCGGTGCGCGTCAATGGAAATCAAGTGCGCGCCCAGGTGATCGGTGAAGGCGGCAACCTGGGTGTCACCCCTCGGGGACGCATCGAGTTCGACCTCGCAGGGGGACGGATCAACACCGACGCGCTGGACAACTCCGCGGGCGTCGACTGCTCCGACCACGAGGTCAACATCAAGATCCTGATCGACTCGCTGGTGACCGCGGGGAAGGTCAACGCCGCCGATCGCACCGAGCTGCTGGTATCGATGACCGACGAGGTTGGTCAGCTCGTGCTCGCCGACAACGAGGACCAGAACGATCTGATGGGCACCAGCCGCGCCAACGCGGCCAGCCTGCTACCCGTGCATGCCAGGATGATCAGAGATTTCGTCAAGCAACACGGGCTGAACCGCGAACTCGAGGCGTTGCCATCCGAGAAGGAGATCGGGCGGCGAACCGAGGCCGGGATCGGTTTGACGTCACCGGAACTCGCGACCCTGATGGCCCACGTGAAGTTGGCACTCAAGCGCGAACTGCTGTCCCGCGACATCCCCGATCAGGAGGCGTTCGCCGCACGGCTGCCGTCCTACTTCCCCTCGCGGCTGCGCGACCAATTCGGCGCCGAGATCCGGTCGCATCAGCTGCGCCGGGAGATCGTCACCACCATGCTGGTCAACGACCTCGTCGACACCGGCGGCATCACATACGCCTATCGCGTGGCCGAAGACGTGGGTGTCGGCCCGGTCGACGCGGTACGCAGCTACGTGGCCACCGACGCGATTTTCCGCGTGGGCGAGGTGTGGCGGCAGATTCGCGCCGCGGATGTCTCGGTGGCGGTTTCGGATCGGATGACGCTGGATCAGCACCGACTCATCGACCGTGCCGGGCGGTGGCTGCTCAACTACCGGCCGCAGCCGTTGGCGGTCGGCGCCGAGATCAACCGATTCGCCCACAAGGTGGCCGAGTTGACGCCGCGTATGTCGCAGTGGCTGCGCGGCGACGACAAGGCGATCGTCGAAAAGGACGCCCACGAGTTCACGACGCAGGGCGTGCCGGACGACCTTGCGTACACGGTGGCCACCGGCCTGTATCAGTACAGCCTGCTCGACGTCATCGACATCGCCGACATCGTTGAGCGGGATCCCGCCGAGGTGGCCGACACCTACTTTGCGTTGATGGACCGCCTCGGCACCGACGCGCTGTTGACCGCGGTGTCTCGACTACAACGCGACGACCGTTGGCACTCGTTGGCGCGCTTGGCGATTCGTGACGACATCTACGGCTCGCTTCGGGCACTGTGTTTCGATGTGCTTGCGGTGGGCGAGCCGGACGAGACCGGTGAGGAAAAGATCGCCGAGTGGGAGATGACGAATAGTTCTCGGGTGACGCGGGCTCGCCGCACGCTCACCGAGATCTACCAGGACGAAGTGCAGGATCTCGCGACTCTACTGGTGGCCGCTCGCCAGATCCGCACCATGATCCGAACCAGTGGAACGCGGACCCCCGGGTGAAGGGCGGTGAATTTGTGGCGCCGGTGCATGTGCGCTGGTCCGACATCGACATGTACCAGCACGTCAACCATGCCACGATGGTCACCATCCTCGAAGAGGCCAGAATCCCGTTTCTGCGTGAGCCCTTCGGCGCTGACATCACCACGATCGGGCTGTTGATCGCCGAGGTCAACATCGTCTACAAGGGACAGCTGCGGCTGGTGGACTCGCCGCTGCAGGTGACCATGTTCTCCAGGCGGGTCCGGGCGGTCGACTTCACGATCGGATACGAGGTGCGCCCCGCGGGCGCGACGCCGGACACCAAGCCGTCGGTGATCGCCGATACGCAACTCGCCGCGGTCCACATCGACAAGCAACGGCTGCAACGGCTTTCACCCGCTCAACGCGAGTATCTGTTGCGCTATCTCCGATGAGCGGTCCCGAGCGCGGTATCTGGCTCGCCGACGCCACGCATCGTGAGGATCTCGCCACGTTCACCGAACGGGCGTTGCGGCTCGACGACGCTGCGGTGATCCGGCTGCGCGAGCGGTCCGGTGGCCTCGTTGTGGCGTGGGTGGCCACCGGATTCGATGTGCTCGCCAGTCGGGTGGTCGCCGGACGGATCCGACCCGGCGACCTGTGCGCGGGTGCCGACGCGCTGACCGCCGGTCTCACGGCCATGGACCGAAGTGGTTATGTCGAGCCCGGCTTCCCGATGGACTCCGCGTGGCGAGGGGCGCTGCCACCGCAGACCGGTTTCGTCCACCTCGACGATGTTCCGGCCCGGGTGATGCTCGACCTGGCGCGGCGCGGCGTTGCGCTGGCAAAAGAACACTCGAGCGCCCACGGCCCACCCGCATCGCTGCTGGATCAAGAGGTCGTTGCGGTCAGTTCGGGCGACTCGAGCGTCGGCATACCGATGCGGTGTGTTTTCGCCTTGACCGCAATGGGTTTCCTGCCGCAGTCGAGGTCCGCCGGTGACCTGGATCCGGAAACCGTGTCCGCCGATGAGATCGTTCGGGTGCGGGCGCTTCCGGCGTGGTTGCGCATCGACGCCCGATTCGGTTCGGTATATCGCCGTCGCGGCGACCCAGCGCTGGTACTGCGCTAAACCAGCCAGGCGGCGCTGTTCGGCGGCAGTTTGCCGCTTACTAGATCGCCGCTGGTGAGCAGCAGCGCACCGGCCGGCAGCGGCATCGCACGTCTGCCGGCATTGAGCGCGCACACCAACCCGCCGCTGACCCCGAACACAAGGGCATCGGCCGGCGAGTCCAGCCATTCGATCGACTGGCCATCGAATTCTGTTCTGCTGCCTCGCAATTCGATCGCTCGCCGGAAGAAGGACAACGTTGAGCCATCGTCGTGAAGCTGCCGCTCGATCGTCAACGTCGCCCACTGCGGCGGAAGGGGTAGCCAGGTGTCCGGATTGGTGGAGAAGTCGAAGGGCGGTGCGTCGCCGGCCCAGGGCAGCGGCACCCTGCTGGCGTCTCGGCCCCGCCTTGTGTGCCCGGACCGTTCCCACACCGGGTCGCGTAGTGCATCGTCGGGCAGGTCCACATTCGCAAGCCCGAGCTCCTCGCCGTTGTAGATGAACACCGCCCCGGGCAGTGCGAGCATCACGAGCGCCATCGCCCTGGCGCGGGACAGGCCGATTCGGCCGCCGCCGTAGCGGGTCGGCTCGCGGTCGACGTCGTGATTGGTCAGCGTCCAGGTGGGTGCCGCGCCCACCATCTCCGCGGCGGCCAGGGAGTTTTCGATGGCTCCGCGGATGTCCGCAGCGTCGAACTTCGCCCGCAGCAGCCGGAAGTTGAAGCCGAGGTGGAGCTCGTCGGGTCGCACATACCGGGAGAACTGTTCGTTGTCGTACACCCACACTTCGCCGATGGCGACCGCGTCAGGGTAATCGTCGAACACGCGACGGATCTGGCGGTGGATGTCGTGAACACCGTCATTGTTGAAACGAGGATCGTCATCCATGTCGACGAGCAGCAACTCGCGCTCGGGGACCTCCATGTCCGGCAGACCGGGCGGTTTCGCCATGCCGTGGGCGACGTCGATGCGGAACCCGTCGATGCCGCGCTCCAGCCAGAACCGCAGCGTCTTCTCGAGATCGTCGAAGACCTCGGGGTTCTCCCAGTTCAGGTCGGGCTGCTCGACGTCGAACAGGTGTAGGTACCACTGGCCGGGGCTGCCGTCGGGCTCGGTGATCCGGGTCCACGCCGGACCGCCGAAGATCGACACCCAGTTGTTCGGGGGATGGCTGCCGCCCGGACCGGTGCCGTCGCGGAAAATGTAGCGTTGGCGCTGGTCGCTGCCCGGCCTCGCTGCCAGCGCCCCCTGAAACCAAGGATGCGCCGAGCTGGTGTGATTGGGCACCAGATCCATCGTCACCTTGATGCCCAGCCGGTGTGCGGCGTCCGTCAGCCGGTCGAGCGCGTCGATGCCGCCGAACAGCGGGTCGACGTCGCGCGGATCCGCCACGTCATAGCCGTTGTCGGCCATGGGGGAGACCATCACCGGGTTGAGCCAGATCGCGTCGACGCCCAGCAGTTTGAGGTAGTCGAGCTTGGCGGTCACGCCGTCGAGGTCGCCGACGCCGTCGCGGTTGCTGTCGCGGAACGACCGCGGATACACCTGATAGAACACGGCATGCGCCCACCACGGCTTGAGAGCGGTGTTGGCCTGAGTCATCGCCGCCAATCTACGTCAGCGGGGCCGCGCGACCGCCGTCAGAACGGCGAGTTCACCATCGAGTGGGCGGCCATTTCCAAGTAATCCAGCAGTTCCCTGCGATGCTCATCGTCGAGGGTTTGCGAGCCGATCTCCGCGACGGCGGTGTGCATGCAGCGCAGCCAGGCGTCGCGTTCGATGTAGCCGATCCGGAACGGGGCATGCCGCATGCGCAGCCGGGGATGCCCGCGCTGTTCGGAATAGGTGCGCGGACCACCCCAATACTGTTCGAGGAACATCCGCAACCGTTCCTCGGCGGCATCGAGCTCGTCTTCGGGGTACAGCGGGCGCAGGATTTCGTCCTCGCGCACCAGCTGGTAAAACCGCGACACGATGGCGTGAAATGTCTCGTGGCCGCCCACCGCGTCATAGAACGACTGCTGCTCGACTTGGTCCATCGCCTCTATTGTGTCTTGTCTGGCGAACGCGCCGGTCAGCCGGTCGCGTCACCGTATGTTCACGGGACTGACCTGCGGACACGAACCAATTTGTTATGCGATTGACGCCGATTCATGGTGGACTGTCGGTCGGAGGACGTATGGCGCAGCGCAAGAAGAGCCGCGGCCACCGGAACCACGGGGCCGCGGCGGGTTTATCCGGGCCCGCGGTCACGCATGCCCAGTCGCGCGTCCTGCACAGCGTCGACAGCCATCCACCAAGTACGCACGAGGGCTCGATCTGGGGCCGGCGGCGGGTGCTGCTGCTGAATTCCACGTACGAACCGTTGACCGCTCTGCCAATGCGGCGGGCGGTCATCATGCTGATGTGTGGCAAGGCGTCGGTTGTGCACGATGATCCGAACGGACCGGTGATTCACTCGGCGACGAGATCGATCGTGGTGCCGTCGGTGATCCGGCTGCATTCCTACGTCCGGGTGCCCTACCGGGCTCGGATCCCGATGACCAGGGCGGCTCTGATGCATCGCGACCGGTTTCGCTGCGCCTACTGCGGCGCCAAGGCCGACACCGTCGACCATGTGGTGCCGCGCAGCCGCGGCGGTGACCATTCGTGGGAGAACTGCGTGGCGGCCTGCTCGACCTGCAATCACCGCAAGGCCGATCGGTTGCTCGCCGAGCTGGGCTGGACCCTGCGCGCCGTGCCTGTGCCGCCGAAGGGGCAGCATTGGCGGTTGCTGTCCAGCGTCAAGGAACTCGACCCGGCGTGGGTGCGATATCTGGGTGAGGGCGCGGCCTAGCCACGGCCTAGGTTACGGTTTGCGTCGTGAGCACCGCACTTGCCCATTCCCTCATCGGAGGGGTGCCGTTGGCGCTGACGGCGATCTTGGCCGCGCTGATCTGGCGTAGCAAGGACCCGCACCCGGCGACCTACAAGATGTCCGACGAGTGGACGCACCCACCGATCCTGTGGGCGTCCGACGAACCCGCCGACCACGGCCACGGCGGCCATGGTTCGCACGTCAGCGTAGGAGGCGGCGCCAGTGGTAAGTGGTGAAGTCGCAACCGTTGCGCCCGCAGAAGTTGCCGAGCTGCCGCGTGGATTCGTCGTAACGACAAGCGGCCGGATCTCGGGGGTCACCGAACCCGGCGAGGTGTCGGTGACCTACCCGTTCCCGGTGAAGGACCTGGTCTTTCTCGACGACGCGCTCAAGTACGGCTCCCGGGCGGCGAAGGCGCGCTTCGCGGTCTACCTCGGCGACCTCGGCGACGACACCGCGGCCACGGCCCGCGCGATCCTGGCCAGGGTGCCGACCCCCAACAACGCTGTGCTGCTGGCGGTCTCGCCGAATCAGCATGCGATCGAAGTGGTCTACGGCTCGGACGTCCAGGGCCGCGGCATCGAGGAATCCGCCCCGCTCGGTGTATCGGCCGCCGCGGCGTCCTTCAAGGAGGGCAACCTGATGGACGGCCTGATCAGCGCGGTGCGGGTGATGAGCGCCGCCGTCTCACCACCGTGATGGGTTGCGAAGTCACCTGACGTCGAACGCGCGGGCACGCAACGCGCGCTCGACACCGGCGCGGCCCTCAAGCACCAGTCGTCGCAGTGGCGGCGGTATCTCAGGGTCGGATAGGAATGCATCCGCCGCGTCCAGACCGGCCTGGCTGATGTCCCACGACGGGTACAACCCGATGACGACGGTCTGCGCGACCTCGCTCGAACGTCGTTCCCACACACCGGAAATGGCGCCGAAGTATTTCGCGCAGAACGGTGCCAGCACCTCACCCTGGCCGGGCTGAACGAACCCGGCGATGATCGACCGCGCGGTGATGTTGGCCAGCGTGTCGTCCTCGATGACCTGCTGCCAGGCCGCCTCCTTGACCGCGGGTTGTGGGCGCGCGGCCGACGCCTGCGCGGCATGCCGCTTGCCCGCGGCGGTCGGATCGCGTTCGGTCTCCGCATCGATGAACGGTGTCTCCGGGCCGTCGGCATCGATCGCGCCCGCCGCGGCCAACGCGGTGACGATGCGCCAGCGCAGATCGGTGTCGACCTCCAGCCCCGCCAAACCCAGGTCGGCCGGATCGCCGTCGAGCAGGTCGGCCAGTACCGCGGTGTGGCTGGTCGACAGCACCGAGCCGCACAGCGCGTTGACGTACGCCAGCTGGTGGTCTGATCCGCCTTCGGCGCCGCGGGCCAACTCCAGCAGCCGGTCGGCGAACGCCGGCCAGCCCTCGGAGCGGGCCCACTCGGGGTCGGCGTAGGAGTTCAGCGCCGACTGCGCCTGCATCAGCAGCCGTTGGGCGACGCCGACTTCCGTTTCGGCCTGCACACCTGCTGCCACAAGCGACACGAAGTCGCGCGCCTTCATCTCGGCCTCGCGCGTCATCTCCCACGCCGCAGACCATGCCAGCGTGCGGGGGAGCGGCTCGGCGATGTCGGCGATTCGGGTGAGCACGGTCTGCAGCGAGTCCGGGTCGAGCCGCAGCGAGCAGTACGTCAGGTCGTCGTCGTTGATCAGAATCAACTTTCCGCGGGAAACTCCTTGCAGCGCGGGAACATCCGTACTCGATCCGTCGACGTCGAGTTCCTCGCGATGCACGCGCGTCAGCTTTCCGGAGCCGTCGTCGTCGTAGATCCCGACCGCCAGCCGGTGCACCCGGGTCTCACCGGCACCGGGCTGCGCGCCGCTCTGCGTGACGGCGAAGCGGCTGAACCGCCCGTCGGCGTCGATGTCGAAATCCGCGCGCAGTGTGTTCAGTCCGGTGGTCTTGAGCCACTGCTGTCCCCAGCCGGAAAGGTCACGGCCAGAGGCCTTCTCCAGCGCGCCGAGCAGATCACCGAACGTCGCGTTGCCGAACGCGTGGTCGCGGAAGTAGTCGCGCAGTCCGGCGAGGAATTCCTCCAGCCCGACATAGGCCACCAGCTGCTTGAGCACGCTGGCGCCCTTGGCGTAGGTGATGCCGTCGAAGTTGACCTCAACGGCGGCCAAGTCGGGAATGTCGGCGGCCACCGGGTGGGTCGAAGGCAGTTGGTCCTGCCGGTAGGCCCAGGACTTCTCGACGTTGGCGAATGTCGTCCACGCCTGCCTGTACTCGGTCGCCTCGGCCTGGCACAGCACCGAGGCGAACGTCGCGAACGATTCGTTGAGCCACAGGTCATCCCACCACTCCATGGTGACCAGGTCCCCGAACCACATGTGCGCCATCTCGTGCAACACGGTCTCGGCGCGGCGCTCATAGGACGCCCGAGTGACCTTGCTGCGGAAGACGTAGTCCTCGAGGAAGGTCACCGCGCCGGCGTTCTCCATCGCGCCCGCGTTGAACTCCGGGACGAACAACTGGTCGTACTTGCCGAACGCATAGGGCGTGCCAAAATTGTTGTGGTAAAAGCCGAATCCCTGTTTGGTCTCGGTCAACAACCGGTCTTCGTCCATGTACTGCGCCAACGACTTGCGGCAGAAGAGGCCCAGCGGTATTTCGCCGTACTCGTCGCTGTAGACGTCGCGCCACACGGCGTACGGCCCTGCGATCAGCGCCACCAGGTACGTGCTCATCAGGGGCGTGGTCGCAAAGGTGCGTGTCCCGTCGTCGGCGCTGACGGTGGCGCCGTTGGACACCACCTCCCAATGGGCGGGCGCGGTGACGGTGATGTCAAAAGCGGCCTTCAGGTCGGGCTGGTCGAAGCACGCGAACATCCGCTTGGCGTCCGCCGTTTCGAACTGCGAGTACAGGTACACCTCGTTGTCGACGGGGTCGACAAACCGGTGCAGGCCCTCACCGGTGTTGGAGTACCGGCAGTCGGCGTCCACGACGAGCACGTTGTCCCGCGCCAGGCCGGTCAGCGGGATCCCGGTGGATTCGTCGTAGCCCGAAACGTCGATGTCACGCCCGTTGAGGGTGGCGCTGCGGACGGTGTCGGCGGCCAGGTCGATGTAGGTGTCGGCACCCTCGAGCGCCTCGAACTCCACCGTCGTCACCGAGCGGAACGTGCGCTCACCGGGTCGCCCCTTGCCATCGGTGAGGTCGAGGCTGATCCGGTAGTTGTCGACGGTGACGAGCGCGGCCCGTTCGAGGGCCTGCTCGCGGGTCAGATTGGGAAGTGCCACTGGTCCAACCTATCGGCTGACGGGAACAGCGGCTTGCGTTGCATCGTTGTGCCGTACGGAGGACTGTCGTCGACCCCTGGAGGATTCGCATGCCCGAGAAGTCTGTTGCCGATTTCTGGTTCGACCCGCTGTGCCCCTGGTGCTGGATCACGTCGCGCTGGATCCTCGAGGTCGAGAAGGTCCGCGATATCGAGGTGAAGTTCCACGTCATGAGCCTTGCGATCCTCAACGAGAACAAGGACCTGTCCGAGGAGTACCGCGAAGGCCTGAAGCAGGCCTGGAAGCCGGTGCGAGTGGCCATCGCCGCTGAGCAGGCCAAGGGCCCGGAGATTCTCGCGCCGCTCTACACGGCGATGAGCACCCGGATCCACAATCAGAGCTATCGAGACTTCGACCCCGATTTCACAACTGTCATCAAGGAATCGCTCGAGGAGGTCGGGCTGCCGGCCGAGCTGGCCGAGGCGGCGACGACGGACACATACGACGAGGCTCTGCGCAAGAGCCATCACGAGGGCATGGACGCGGTCGGCGACGACGTCGGCACCCCGACGATCCACGTCAACGGCGTGGCGTTCTTCGGGCCGGTGCTATCGAAGATCCCGCGCGGCGAGGAGGCGGGCAAGCTGTGGGACGCCTCGGTGACATTCGCGTCGTACCCGCACTTCTGGGAGCTCAAGCGGACGCGCACCGAGCCCCCGACGTTCGACTAGAACGCGGCAGCCACTTCCCACACGCGCTGCAGGTCAGCCGAGTCGGTCTGCAACGGCAGCAGGGCCAGCTCGGTCGCTCCGGCGTCGATGTAGGTCTTCAGCCGGCGGGACACCGTTTCTGCGGTGCCGAGCACGGCAAGCTCGACCGCTGAGGACACTCCCTCGCGCGCGAACACCTTCTGGTAGGAGGGGATCGTGTCGTACAGGGCGAGGCTTTCGGCGGCGGCGGCGCGAGCGGCATCGACGTCGTCGGTGACCGCGACGCTGACCATCGCGATGACGCGGGGGCGCGGCCGCCCGGCGTCAGAGGCCGCCTGCGCAATCGTCGGTGCGATGAATCCTTCGATGGTGCGCGGGCCAGCGTTGGCGGGAATCGTGCCGTCGGCCAACTCACCGGCGACGCGCAGCGCACGGGGCCCCATCGCCGCCACGTAGAGCGGGAAGGGGGTCGCACCGGCGAGCGCGACGGGCAACACCCCGGGATCGACGGCTGTCACCCGGGCGCCGTGGAAGTTCACGGTGCGATCATCACGAACGGCCCGCAATACCGTCAGGTACTCGTGCAATCTCTGCACGGTATTGCTCGTCGACAGGCCGAAGACCAACTCCTCGACGAACGGCACTCCCAGACCAACGCCGAGACTGAACCTGCCATGCGTGGCGGCCTGGGCCGTCTGCGCCGCCGCGGCGACGATCAGTGGATGGCGCGGATTGATCGGCACAACGGATGTCCCCACCGCCACACCGGGGACGGCCGCGCCGATCAGCGCCGCCAAACCGATTGCGTCATAGTCGAATTGCTGGCCGAGCCATAGCTGTCGGACCCCGACGTCATACGCGCGCCGCGCCTGTTCGACGGCGTCGTCAACGACGTTGGCAGAGCTGCGGTTCGGCGCAATCAAAACCCCGGCCGGCATGGCTAGGCGGCCACATCATCGAAGTAGTGGCGCCGCTCGAGATCGTCGAGGAGCCCGGGGTGCGTCGGTTCCCACCCCAGCAGTTCGCGGGTGGCCGCGCTGGAGGCAGGCAGGTCCAGCGAGAAGAAGCCGCCGAGCCAGCCGAAATGAGCTGTCGCATTCTCGAGCGGGACACCGGTCACCGGCACCTGCAGCTGCCGGCCGATAACGTCGGCGATGTCGCGGACCGGGATGCCCTCATCGCCGACGGCGTGCAGCCGTGCACCCGCAGGGGCTGCTTCCAGGGCCAGCCGGAACAGCCGCGCGGCGTCGAATCGATGCACGGCCGGCCAGCGGTTGGACCCGTCGCCGGGGTAGGCCGAGACGCCCTTCTCGTAGGCGGTCGCGATCAGGCGCGGGACGAAGCCGTGATCATGTTCGCCGTGCACCGACGGCGGCAGCCGCAACGCGGAGACGCGCACGCCGCGCGAGCTGAACGACAGCGCCGTTTCCGAGGCCCGCGGGAACGCGGGGTCGGCTGCGTCGTTCTCGGTGAGCACGCGGCCCGCCGGAAAGCCCACCATCCCCGAGGTGACGACGAAGGGCCGGTCGGAACCCGCGAGCGTCTCGCCGATCGTCTCGATGGCGCGTCGATCCGTGTCGCCGGCGCCGGCGTAATTGTCGAAGTCGTGAATGAACGCCAAGTGGATGACCCCGTCCGCGTTGGCGGCGCCGGCGCGCAGGCTGTCCAGGTCGTCGAGATCACCCCGGTGGACCGTGGCTCCTGCCGCGGCGAGCGCGTCGGCTGAGGAATCCGAACGAGCGAGGCCGACGACGTCGTGTCCGGCCGCTATCAGCTCAGCAACGACGGCGGAGCCGATGAACCCCGACGCGCCAGTGACGAATACCTGCATGGAAATGACCTCCTGTCGATGCGATGTCAGTCGCTGTCATCAGCCTACAACTCGATGTCAGTCGCTGTCATTCCCTTAAGATCGCCGCATGGGTCGCTGGGAGCCCAACGCGCGTGGCCGCCTCGAGCAGGCGGCCCTGGAGCTCTACGCCGAACGCGGCTTCGATCAGGTCACCGTTGCAGAGATCGCCGAGCGCGCCGGCCTGACGGAACGAACGTTCTTCCGGCACTTCGCCGACAAGCGCGAGGTGTTGTTCTGGGGTGAAGGCGCCCTGCACGAACTGTTCGTGCAGCACGTGGCCGGCGCGCCGGACTCCGCGGCGCCGATCGACGCGGTCGCGGCGGCCCTTGAGGCGGCCAGCCCGATTTTTGAAGGGCGCCACGAGCGCGCCAGGAAGCGGCAGGCGGTGATCGCCGCCAACGCTGGGTTGCAGGAGCGTGAGTTGATCAAGCTCGCGTCTCTCGCCTCGGCGTTGGCCGACGCGCTGCGGCGGCGCGGCGTCACCGAGCCCGCGGCCAGCCTGACCGCCGAAGCAGGTGTGGCAGTGTTCAAGATCGCCTTCGAGCGCTGGCTGGGCGAGACCGACGACCGGGGCTTGACAGCATTCATCCGGGAGTCGCTCGACGAACTGAAAGCCGTGACGCGGCCTGAGGTTGAGCGAAGTGTGCGTCTGCCAGAATGACCGCCATGCGCGTCTACCTGGGCTCTGACCACGCGGGCTTCGAACTCAAGCAGGCCATTATCGAACACCTCCGTGATAACGGGCACGAGCCCGTCGACTGCGGGGCTTTCACGTACGACGCCGAGGACGACTACCCGGCGTTCTGTATTGCGGCGGCGTTGAAGACCCTGGCGGACCCGGAGGGCCTCGGCATCGTGATCGGCGGTTCCGGCAATGGCGAACAGATCGCGGCCAACAAGGTGCCGGGCATCCGCTGCGCGCTCGGATGGAGCGTGGAGACTGCGACCCTGGCCCGTCAGCACAACAACGCACAGGTGATCGGCATCGGCGCCCGCATGCACACGGTGCCAGAAGCGTTGGCCATCGTCGACGCCTTCCTGACCGCGCAGTGGTCGAAAGCCGAACGGCACCAACGGCGCATCGACATCCTCGACGAGTACGAACGCACCCACGTGCCACCGCCGGTGCCCGGCGCCCCGGCCTAGGGATGCCTGAAGGCCATACCCTCCACCGGCTGGCCCGGCTGCACCAACGCCGATTCGGTCGCGCGCCGGTCGTCGTCTCCAGTCCGCAGGGCAGGTTCGGCGACGGCGCAGCCGCCGTCAACGGCCGGATCCTCAAGAAGGCCACCGCATGGGGCAAACACCTGTTCCACCACTACGACGGTGGCCGAGTTGTGCACGTGCACCTGGGCCTCTACGGCACGTTCACTGAGGCGCCGACACCGATGCCGCCGCCGGTGGGCCAGGTGCGCATGCGGATGGAAGGCGCCGAGTACGGCACCGACCTGCGCGGCCCGACGGTGTGCGAGGTCATCGAGGAGCCTGAGATCGCCGACGTGGTGGCCAAGCTCGGGCCCGACCCGCTGCGCCGCGATGCCGACCCGGCTCCGGCATGGCTGCGAATCAGCAAGTCCCGCAGACCGATTGGTGGCTTGCTGATGGATCAGGCGGTGATCGCGGGGATCGGCAATGTGTACCGCAACGAGTTGCTCTACCGGCATCGCATCGATCCATACCGGCCCGGCACCCACATCGGCGAGTCCGAATTCGAAGCGATGTGGACGGATCTGGTCGAGCTGATGAAGATCGGTTTGCGCCGCGGCAAGATCATCGTCGTCCGACCGCAGGACGATCACGGTCCGCCCTCGTACGCCGTTGGCCGCCCGCGCACCTATGTCTACCGCCGCGCGGGCGAGCCGTGCCGAGTGTGCGGCACCACGATCCGCACCGCCGAGTTGGAGGGCCGCAATCTGTTCTGGTGTCCGACCTGCCAGCGCTGAGCGGCTGATGCTTCCGTCGCGAATGTGCGACTAGGTGGCGCCCTCAGCGCAGAGTCAACTCGTCGTCGAGACGACGTCAATCTCACATTTCGTTGGCGCGGAGCGTCTAGCAGGTGAAGGGCACTCATTTTCCCACGCTGTGGAAGGGATGGCGAAACATGGATATGCCCAGGGAGAGTTGGGAATTGATGACGACGCTGGCCGCCGCGGACCCGGCGGCGCGCACCGCCCGTTCGCAATGGACAGTGCATGACCTGGTCGCGCACCTGGCCGCCGGCGCCAAGGAGAACGCCGACCTGATCGAGGATGCACTGGCCGGGCGCCCCGCCCGTGCCACGCGGACTTTCGCCGAACGCGAAGCCGCGTTCGTCGCGATGCCCGACGAACGACTTCGCCAGGAATTGGTTGTCCAATCCAGCCGCAAACTTACTGCGGTGGAAAGGCTCGCCGCCCGGGGACCGGATGCGACGTATCAATTCACCGGCCGGCCCTTCTCCGCCGCCCTGGCGCGAACCCACGGCCGCAGCGAAGCCGCAATTCATCGCTGGGACATCGCCGGTGACGACCAGACCGGCATGGAGTTGCTCGCGGCGCCGGAGCTGACCAGGCACGCCGTGGAGATGCTCGCCATCTGGGGACGCCGTGCACCGGACCACCCGGTCTCGGTCATCGCCGACCCGAAGCTGTGGGCACCGGTCGCCACGGTGCTTTGGGACGCCACACCCTGACCGGCCGATCGTGACGTTCGGGGCTCGCGTCGGCGAGCGCCGCGGTCAGAAGCTGCCGAAGTCCCCGCCGCCGAAGTCGCCACCGCCGGAATCCCAACCGCCGCCGTCCCAGCCGCCGCCGTCGGAACTGTAACCGTCATAGCCGCTGGCATCGGCGCCGCCGCCGCCGTCCCAGCCGCCCCCATCCTGCCCGGCGGCGAAGCCGTCGGAGTAACCGTCGCCGTAGCCGCCCTCAAAACCCTGCGCGCCGTAGTTGACTCCGTGCATGCCGTCGAACAGCGCGTCGAACAACAGCACCGATCCGAGGCCCCACGCGCCGGCGACCAGGGCCGTCTTCCACCACGGCTCCGAGTACCAGCCCGCCGGCACCGGGCGACCTGCCACGCGGCCGCCGGGGTAGTAGTTCGGGGTGCGCTGCGACGGGGTGGGCGACGCCTCGATCTCGCGGCCCTCGTAGTTGATGCGACGATCCTCGGTCACGGTGCCCGCGGAATTCTGTCCGGTGAGAGATTCGAGTTCCGGTCCGGGATCCATGCCCATCGCGGTGCGGGCGGCGCGGACGTAATACAGCCCCTCCACGGCGCTTTCCTTGGCCAGGGCGGCCTGCCGCCCGGTGGTCGCCTGGTCGATCTGCGACGAGGCGGCGGTGTACCGCTCCGACGCGTCGGCCAGGGCCTGCTTGGAGGCGTCGTCGGTGCCGGTCAGGTTCAGCACCTGCCCGCCGAGTCGTTCGATGATGCGGCGGGCATCGGCCTTCGCATCGGCCAGGGAGGTCGCGTTGCGCCTGCCCGAGGCCTTCGACGACGAGTAGACGGCCAACGCGATGGCGGCGATGACCACAATGATGAGGACGAACAAGACGCCGTTCATGGCGTCCAGGGTACCTACAGAAATCGCTGACACGGGGCGCGCGAACTACCCGGCGTTACGCCGAGGGCTGATTCCGTCAAGGCACGTTGGGCTTGACCGCTTCGATCACCCACTGCGCATAATCGAGGTAGGCGTTGACGTCCGTCACCGGCGGGATGGGCACCGAACTCATCGTCACGCCCAGTTCCGAGAACGTGCCGAGTTTGTCGATGAGCTCCTCAGCCTTCATCCCGGGCCGTTGGGTGGGGTCGTCCGCGATCACATGTCCCTCCCCGACCAGTGACGTGCCCAGGCCGTAGCACACCTCGAACGGCCCACCCTCGAACGTCGGCTGCGATTTGATGTATTCGATCCCCGCGGGAATGTCTTCCGGCGTTGTGAGGAATGGCAGCCAGCCGGAGGCGAATTTCGCCGCACGCCGCAGCGCTGCTTTGGCATCTCCGCCGATCCAGATCGGCAGATGCGGCTTCTGTACAGGTTTCGGCTCGAACGCCACATTCTGGAAAGACACGTACTTTCCCTCGAAGCTTGGCGATTCGCTGGTCCACAGTTCGATGATCGCCGTGAGGTACTCATCGGCCAACCGTCCCCGCTCATGGAAGGGCACGCCCAAAATCTCGAATTCCTCTGCGTCCCAACCGACTCCGAAGGAGACCATGATGCGCCCGCTGCTCATCCAGTCCGCGGTTGACAATGCCTTCGCGAGGACGACGGGGTGCTGCAGCGGCAGCAGCGTCACGCATGAGTTCACAGCGATGCGTTGCGTGGCACCCGCGACGAACGCTTGCGCGACGGTCGAATGGAAGTAGTGCGGACCCGACAACTCCACGTGGGTATTCGGAACGACGAAATGCTCTGGGACGGCGATCATGTCGTAGCCCAGCTCTTCGGCGCGTCGCGCCATCACGGCCTGGTCCGCGCCCGTCACGTCGAACTCCCACGGTTGCGTCAGCGCTTTCAGCCGCATCGTGTGCGGCATGTTGAATGCGAACTTCATGATCTGACCGCCTGTTCGGCGAGCTTCCCGACCTGTGTCGCAGTGAGATGACCCGCGTTGTACATCCACGTCAATGTGTCGCGGTATGTGGCTTCGACGTCTCGGAAGACGAGCCCGAGCTCGCGGGTGGTTCGTTCCGCGTCGGCTCCGGGCCAGCGCGTTGTGAACTCCATCGTGTCGCGGGTCAGCGGGAAATCGAAGTCGTGGAAGCGTTTCACCACATCGCCGACGGAGCCGGCCGCGCGCAACAGGGCGCCGGGCACTCGGATGCGTCGCATGTTGAGCCCGGTGAGGCGGACACACAGCTGATAGAGCTCGTCCCACGACAGCATCTCGGCGGCCGCCGCGTATCGGTGCGCCCCGGCGGGCAGCTCGAGCAGCGTCACATGCAACGCGGCGACGTCGCGGACATCGGCAACCTGGATACCGCCCGACGTGATCAACCAGAGGTCGCGCATGAAGGACAAGAGACCGATGTTCGGCACGCTCAAGCCGGGGTCGTCGGGTCCGACGATGGCCGCGGGATAGCAGATGCTGATCGGCGCCCCGTCGTCCTGTAGCCGCCGCACGTAGACCTCCGCATGCGCCTTCGAACGTGCGTACGCGGTGGTACCGGGTGCGACGGGCAGCTGGGGTGTCAGGGGCGGCCCGCCCGGCACGAAGAACACCCCGAGGCTCGAAACGTGCACGATGCTGGCGAGTCCGCGATGCGCGGCGCCGCCCACCACCAGCTCGACGCCGCGTGCGTTCGTGTCCTCGACCAGCCGCGCCGCGGCACGGCGTAGGTCCACGAGCGCGGCGGTGTGGACCACGCCGTCGCAGCCGACAATTGCTTCGCGGACCGCCACCGCGTCGGTCATGTCGCCGACCACCAGGTCGGCGGGGACGAAGCCGTGCGGCTCAAAGACGCGGCGGACCTTGTCGGCGTCGCGCACCAGGAGCCGTACCTCGTGACCCGCAGCGACAAGCGCGCACACCGTATGGGAGCCGGTGAAGCCCGTCCCGCCCGTGACGAGAACCTTCATGGGCTGATCGTGGCTGGAGAATCGTTCGACGTTGTGAGTAGAGGCATACTCGTTTTCACCAGGCAGGCTTACGTCACGGGCGGTGTGGTGACACTGACCGGTCAGACGCGATGGCCGTCGTTATCGCCGCCACCAATCTTGGGTCCAAGATCGTGTCGCGCCAAACAATGACGGCACCTCGGCAGTGACCGAGGATCGACTCGATCGGCCGCGAGCCGACCAATCGAAGGAGGGCCCCGTGGCAGACGTCGATCTGACCGCACGGTTCGAAAACATCTCCGAAAACGCGAAAAACGTGGCAGAAAGGCTCAAGGCTGCCCGGCAGGGAACAAGGGAACAGCTTGAGACCGATGCAGCGAACGCGCGCACGGCCGCTGATGAACTCAAAGACAAGGCGGTCGGCGAGCAGGCGAAGCCGTCGTGGCAAGCGCACGTCACCGCCGATGCGCTGAAGTCGGTGGTGAGTTGATTACCGGCACAGGCGATTCCCGGTGCCCGCATAAAACGTTGAGCCGATACGCCACACCCTATTGGGCGGCCCTGTGGGCCGCTAACGCGAGAAACCAGGCCATGGGCATTGCGGCGGCTTTCGCGTTGTGCGCCTATGCCCTGGCGCTAACATCACTGATCACGTGGCAACTCCACCAGATATGTGAGGCGATGCTATGACTGATGTACTCAACACCACCCGTCCTGCCCCGCATCTGCTGCAACGCCTGTGGGCGTCGGCGATCGTGTCGGGTGTCGTCGTCGTAATCCTAGGGGTTGTCTTCCTGGTTTGGCCCGGGCCTTCGATCGTTGTCGCTGCGGTGTTGTTCGGCGTGTATCTGGTGGTATCCGGTCTCTGGCAGCTCATCGGCGCATTCAGCCTGCCGCTCCCGGGGGGCAGCAGAATCTTGCTGCTGATCAGTGGCGCTGCGTCACTTGTCCTGGCGGTGCTCGCATTTCGCCACTTTGGTGAGGGCTATGCGATTCTCTTGCTCGCCATCTGGATCGCGGTCGGGTTCGTGTTCCGCGGGGTGTCGACACTGGCATTTGCGCTCAGCGAGTCCGGGTTTCCCGGCCGGGGATGGGCGATTTTCTTCGGAATCATCAGCATCATCGCGGGCATCGTGGTGCTTGCCTACCCGTTTGACTCGATTGTCACGTTGGCTCTGGTGGCCGGCATTTGGTTGATCATCATCGGTGTCATGGAGATCGTTTCCGGGTTCGGCATACGCAGCGATATCAAGAAGCTGGAAAAGGTGTGAGGTCGGCCGCCAGCGCCTGACGTTGTCCTTCAGGGCGGCCCCGCGCACCGACAAAACGTGCGGTGGTATGGGACCGGTGAAGCTGTCGAACTGATGTTCGACAGTGCTGGTGGAGCGGGCGACGGGAATCGAACCCGCGTAGCTAGTTTGGAAGACTAGGGCTCTACCATTGAGCTACGCCCGCATGCGGTGCAAGCCAAGACTGTACCGGCGCCCACGGATTCAAATCCAATTTAAGGCTTCCCGTGACCAGGCCGTAGTATCGCCG